>CAYRRF010000050.1:10454-10944 GCA_964426595.1 uncultured Bdellovibrionales bacterium | reverse complement strand
GCCGAGCGCGATACCACCGTGCCGTTGAAATCCCCCGAAGAAGCCGTAACGTTGGCTTCCATCGTGGAAAAAGAAACGGGTAAACCGGAAGAGCGTACCAAGATCGCCGGATTGTTTTATAACCGCCTGAAAATCGGCATGGCGCTGCAGACCGATCCGACCGTCGTCTATGCCGTCACGGAGGGGTTGGGCCATATGGGCGGCAAGCCCCTGCTCAAAAAACATCTGGAAACGGACTCGCCGTATAACACCTACAAACATGTCGGCCTGCCCCCCGGTCCGATTGCCAATCCGGGACGAGCCAGTTTGGAAGCCGTATTGCATCCGGATAAAAATGCCTATTTGTACTTTGTCGCCGATGGCACGGGCGGCCATGTCTTTAGTGAAACGCTCGAACAGCACAACGCCAACGTGACCGAATGGCGAAAAATTAAAAAAGAAAAGCAGTAACGGCTTTTTCCCCGCTTGTATATTAACATATTTTATGCAA
>CAYRRF010000050.1:0-10444 GCA_964426595.1 uncultured Bdellovibrionales bacterium | reverse complement strand
GGGGCATGACCTCCTCCACCGGCCCCGTCGAATCAGAGCCCCCGATTTATCCCGAAGGCCTGACCCCGGATCACCCCTATATGCGCTTGGGGGAATCCGGCGATGTCATCGGCGCCTATCATCATGGATTGCCGGTGCTGCTGGAACTGCGGCCAAACAAAAAAGCCTTTTGCAAAAAGAACGGCGCACACCGCCTCTATAAGACGCTGGAAAAGGAAGCGCTTGTCATTCAGCGCGCCGATGCCTTCATGGAGAACACAAACAAAATCACTTCGGCTCTTGGATTGGGACTGGCGTGTTTGGGCGCTCCTTCTATCGGGCTGGGGGTTGCAGCTTTGGGGCTGCTGAGTGAAACGGCAAATGAGATTGTTGTCCGGCACGCCCACAAGCAATTAACCCATGCCCGGAATAACGTCGCCCTCTGCGAGTCCGAGGGCATATCCGAAGCGGATAAAATCAAAGCGGCGCGCGAGCTTATTCATTTCTCGCGAAGCGTTCAC
Organism: uncultured Bdellovibrionales bacterium; assembly: GCA_964426595.1. Classification (GTDB taxonomy): domain Bacteria; phylum Pseudomonadota; class Alphaproteobacteria; order Micavibrionales; family SZUA-601; genus JAQGJA01. The sequence continues at coordinate 9,944 of CAYRRF010000050.1, read as the reverse complement.
TTTTGGGAAGGCGGGTCCAAAGCTATCAAAACAGTCGGTTTGTATGTGATTGGCGAAATTTATGCGATTATCGATTTTTCCAACACGATGAAGGAAGCCAGCGAAACGTATAAAGACCAGCCCAAACAAGAACACCATTTGGCGCAAAATTTCAACGGCGCTCTGCACGAATTTTTACACGGGCTGGATCTGCCCCGCGAGAAATTAAAGGACGGGCCTGGCTTTTTTAAGACGATGTGGAATCATCTCAAGCCCACCTCTTAAGACGATGTACCATCGCCCTTTAAATGCGGCCAGGCGGCACGGGTATAATCCCACCCTGTCTTTAGCGTCAAAACCATAGCCACCAATAAACCGATTTTGCCCAGCCACTCGGAAACGATGGCCACGACAACTCCAAACGATAAAGTGACTTGCTGGATGTCTTTAGCAGGCCAATCCTCGGAGACATAGGGCCACATGATCAGAAAACCAATCGCCACCATTTGCGTCCCTGTTTTCCACTTGGCCAGACGCGTGACGGGCATCTTGATATCCTTGGCGCCCAAAAATTCGCGTAAGCCGGCGATAAATAACTCGCGCATCAAAATTAACAGCGCGGGAACCGCCCACCAGTTTTCCAAACGTCCTGTCGCCGCCAGCATGAACAAAATCGCGCCGACAAAAAGTTTGTCTGCAATCGGATCCAGGAACACAACGATCGGTGAGGCCGCTTTGTACATGCGCGCCAAATAACCGTCAAAATAATCACTCACGGCGGCGGGGACATACAACCCCAAGACCGTCCACGCGGCCCAGGATTTCGGCACCAGCATAAACACCACCATAAAAGGAATAATCACCAACCGAAACACGGTCAGCAGATTGGGCAAATCACCTTTTCGGGGGGGCCAGTGCAACATGGGATATCCTTCTTCCCCTTGACCAATAGCGGGTTTTATAGAAGAATCAAGCCACAAACAAAACCCTCTCCCCCCGTTTCGTTGAAATGGGCGGGTGAGGGATTGGGTGAGGGGGGGCGGTGAAGCAAAAAAACTTTTTCGCCTTGCTGCATTATACCCCTCACCCGTCTCGACTTCGTCTCACCGACCTCTCCCGCAAGGGGAGAGGTAAGAAAGAGGAATTTTCATGTCCGATACCCAGCTTATTACACTGATCGTTCTTTTTGCCTATTTTGCCATGCTGGTGATCGTCAACTGGCGGGACAAGGGCCGATCCGGAACCGACACCTATGCCATCGGTGCACGTAATGTCGGCTATGTCGCCACTACCGGCACCCTCGCTGCCGGGATCCGCGACGGGGCGGGCATCGTTCTGTGGGTCAGCTTTGGCTACACACATGGCTACGCCGGCGCCTGGTTGTTCCTGGGGATGTTTCTTGCTTTTTGCTTGTATGCGCTGATCGGTCCACACGCCCGCAGAATCTCCGTCAAGCATGATTATCTGACCGTCAACCAGATGCTGCGGGATGATATCGGTGTCTATACGCAAAAACTGGCCACTGTCATGATGTTGATCGGTTCGCTGCTAATCATGTCGATGCAGATCTATGTGGCGGGGAATTTCTTTTCCACACTGCTGCACCTGCCCGAATGGATCGGCATGCTGAGCGTTGCGGCCGTTGTCGGGGCCTATTTGTTTGCCGGGGGCTATCACGCCGTCATCCGCACCAATACCATCCAGTTCTTTTGGATTATCTCCCTCATCATTATCCCTTTCCTGATCAAGCCGGATATGGCCGATGTCACCAATTACACTTCGGTATTCAGCATGGGTCCGGTCAATAGTCTGGCGTTGTTCCTGATCGGCTTTTTATATCCAATTGCCGGCGGTGATGTCTGGCAGCATTTATTCTCGGCCCGCAGCGGCAAGGTTATTCGCTGGGGCTTTCCGATGGCCGGACCTGCTCTGGTTATCATGACGCTCAGTCTGGTTTTCCTCGGCTTTGGTATCAAGACGCTTCTTCCCGGCGCCGATCCGCAACATGCCGTGTTTGATTTTTATCAGGCCGAGCTGGTATCGCCGTATATCCTGTCTTATATCGCCATCGTCATCGTCGCCATTACGACCTCGGCCTTGGATACCCATACCTATCTGTTTATCTCGACCGCAATCAAAAACATCGCCCCGCCTTCCGTCGCGCAAGACAAGGCTCGTTACATCCGCTGGGCACGGATCTTTCTGGTCAGCGCCTTGTGCTTTACCACCTTGATTGCCCTGACCATCAGCAACATCATCCAGTTCCTGTTTGATGCTGTCAGCTTGCTGTATGTGCTGGCGCCGGTCTTTATGTTTGCCGCCTTGGGATGGTTTAAACGCACCGTGCTGGTGGACCGTCTGGTGACGATGACCATCTTTGTCTCTTCGGGCTTCTTTGTATGGTTATTTGTCAACAAATTGCTGCAAGACCACATGATCCTGACGGTTGCCCCCGCGGCCGTGTCTCTGGTTGGCTGCAGTGCGATTGCCCTGGCGCAACGCATGGGCCTGTTGGGACGTTCATGATCACCTGCGGCATCGACGAGGTCGGCCGCGGCCCATGGGCTGGCCCCGTGATCGCCTGTGCTGTTATCTTGCCCGATCCCCTGCCCGCCTTTTTCAGCGGCGTGACCGACAGCAAAAAACTTTCCACGGCCCAGCGCGAAAAATTGTTTCCGCTCTTGATTGAATCGTGCGTATTTGCACTGGGCGAGGCCTCGGTGCACGAGATTGATCACCTGAATATCCTGCAAGCAACCATGCTGGCGATGCAGCGCGCCTTCGAAGGTCTGGCACAACGCCCGGGCAAAGCCTTTGTCGATGGCAACCGTGCACCGAAACTGGGATGTGTCGTGGAAACGGTTGTGGGCGGCGATGCAAAAGTGCCCAGCATTGCCGCAGCCTCCATCATCGCCAAAGTCACACGCGATCGCTTGATGGCCGAACTGGATGCGGCGCACCCCGGATATGGCTGGGCAACCAATGCGGGCTATTGCAGGGCCACCCACCAACAAGGCCTTGCTGCCTTAGGCGTAACCCACCACCATCGCAACAGCTTTGCACCCATTAAGGCGTTGATAAACAAGGCGGCTTGACGCCCCCCCCATGCGAGTCTAGAATAGTTGTGTTTGTACATTTATAGGGGAAAAAATGAAAAACTTTTGGCTTTTGTTTACGACGTTTGCGCTACTGTCGGTATCTCATACAGCACAGGCTGAAGATGTTTTTGAGCGTGTGATGAAAAACCGCGCGATTGATTGCGGTTACATCATCGCTCCTCCTTATATCACCAAAGACGCCAATACAGGCGCCTTAGGTGGCATCAACTACGAAATGATGGAAGCTATTGGCAAAAATTTAGGCCTTAAAATCAACTGGAAAATGGAAGTTGGTCCTGGCGACGTCTCAACAGCCCTGTCTGCCAATAAATTTGATGTCATGTGCCAAACGATCTGGCCAAGCGCCGGACGCTATACCGGTATGACCTTTGTCGACCGTCCAGAGTTTTATAGCGCCATCTATGCCATCGTTCGTGCCGATGATAATCGCTTTGACGGCGATTTGTCGAAAGCCAATAATAAAGACATCAAAGGCGCCGGCATTGAAGGCGATTTCAGCCTTGATCTTGTGCGGGAGCGGTTGCCACAAGCCCAGGCAATTCCACTGGCGGGCTCTATTTCCGTTGCCGAATTTGTCATGCAGCTCACAACCAAAAAGGCCGACATCCTGTTCTTTGATAAAGGAACTTTGACAGACTTCTCCAAAACAAATCCCAATCAAATCAAAATCGTTCCCGGTGTACCGGCCGCCCGCGTTTTCGGCGAGCATCTCGCGGTCAAACTCGGTGAATATAAATTGCGTGATATCTTGAACATGGCAACAACGCAGCTTGTAAATGATGGCGTGTTCGACGGCATAGTCAGCCGTTACGCCAAGGAATATAACACGGACATCTATGCCCCCGCCAAAGATTTTGTGAAGTAATCAAAATCAGTAATTACTGATAGACAAGGCCAACCATTTACGAAGAAAACCTCGCCCCTTGTGGGAGAGGTTTTTCTGTAATAGCTATCTTTATCTGTAATTGTTGGCTGGCTATAGCCCACCCACCGCACAAGCTTTATACCTATTAAGACCTTGATAAACAAGGCAGCTTGACGCCCCCCCTTGCATTTCTGGATTATGCCTGCTAAATATGCGCAGCAACACCCCTTCTTGGAGAAATCGATATGGCTTACAACAACCAGACTCTGCAACTGCTGAACCTGTATGACCCTTCAGGCCAAACAACAGAGTATTATACGCAAGCCTATAACTATGCCGCAAAAACAATTGCACCTTTAGATCCCGTTGAAGAAACAGCAGAAGAAAAAACAGCAGGCACAGGTCACATCTTTCCACATCATCTATGGAAGGATATGGGGAATCAGGGATTACTTGGTTTAAACATGCCGCATAAATATGGCGGATGCGATGCCGGCTTTATGGCTGCGGTCGCCGCAACGGGTGCTATTGCGCGCCACTCCGGATCCATCAGCCTTAGTCAACTTGCACATGTCGACTTGTGCATGGGACGTATCTTGGAATGGGGAACAGAAAAACAAAAAGAAGAATACCTTCCCTCTTTAATAAACGGTGAAATGGTTGGCGCTTTGGCCATGAGCGAAGACGAAGCGGGTACAGACGTTTTATCCATGAAAACAAGGGCGATTGAAGATGGAAACGACTACATCATCAAGGGCAGCAAAACCTGGATTACAAATGGCGGCGAGGCTGGCGTTATCGTATTATACGCCGTAACAAATCCCGAAGCATCGAAATCCAAACGGCTTTCGGCATTTCTGTTTAATACAGAAACCCCGGGATTTACACGCGTACAGCGCATCAAAAAAGGCGGTATGAAGCGCTCGAACACATGGAGTCTTGAATTTGATGAATGTCGTGTTCCTAAATCGGCTATGCTGGGCAAACCCGGACAAGGAACGGAAATCTTACGCCATGGATTAAGAACTGAACGCACATCTCTGACCAGCATGTCCGTTGAAATGGCACAACATTCCTATGACTATGCTCTGGACTATAATCAAAAACGTGTACAATTCGGCAAACAGATTATCGAGAACCAGGCCGTAGGGTTTAATTTTGCCAACATGAAGGCAGAACTTGAAGCCATGCGTGGCTATAATTACCAGCTCGTCGCGCAATACATGCAAAACCCGAACTCACTTAATGATCAAAACAGCTCGATATCGTTTTTGAAATCCGGGCGCGAAGGATTCAACATTGCCGCGGAATGCGTCGTCCGTTGCGGCGGCGCCGGATTTACCAATGATTTCCCATTGATGAAGATCATGTGTGATTTGCCGCTTAGCCGTATCGGTGGCGGTACAGAAGACGCCAAGAAAATGGCCATCAAAAACGATCTGCAGATGTAAGGACTACACCTTCGACACCATCTCCGGCACCGCTGTAAACAGGTCTGCAACAAGGCCATAGTCGGCAACGGAAAAGATCGGGGCGTCGGGGTCTTTGTTGATTGCCACGACGATTTTCGACCCAGACATCCCCGCCAGATGCTGGATGGCGCCGGAAATGCCGACAGCGATATATAAATCGGGTGCAACAATCTTGCCCGTCTGTCCGACCTGATAATCGTTCGGCACAAAGCCCGCATCCACCGCCGCGCGCGACGCGCCGACAGCCGCGCCCAGCTTGTCCGCCAGACTTTCAATGACTTTGAAATTCTCTTTCGAACCGACGCCACGGCCACCCGACACAACGATACGGGCCGCGGTCAGTTCCGGACGATCGCCTTTGGACTCTTCTAAAGCGACGAATTTCGAACGCACCGCAACGGCGGCAAAGGCTTTTTTCTCGACTGCGGCACTGCCACCACCGGGTTTAACGGGCGTGAAAGAAGTCGGACGCACAGTCATGATGTTCTGGATTTGCGCCGTATCCAACGTCTGCAACGCATTCCCGGCATAAATCGGATGCACGAAACGGTTGGGGCTTTCAATGGCCATGACATCGCTAATCTGTTGCACATCGCGTTTAGCGGCGACACGGGGCAAAATGTTTTTACCGAAGGTCGTAGCCGGAGCCAAAATGAATTTATACCCATCGGCAATTTCCAAAATGGCCGCAGCGAACACCTCGGCCAAAGTCTTTTCAAACTGCGCGGCATCACCGACGATGACTTTTTCGACATCCGCACAGCTTTGCGCCATCGCGACTGCGCTATCGGGCTTGTTGCCCAACACCAACAGATGAACAGGCCCGCCTAATTGCTTGGCGGCGGCTATTGTAGACAAGGTGCTGGGCTTTAAGGAAGCGTGATCGTGTTCGGCCAGAATAAGAATGCTCATAGGACTTTTGCCTCCTCTTTCAAACGACGCACCAGATCGGTGACGTCGGCGACTTTGATACCGGCTTTGCGTTTCGAGGGCTCGGTAACTTTGACCGATGTCAGGCGCGGCGCAACGGCAACGCCAAGACTGTCGGGCGTATGGGTTTCAATCGGCTTTTGACGCGCCTTCATGATATTCGGCAGGGCTGCATAGCGCGGCGTGTTCAAACGCAAATCCGTGGTGATGATCGCGGGCTTGGAGACCGCAACCGTTTCCAATCCGCCGTCAATCTCGCGCGTGACCTGCAGCTCGTCACCGACGAATTCCACTTTGGAGGCAAAGGTCGCCTGTGGCCAGTCCAACAACGCGGCCAACATCTGGCCTGTCTGGTTGGCATCATCATCAATCGCCTGCTTGCCCATGATCACCAGATCCGGCGTTTCTTTGGCGATGACCGCCGCCAGTAATTTTGCAACCGCCAGCGGCTCGACAATGCCGTCATGCGGGATATGCACGGCGCGATCCACGCCCAACGCCAGCGCTGTACGCAACTGATCCACGGCTGCTGCAGGACCGATTGTCACCGCAATTAATTGCGTCGCTTTGCCGGACTCTTTCATTTTGACGGCCTCTTCGACCGCAATCTCGTCAAACGGGTTCATGGACATTTTGACGTTATCCAGATCGACGCCGGATTGATCGGCTTTGACCCGTACTTTGACGTTGTAATCAACAACACGTTTGACCGGAATAAGAACTTTCATCATTTACCCCATCGAGCGAAGAACAAGCACAACAGCAAACAAGGCCAAAGCCAGCGCTTGCAAATAGACACGCCACCACATCAGCTTGTTGGCTTTTTTGCCGGTGACGTCTTTACCGCGCACCATCGTATAAAGCCCCATGGCCAGCACGGCCAGAACCGCCGCCATCGCCAGAGCCATTGCTGCAACTACAAGATTTGTCATGGGTCCATCCTATCTGTGTGTTGCTTAATGATAGGTTACGCCCCTGCCCTTGCCAAGAGGCCAGAAAGCTGTAAAAACGTAAGGCGCATGACCTCTACACCCCTGACCGGCCCCGAAATTATCCCCGAGCGCGTGACCAGCGCCGTTATTTTCCTGCATGGTCTGGGATCCAACGGCGATGACCTGATGGGCCTGGCCCCCTATTTTCAAGAACATCTTCCGAACACGGCTTTCCTGTCACCCAACGCTCCACATCCCGTTATGATGACTTATAACGGCTTCCAGTGGTTTGACCTGTGGGATCGCTCCACCTTGCAAATCGATCAAGGCGTGCGCAGCGCAGCGCCGTTGATTGTGGATTTAGTCGAACACACCGCCACACGTTTTGCCCTCCCGCATTCGAAAATCGTTCTGGTTGGTTTTTCGCAAGGCACCATGATGGCCTTGCATACCGGCTTGCGCCTGGTCGATGGCCTGGGCGGGATTGTCGGTTTTTCCGGTGCGATGATCAGTCCCGAGACACTGGAACAGGAAAAGCTGCATCCTCTGCCTCCCGTCCTGTTAATCCACGGCATGGCCGACCCGGTTGTCCCGGTCATGGCCAGCATGTATGCGGAAAACACCATCCGCGCCGCCGGAGGCGACGTGCGGCTGGTCCAGCGTCCCTTTCTGGTCCACAGCATCGATGATGCGGGCATTCAAGAGGCCGTGGCCTTCGTTCGCGGCATTTTCCAATAAAAAGCAACGGCTTTTCAACGAATTTTTGGTATGCTAGGGTCAAGTAGGATAGGATGCATGACCTTGGATCTGCTCGACCTGACCGAAACTGTCTTCAAGCCGCTTTCATCTTCTGATTGTCCGGCACTGGTCTTAAACGCTGATTTTCGACCCTTGAGTTATTACCCGCTGTCTCTTTTATCGTGGCAAGAAGCGATCAAGGCCGTGTTCCTCGATCGCGTCAATATTCTGGCGTACTATGATCGCAGCGTCGCTTCCCCCAACGCCGCGTGGCAGCTTCCCAGCGTCATTGCACTAAAGGAATATTACACGCCCAAAGTGCGCCCCGCGTTTTCACGCTTCAATGTTTTTCTGCGGGATAATTTCACCTGCCAGTACACCGGCAAAAAAGTGCCTGTCAGCGAATTGACATTCGATCATGTCATCCCGCGGTCGCGCGGCGGCAAGACGACATGGGAGAACATCGTCACCGCCTGTCGGGACGCCAATATGCGGAAAGGCAACCGCCTGCCGCAGGAATGCCACATGTATCCTTTACGGGAACCTTTTGAGCCGACAAGCTTTGAATTACAAGATATGGGGCGGAAATATCCGCCCCGTTTTTTGCACCAGACCTGGCACGATTATCTTTACTGGGACAGCGAACTGGAACGCTGATCGCGGTACCAGATCAGGCCCACAAGACCGGCCAGTCCCAAACATATCAGCACATTGTAAAACGCCATCGTCATCCCGAACAAAAATGGATGGCGCTCGTCGCAACGCACTACGGGCGCCGCACGCAAGGCTTGTAACAACGCATCGACACTGGCGTGGGGTTTAATCGCGGTGGCCGTGCAATCGCTGCTAAAGGTCCACCAGTGATATTCGACGCCGACGTGAAAGAACGCCAGACCGGCATTAAACAAAAAGACAGCGGCCAACAAGGCCAACAGGATGTGCGCAATCAAGCGGTCCTGGGATTTGAAAAACAACACGCCCCCCAGCACAATGGCCAGACCATAGGGCCAGCGCTGATAAAGGCACAGCTTGCAGGGCTGCATCCCAAAGCCGTACTGGCTGATAAAGGCGGCGGCTAAAATCAAAGCCGACAGCAGAGCGAAGCTCAAACCCCACTGGCGGAGTGTCATTTTTTTGACGAAGGTCCAAATCTGTTCCATGGCTTAAAAATAGCGAATAAGCGCATAGATTACAAGCACCAGCGTGCCCACAATCGTAAAGACAAGCGGCAGCTGGTCACGCACCAGATGCACCATTCTTTGCCCATAACGGGCCACCAGGAACGATACCAGCGCATAGCGGAACCAATGCACGACAAACGAAACGATAATGAAGGGGGTCAACGCCATTTGGGCGACACCAGCCGCCAAAATCGTAAATTTATACGGGATAATCGCCGAGATCGCCGATGCTGCAATTACCCACGAGCCATCCTCGGCAAAAAGCTTTTTCAGTTTCGGTACAAAAACATCCGGACAAACCAAATCTGTCGGCGCATCACAAAACCAGTTTAAGATAGGAACAGCCACCGGTTGAAAGGCGTAGCGCCCGATCATATATCCGACAATGCCACCCAAGACCGAACCGATCGCTGTAATAAGTGCAAAACGCTGGGCCTGTTTACCGCGAACCAACGCCAGCACGATCAAAATAACATCGGGCGGAATGGGCAAAAACTGACTCTCGACGACCGCATAGGCAAACAATCCCCACTCCATATAGCGGTGATGGGCGAATTTTTTTGTGAGCGTTGTAATGCGTGTGGACAAGGACATGACGGACAAGGCTAGCGACTGGCAAGCCGTTGGCAACCCGCTTAATCGCTCTTTATCCCCTTGATTTTAATATTATAATATGTTATTATAAAGGCGTTAGGGAGCTCTTTTTGAAAATAAAACATATACTTATC
>CAYRRF010000049.1:0-10946 GCA_964426595.1 uncultured Bdellovibrionales bacterium | reverse complement strand
GGTCAGGTCGGCACGATTGATTCGCCCATCGACGATTTCAATACCTAGATCCGATACGGCACCATTGGCCCGCTGTTTGATCAGCTCCATCAGCTTGGTCCGCTCCGGCGACAAAAGCTGCTCGATTGTCGAACGGCCCAGCACATCCCGGGTAGTGCTTTCCATCTCGTTGGTGATTCGCAGCTTAGCCGCCTCTTCACTGGTCAGGCGCTGGCGGAATTTCAGCGGATCCGTGATGCGGTAACGGGCGAACGTATCCACAATAAAGGGCGATCCGCTATCGTTCATCGCATCTTTCGATTCGTCCGTTGCCGCACCATCGGCCGGAGCGCTTTCTGTCTTTTGCTGGCGCAGGGTCGCCATAAAACCCGAATTGGTCGTCGCCAGAATCACGCGCTCGGGCTCAGGGTCGACGTCCAACACCCGCCGCTCAAAAAACTCGACCTGTTGAATAAAGGGCGTTTTAAAATACAGGCCCGCTTCGTGTACCGTTTGAATCGGACGGCCAAACTCCAGCACCAGCGCCTGCTTGGTTTCATCCACGATAAAGAAGGTCTCGCCAATAAGCAAAAATATGGCGAAGGCACCAAAAACAAGAAAAGGGGCAGCGTTCCGGGTCATTGAACATTCTCCGTATCCTCGGCAGGCGTCTTGCGACGCAAGGATTCTAAATTCATATAAGGCACCACACCACTTTTCGCCCCGTCTATAATCGTTGCATCGGTGTTCAGCAGAATACTCTGCCACGCATCCATATACATGCGTGTGCGCGTCACCGATTTCGCCTGTACATAGGCGTTATAGACATCTTCGAAACGCTGTGCTTCCCCTTGTGCACCGGCCACGACGCTTTCTTTGTATCCTTCCGCTTCCTTGACCAGACGAATCGCATCGCCTTGGGCACGGGGGACGATTTCGTTACGGTACTTAAGCGCCTGGTTACGCATGGTCTCGGCTTGCTGATTGGCACGAATGACATCCTCAAACGCATCCAATACCGGTGGGGGCACTGTGGCGTCCTGGATGAGCACTTGGGTAATAATAATTCCCGAATTATAGGACTTCATGATGTCCTGCATGATCGCCTTTACACGGGCCGCGATATCCTCGCGGCGATCGGTGATAATATCCTGCAATTCGTTTTGACCGATGACTTCGCGCATTGCGCTTTCGGCCACACGCTTGAGCGTTGATTCGGGATCGCGAATATTAAAGAGGAATTGCTTGGCGTCCCCGACCTTCCATTGCACCACAAAGTCAAGATCGACGATATTGGCATCTCCCGTCAGCATCATGCTTTCTTCGGGAACATCCTGTTTCGTATTCGTCTGGAAAGGCATGCCACGATACCCCAGCTCGAGCCGGCGTTCAAACGTCACATTCGGCTTCAGGACCGTTTCAATCGGCGCCGGCAAATGATAATGCAACCCCGGGTCGGTGATTGTTTGCATGTACTGCCCGAAATGCAACAGCACCGCATTCTCTTCCGGCAATACGCGGTACAGACCGCTGGCCAGCCACAGAATCACAACAGCCATCAGCGCAAGCGCAAAGATACGGCGCGGCGCAATCGCAGGACCTTGGGTCGGCATCTTAAAGGGCGGCAGTGGTGGAATATTTCCACCGCCACCGCGACGCTCTCCCGACGACCAGCCGGGAGGCGGTGCCGTCGGACGGGTTGCTTTAGGACTAGCCCAGGGATTTTCCGGTTCGTTACTCATAATAAGCATCTCGCATGACAGGGTGTTCTTATATATACTGGAGGACCGATTATTTGCAAAGAGAAGAACCCCATGTTGTGGAAAAAGAAACCGCCGAAGGAAGAACAGATCCGTTCGGTTTTGTCCTCGATGACCAAGGCTCCCGCGACTATATTGGTCGAAAGTGGGAATATTCTGGTCACGCTGGAAATCGATCCTCAGCAGGCCGCCACAATGGAAGCCGTGAGCATGCAGATCCAAGATGTCTTGGCAGCCCTGCCCGGAGCCACCTCCGCGCGGGTTATTCTTACAGCCGAGCGTGCTGCGGCACCCACCGCTGCCACGTCTCCTAAAAATCCGCCTCTCACCTTGCCCAACGTTAAACACATCATCGCGGTAGCCAGCGGCAAAGGCGGCGTCGGCAAATCGACCGTGGCCGCGAATCTGGCGGTAGCACTGGCGCAACAAGGGCAACGGGTCGGTCTGTTGGATGCGGATATATACGGCCCGTCTATTCCCACTCTTTTCGGTTTGCGCGGCCATAAGCCGTCGCAGAAAAACGAGCGCATCCAGCCTTTGCAGGCGCATGGTGTGAGTGTCATGTCTGTCGGTTTTATGATTGCCGAAAATACACCGATGATTTGGCGCGGCCCGATGGTCCAATCCGCGATTTTACAACTCTTGCGCGATGTCGATTGGGGGAATTTAGATGTTCTGATTCTCGATATGCCTCCGGGCACAGGCGACGCCCAGCTGACGGTTGCACAAAAAGTGCCGCTTAGCGGTGCGGTGATCGTCTCGACGCCGCAGGATATTGCTTTGCTGGACAGCATCAAAGGCATCGAAATGTTCCGCAAGTTGAATGTGCCTATTTTGGGACTGATCGAAAATATGAGCCTCTTTTGCTGTCCACATTGCGGCCACGAAAGCGCCATTTTTGGCACGGGAGGCGCCGCGCAACGCGCCACCGAAATGGATATCCCTTTTCTGGGGGCTCTTCCCTTGGATCCACAACTGCGCACAGCCAGCGATGCCGGCACACCTCTTGCCGGGATCGAATTTCAAAAGATAGCGGCAAAAGTTACGGACGCTCTGGCGAAGCTGTCCACCACGTATCAATCATCGGCAGAGCATAGGGCGGAGTAGCCGCCGGGTGACCCAGCTTGTTCCAATAGGCAATACGGAAGGTGCCGACATACCATTGCGGAATGACGTAGAAATTCCACAGCAACACGCGGTCTAATGCTTTCACAGTCGTCACCAAATCTTCATAGGTCTGGCACTGCGTTATCTTTTGGGACAAGTCGTCAATCGCTGGGTTTTTAATGCCCATGATATTCATGCTGCCTTTTTCATCCGCAACAGCCGATCCCCAATACGCAGACTGCTCGTTGCCGGGGGTCAATCCCTGACCAAACGAAGAAACCGTCATATCAAAGTCAAAATCATTCATACGATTCTGGTACTGTGCCACGTCAATGACCCGCAGATTGGCGTGAATGCCCAATTTGCGCAGATTGCTGATAAAAGGCAAAATCCAGCGGTCAAACATGTTGCTGTCATAGAGTATCTCGAAGGTAAACGGTTCTTTAGCTGCATTTTTAAGCAGCCCATTCTCCAATTTCCATCCCGCCTCTTCCAACAGTTTTTTGGCCTGACGCAAATTATCGCGCACATCCCCCGAGCCGTTGGTTTTAGGCGGTTGATACGCGTCGGTAAAAACGCGCGACGGCAGTTGTGCACGATAGGGTTCGAGCAACTTTAATTCCCCTTCGGAAATCGGCTGGGTGGCTGCGAGCGGAGAGTTTGCAAAATAGCTGTTTGTACGGGTATAGCTGCCGAACGCCAGCTGCTTGTTCGACCATTCAAAATCAAACGCATAAGCCAAGGCTTCGCGCACACGTGCATCCTGGAAAATAGGGCGGCGCGTATTATAAACAAAGGCCTGCATCCCTGCTGGCAGCTCATGCGCAATTTCCTGGCGCTTGATCTTGCCCGATACGACATTCGGATGGTTGTAGCCTTGAGCCCAGTTTTTCGCGACATTCTCCTGACGAAAATCTACCGATCCCGACAAGAAGGCCTGGAAAGCAACATCCGGATCGCGATAATAATCAAAGCCTATTGTATCAAAATTATAGCGCCCTTTGTTAATCGGCAGGTTTTCAGCCCACCAGTTTTTAACGCGCTCAAATGTTATACGACGGCCCGGCTCGACAGATTTGATGGCGTAGGGCCCACTGCCCATCGGAATATCCAAGGTTGTTTTCGAGAAATCGCGCTTGGGCGCCGTCCAGTAGTTTTTCGGCAGCACCGGCATATCGCCGATGATCAACGGCAATTCCCGATTGCCGGCGGATTTAAACGTAAACTGCACAATGCGCGGTGAAATCTCTTCGGCTTTGGCGACTTGCGCATAGTAACTGCGATAGAACGGCGCACCGTCTTTCATCAAGGTATTAAAGCTCCAAATAACGTCGCCTGCGGAAACGGGTGTGCCATCATTCCACACCGCCTCGGGCCGAAGGGTAAAGCGTACCCACGAACGATCCTCGGCGAGTTCGACACTTTCAGCAAGCAAGCCGTAGCCCGTTTGCGGCTCATCAAGAGATTTTTCCAACAATGTTTGATACATCAACCCCAGACCCGCGGCGGGCAAGCCGCGCACGATAAAGGGATTAAGACTGTCGAAACTGCCAACCGCCGCGAGATTAACGGTTCCGCCTTTGGGCGCCTCCGGACTCACGTAATCAAAATGCGCGAAGGTCGCCGGATATTTGGGTTCGCCATACAAGGCTAGCGCGTGCACGGGCGCTGCCGCTTGCAACGTCATAGGTACAAACAAAGAAAGGACAAAAAGAAGACTAAGCGACTTCTTGCGGGCGCCCAAGGAAATACCCTTGCGCGAAACCGATCGATAGATCCGTGAGACTAAGTAATTGACGTTCATTTTCGACTTTCTCCAAGATAACAGTGATACCGGCGGCCTCGAGCAGCTTTTTCAATTTCTTCATGCGCATGCGGCGGTCGGGATTTTGCATTTCCTGTGCCATCAGTGCCGCATCCAGTTTAACGAAACCAATATGTAGATCGTGCAAACGGTCCACATCCAGACCTAGCAGGCCCACCTGATCCATGGAAAAGCGACACCCCAAGAGCGCCAGCGCATCAATCACCTGCCGCACGTTGTGAGAAGCATGTAACGTATCTTCCTGACGAAACTCAAAAACCAACTGTGTCGACAGTCGCGGATTAGCGGACAGGAAGCTGACCAGATCATTGACGTAGGTCTTATTGGCAAGGGTGGCCACGGATATATTCACAAAATACGCAATCGTCGAATCCGCGCGCGCCGTTCGTTTGATGAGCTGTAAGCACCGCAACAACAATAAATTATCCACCGTCGTCATTAAATTGTTATCCCGCGCCACGGAAATAAATTTCCCGGCCGGAATAAAGCCCTGATCCCCGACCTTGATACGGGCAAAGACTTCGAAAAATGTTACGGTACGATGCAGCATTTTCATCGTCGGCTGCAAGCTGATCGCGATCTCGTTATTTTTAATGGCGTGGGTTAGAAACTGTAATACCTGATGGGGTTTTAGTTCTTCCAATACTTTTGGCAACGGCAAGGACGCCGGTTCCGTTTCGGTCTTGGGAGTCGCTTTTTCTTCGATATGGCTGATGGCCAGATCCATTACTTTCTGGTCGTCGTTTGCTTCTTCGCGATTTTCTGAAGTCGCCTTATCGGGTCGGCGGGCCACCGCAATGGCATAGCGTTGTTGGGCGATATCATGCTCGTTGCGCTGCAGCGCCGCTTCCAGCTGTTCGAACATCTGTTGCAACAGGCGGATTTGCCGCCATAACAGGACGCCCCCCACAGCTATCACAAGAACCGCAACCGACAAAACAACTAATATGACTTGCATCGTGCCCATGGCCCGATTCTAGCCCAGTAATCTATAGCTGTCTATGCGTTGATATACTCTGGAACGGCCAAAGCCAAACCCTGTTGGATACGTCCCAAAGCCTGTTCAAAGACATCGTTTTCCATGGCACTCGCAAGGCGCAAGGTATTGTTTCCCTCCTTGTCCTTACCATTATTTACCGTCACAACATCGTGCTCTACAGCCAGATATTCGACGAGACTATCAGCATTCTTTATCTGAAACCCTTTTTTATGCCGCTGGCTGGCAATGGGTTGATCGGCGAATTGGGAGGGCAGTCGTACCAAGCATGTGAAGCCCGGGTCCCCATCGACTAAATTCTCACCAAACGCATTCTCGGCAGCCCTGCGGTTCTTCGTCAGCAGTTCTTTGTAACCCGAAAAATGGAAAAGAATATCTTCATCACATTCCGGTGACAAAATCCGCTCCATCTTTTTTGATAAAGCCAGATCAAATCCGCTGCCATATACAATAGCATTATCATTAAAACTTTTGGCAAATTTAGGATGAATAACAGAAAGATGAAACCCTTTATCCGCCATAGCATAGGTTTTCGAACCACTTAAAATAATTTGCCACTCAGTTTCCAAATTGTCCAAAAGACTTTCAATTCCCAAGTCCATGTAGTGACCCGCTTCTGGTTTCGCTCTCGGGCATGCCATCGGATACGGCATATCAAATGTCATTTTCATGGGCGGAAACCCTTTATCACGGCGTTGCTGATTGTGCTTTTCAACACTCTCCACAGACTCTCTTAAATCCAGCAGCATTCCGGTTGGGTTTTGATTGGGATCAAAAATAATCTCCATGATATTGTGTTCTTTATCTTCTTCTAACGCGAAACTAACATTATCCGCTAGATCCTTACGACTCACATCATACGTTACCACGCTATGTTTATATTGTGCGGCTATCTTACGATACATCGGCCACGCTGGGTTTGGAATAAGAAGAGCAGAGTTCTTATCGAGATAATCTTTATTCGTTTGTCCCATCGAACGATGCAATCCCAGGCGTCCATGTGATGCGTAGGCGAATGTATTTTTTGCTGTAGCATTCAAACCATACATACGCTTTAAATAAGCCGCACTTACTTCCCGTAAAGGGTCATGTCCTCCAGAAGGTCCGTATATATTGGAAGGATTCATTACAACGGGTTCAGCCCAAATAGCCGCAATTTTTCCACCCGGAATTCGATGCGCTACCGCCTGCCCTAAATTAGCGGGAGCCGGAAGCCCGTGCGCTTTATTATAGGCCACACAATCTTTATATAGCTGCGTCGAAGCCGATGTCGGATCGCGGCTGAGGTCAAGAACAGGATGCGGAGGCAGAGACGACATTGTAAAACACCACGCGTTACTAGAGTGAATGAAAAAACCGCCCTGTTGCCAAGACGGTTCTGGGTTGTGGTTTCTATACCATAAGCAAGAGGCCGCGACCGGTCAAGCAACAACCTTTATTGCACCGCAGCAGGTTCCTCGGTTACAGGGGGCGTGGGGGCGGGCGCACCAATCAAGCCCTTCAAAAGCTGATCAAACAGGCCTTCGCCTTGCCCTTCCGGTGAAGACGCTGCATCTCCTTCCGGTGGCAGAATGCCTTGCGAGGAAGATTCTGTTGCCAAAGGCTGCACCGGTCGATCGCGGTGCGCCTGTAACATGACATCATGCCAGATCTGCGCCGGAACCGACCCGCCGGTCACACGTTTCATCAACGCGCCATCATCGTTCCCCACCCATACACCGCACACAAAATCCGACGTATAGCCGATAAACCACGCATCGCGGTAATTCGAGCTGGTGCCGGTTTTTCCCGCCACCGGACGGTCAATCATCGCCCGTTGTCCGGTCCCGTACAACACAACGCCCTGCAACATTTTATTCATTTGCGCCACGGTGTTGATATTCAATACCGGCATCGGGGCGATCGCACGACGCTGGTACAAGACTTGCCCGCGCAATGTGCGTATCGATGTAATGCCGTAGGGTTCGACAGCCAACCCGCGATTCGCCAGAGTTGCGTACGCACCCACCAGCGAGATCATCCGTACATCGCTGGTTCCCAAAGCGAGTGATAAGTCGGATGTTAAATCATCCGAGACACCCAAACGCTGCGCCATACGCTTGATATCGGCAATACCGACATCTTGCGCCACGCGAATAGCCACGCTGTTAAGCGAATTAGCCACCGCATCCTGTAACGTGATTTCGCCACGGTACTTGCCATCAAAATTTTCGGGTGCGTATTTACCGACACGAATAGGCGCATCCAACACCAGCGTTTCGGGTGTATAATTTTTTTCCAGGGCCGTCAGATACACAATCGGTTTAAACGACGAGCCCGGCTGCCGCTTTGCAATGACAGCACGATTATATTGACTGGTGCCATAGTCGCGTCCGCCCACCATGGCGCGTACCGCTCCATCCGGCGTCATCGTCAACAAAGCCGCCTGCCCGATATTTAATTTTTCTCCCTGCTGATCCAATATCTTATTGGCTGTGGCTGCCGAATAGGTCTGCATATCCGTATCCAGCGTCGTATCAATAATCAAATCACTTGTCGACGAGCCCGTATAGGCCTCTACCTGTCCCATGATCCAGTCGGCGAAATAGCGCATCACCAACGAGCCGCCGACCTGATAATCCCGTTTGGGCAAAGGGGCCAGTTTGATTTTTTTGGCTTCTGGTTTCAAATAGCCAGCATCCACCATCGCGGCAATCACCACGCGGGTACGTTCCACCGCCAGCTTCGGATCATTATCCGGTGAAAAACGGGAAGGCGCTTTAAGAAGCCCGGCAATCATTGCGGCCTGTGGCACGGTCAATTCTTTTGCTGTGACATTAAAATAAACACGCGCTGCCGCATCCACGCCATACGCTCCAGCTCCAAAATAAGAGCGGTTTAAATAGGCGGCCAGAATTTGATCCTTGGTATAACGCCGCTCCAGATACAACGCCAACAACGCCTCTTTGACTTTGCGCATGAGTGTACGGTCAGGAGTCAGAAACAGATTCTTCGCCAATTGCTGCGTAATGGTCGAGCCGCCCTGCACAACGCCGCCGCGATGGAAATTGACCCAGATTGCACGTGCCAGACCAATAGGATCCACACCGAAATGCGAGTAAAAGCGGCGGTCTTCAATGGCCAAAACCGCATGCACCAGATTCGGAGACATGTCTTTTAATTTTAGCGTGTCGTTTTGCGTACCGCCCAGACGGGCAAATTCATGTCCTTTATAGTCGCGTAAAATGACGGTGGGCCGCTGATCCATCACCACCGTCTTTTCTATATCCGGCAATCCCATCGACAAAACAAAAATCGACACCAGCATCACGACGCCAAGCCAGAAGATGCTTAGCAACCCCCACTTCACAAAATCCCGCGCATGCCAGTGCTTAAACCACGGCCAGCGCAAAAGGTCGGCTACATACTTGCGTATGTTTACACGATTAGACGATCTTTTTGTACGGCGACGGCGTTTCATTTTGATCTATTTTAAGAATTGGGAGTCACAATCAACCTAAAGACTTTTTCTCAGGAGTCAAAGCCTTTCATGATTGCACGCACCGCCCCCGCTTTGCCTGTCCACTGGCCCATTAATGCCCATTCTTTTCGTGAGGCCACGCATTCTTATTTAAGTGCGCGCGTGGATCCGGCATTAGCCCAGCGCTTGCTGCTTGGGATTAATGAAATCGTCAATAACATCCTGCGCCACAGCCATCCCCAGGCCGAGCATATCGATATCTCTTTTGTAACGTATAATAATAACATGTTCTGCATCATCTGTGACGATGGCGAACATTTTCACGCTTTTAATGACGTCTGGGCAAAATGCGCCCCGCGCCCCAACGACCCGCCGATTTTTCTGGATGATTGCATCGGTTTGCGTCTGGTGCGTCATTTATGGCCGCAATCTTTTTACTTACGCGCCGACGATAACTTCAACTATTTCATTATTCCTCTTACCCTTGCGGGATCGGAACGTCTGCCCCCCTTTTTCCGCCCGCAAGCCCTGCTTGAATGCACGAACCGCCAACATGTATGGCAGTCGCTCATTCAACCCCTTATGATGGAGAGTTACCGATGCTAACGCACGATGATTTCACACTGGAAGAAGATGAAAAACTATACATCGCCAGCTTTCTGCGCAGCATCGACATGGAGCGTCTGTTAAAACTCAAACCCGCGCTCGAATCCCATACCAGCGTGATTGATAAACCGCTGCTGGTTGACCTGCAGCGTGTAGATTTTTTGGACAGTGCTGCCGTCGGGGTCCTGGCTGTCCTTTTCCGCCACACACAAAAACAAGGACTTGGCATTGCTTTTAGCGGCGCCCAGCCCCAAGCCGAAGCGGTTTTAAGCATGGTGGGCCTCAGCGATCTGGTTCCTCTTTTTGCCAATCAAAATGAAGCCAAAGCCTATCTATTAAAGAAAAGTTAGAACTTCCGGACCATGCTGGCGCCATGCGTTCACGACTTTTACAACGGCCCAAAACCGGGCTTATCACAGCTTTGGATATTGGCGGCAGCAAAATTTGCTGCCTGATCGCCCGTGTGGCTGAAAATGGTCATATTCATGTCGCTGGCATCGGTTATCACGAATCCAAAGGCCTGAAGGCCGGCCGTATCATTGACATGGAAGCGGCCGCACGCGCCATCGGCCAAGCCGTTCAAGCCGCCGAAAACATGGCGGGCGAAACGATTCATACTGTGACTGTTTCTGTTTCTGCGACACAAACCGGCTCGCATCGCGTGCGGGGAGAAGTCGCCATTCCGCACGGTGAAGTTACCGACAGTGACGTGCGCCGTTGCCTGGCTTTTGCACGCGATGCCGAAATCCCAGGCCAAAATGAACTTATCCACGCTATCCCGACCAGCTATCGCATCGATGACCAGCCGGGCATACGCGATCCTCGCGGTCTGCATGGCAAACGTCTGCAATGCGATGTGCATGCCATCACTTTGGCCACCAGTACCATTCAAAACATCGAGCGCTGCGTGAATGCCAATCACCTGAGCATTGATGGGTTCTGTGTTGATATTTACGCCGCCGCACTATCCTGCCTGGTAGAAGATGAATTGGATCTGGGCTGTACCATTCTGGATATGGGCGCCATGACCACCAGCATCGGCGTCGTCTTGGAAGGAAAACTGGTTTTTGCCGATGCGGTTCCCGTCGGCGGGTTACATGTTACACAAGATATTGCCCGCGGATTAACCACGCCACTCAATCCGGCCGAGCGCCTCAAGACCTTGCACGGCCATGCAATACGACACGCGCGCGATGAAAGTGACATGATCGA
>CAYRRF010000048.1:5009-11074 GCA_964426595.1 uncultured Bdellovibrionales bacterium | reverse complement strand
GCTGTATCGGGGCAGTTGACCCAAGGCATCAAACACCTGATGAAAAAAAACAAAGTCACGGTGCTTGACGGCTTTGGAAAATTGGCCGGCGCAGGAAAAATTGACGTGAATGGTCAGATCATTGGCGCCAAGCATATTATTTTGGCGACGGGTGCGCGGGCGCGCCAATTGCCGGGGCTGGAAGCGGATGGCGATTTGATCTGGTCGTACCGCGAGGCCATGACACCGAAAGCCATGCCACAAAATTTATTGGTCGTGGGATCGGGCGCCATCGGTTCAGAATTCGCATCGTTCTACTTGAACATGGGTACCAAGGTTACATTGGTTGAAGTCATGGACCGTATCTTGCCCGTCGAAGATGCCGAGATTTCCGCTTTTGTGCACAAGCAATTTGAAAAACAAGGCATGAAGGTGATGACCAAAGCGGTTGTCAAAGCGCTGAAAAAAGGCAAGGGCAACGTGACGGCAACGATTGAACAAAACGGACAACAAACGGAACAGACCTTTGACCGCGTGATTATGGCGGTTGGCATTGTTGCTAATACCGAGAATCTGGGTCTGGAAAACACGCGTGTGGCTTTGGACCGCGGGCATATCGTCACGGACGGCTATGGTCGTACGGCGGAACCCGGTATTTACGCGATCGGAGATGTCGCCGGCGCGCCGTGGCTAGCCCACAAGGCGTCGCATGAAGGCGTGATTTGTGTGGAAGCGATTGCGGGTCTGCATCCGCATGCGATGAAGAAAGAAAATATCCCGGGCTGTACCTATTGCCGTCCACAGGTCGCCAGCGTCGGTCTGACTGAAGCGAAAGCCAAAGAGGCGGGGTTCGAGGACAAGATCGGCCGCTTCCCCTTTATTGGCAATGGCAAAGCGATTGCGATGGGCGAGGCCGAAGGGATGATCAAGACCGTATTCGATGGGCGTACCGGCGAGCTGCTGGGGGCGCATATGGTCGGCGCCGAAGTCACTGAAATGATCCAAGGCTACGTCATCGCCAAGCAATCCGAGCTGACCGAGGCCGAGCTGATGCATACGGTCTTTGCCCACCCGACCATGTCGGAAATGATGCACGAGTCGGTTCTGGACGCCTATGGCCGCGCATTGCATTTTTAACCAATTGTCATGCTGAACTTGTTTCAGCATCTATGGTGAAATATGAAGAATGGCTACGTTTATATGATAGCTAACAAGAAACGTGGTACTATTTATATCGGTGTCACTTCTGATTTGGTTAAACGTGTTTATCAACACAAACATAAGATGGCAGAGGGCTTTACAAAAAAACTATGATGTAAATCAACTTGTTTATTACGAATGCGTCGATACGATCGAAAGCGCAATCGTGCGAGAAAAACAACTCAAAAACTGGCACCGCCACTGGAAAATCAACCTTATCGAACAAGGTAACCCTGAATGGTTGGACCTTTACGATCAGGTTACAGGTGTTAAAATGGATGCTGAAACAAGTTCAGCATGACAGGAGAAGAAAATGAAAATCGCCATTTTATCTGATAGTCATGAGCATTTTGAAAATGTCAAGAAAGCGATGAAAGCGATTTCCAATAGTGATATTGGTGCGTTGATTTTCTGTGGCGATTTTTGCGGCTCCAAGGTTGCTCAGATTATTGCCGAGTTTAAAGGTCCTATCTATGTAGTTTTAGGTAACCACGATGGCGATCCATTGCGAATTGTTCAGTATGGCACGGAAAAAAATGCACAATTTAAAGTTTTTCACGAAGGTGGCGGTGTTTTTGAGTGCGGTGGAAAGAAAATTGCATTGACGCATTATCCGCTCTACGGCAATGCATTAGCACGAACAGGCGATTACGATCTCGTCTGTTTTGGCCACGATCACGATCCCCGAATCGAAACGCATGATAACTGCATCGCCGTCAATCCGGGTTCTATCTTGGGAGACAAAAAGCCCGCCAGCTTTGCCATCTATGACACTGCAACCCACAAAGCCGAATTATTCGGCCTTTAATAAATACATAATACAAATAAAGGGTGTGAGGCTGGGTTTTAGGACAGAAAATCCCACCATTTAACGAATCTTAAGGGGTCTTGGGCGAAAGTAGGCCTTAAGAGGTCTAACCATGTCGAAAACGATTCTCATTGTTGAAGATAACGAGCTGAACATGAAGCTCTTTCAGGATCTGTTGGAAGCGCATGGTTATCGCACGATTCCCAGCCGCAACGGCCGCGAGGCGTTTGAACTGATCAAGAAGCACAAACCGAATTTGATTTTGATGGACATCCAGCTGCCGGAGATTTCCGGCTTGGAAGTCACCAAATGGATTAAACAAGAAGAAAGCACCCGCCATATCCCCGTCGTTGCCGTTACGGCTTTTGCCATGAAGGGTGACGAAGAGAAGATTTTACAAGGCGGTTGCGAGGATTATATCGCCAAACCGATTTCTGTATCCAGTTTCTTGGATGTTGTTCAACGTTACTTGAAGTAACGCCTATAAACGAAAGGGTCAGGACATGAGCGCCAAAATTCTGGTCGTCGATGATATTGCCCCTAACGTTAAACTTCTCGAAGCCAAGTTAACGCGTGAGTTTTTTCGTGTCATTACCGCGATGAGTGGTGCAGAAGCCATTGAAAAAGCCCGGACGGAAAAGCCCGATGTTATTTTGCTGGATATTATGATGCCGGGGATGGACGGTTTCGAGGTGTGTGAACACCTTAAATCCGATCCGAAAACGCAAAATATTCCTGTGGTGATGGTCACAGCATTAACGGACATTTCCGATCGGGTGCGTGGTTTAGAAGCGGGCGCAGATGACTTCCTCAGCAAGCCGGTAAATGATCTGGCCTTGATGTCGCGTGTGCGTTCCCTGATCCGTTTGAAAATGACGATGGATGAGTGGATGCTACGCGAGGAAACTGCACACCAGTTCGGTGCCGTGCATCAGGAAATCAGTATGTTTGATGTGGATACCAGCGAAGCGGATATTTTGCTGGTCGAAAACAGTTCGCTGGAGGCACAGCGTATCGTCGAGGCTCTGCAACGGGATAAGCACAAAGTCACGGTAGTGAATAACGGAGCGCGGGCCATGGAAATGGCGGAGAAGACTGCGTTTGATGTAATATTGGTCAGCCTCAATCTGGATACGGAAGATGGTTTACGCCTGTGTTCGCACCTGCGTCTGGATGGCATTACAAAGTCAGTTCCGGTGGTTATGCTGGCCGATGAACAGGATATGGTGCGTGTGGCGACGGGTCTGGAGTTTAATGGTGCGCATGATTATTTATTGCGACCGATTGATCGCAATGAACTACGCGCCCGCATCAAAACGCAAGTGCGTCGTCGTCGTTATCAACGGCGGTTGCGGGATCATTACGAGTCAAGTGTTTCGATGGCCTTGACCGACTCATTGACAGGTTTGTTTAACCGCCGCTATCTCATGGCACATTTGGGTAAAATGATGCAGGAAGCCAATGTCGGCATGAAGCCTCTGTGTTTGCTAATTTTTGACATTGATCACTTTAAACGAGTCAATGATACCTATGGTCACGGGGTGGGAGACGAGGTATTGCGCGAGTTTTCTTCGCGTCTTTCCAAGCAATTGCGCAGCTTTGATTTATTAGCGCGCCTCGGGGGGGAAGAATTTGTTGCCGTTCTACCTAATATCGGCCGTCATACGGCGTTTGATGTGGCGTACCGCCTGCGTAAAGTGATTGCTGAAACGCCTTTTAATATCCCTTTGCGTGGACAAATAACCGTCACCTGTTCAATTGGCGGAGTTATATTGGAAGACGATGTAACGAACGCCGAATCGGCCATTGATCATGCGGATAAGGCTTTGTATGAAGCCAAGGCTTCGGGCCGGAACTGCGTTTATTTCGAAGGCTTGGGCCTGATTTCACAGGCGAATGTCATCAATCCATCCGTGGAAGATAGCTTTATTTAGTCCGCTCGGCAATAAAATCCCGTACGTGCTGCAATTCTGCGGTAATCTTCTGCAGCATCTCCGTTTTTTCGGCCGTCGATTTTTCAAAGCCATGCTCGGCTTCTTTGCACAGGGCAGATAAATCAAAAGCGCCCAGATTGGCGGCGGAGCCCTTAATTTTATGCGCCGCTTTTTTCCAGCCTTCGGAATCTGCATTTTTGCACGTGTCATTTAAAATAAGCATCGACTTATCGGCTTCGGTAAGAAATGTTTCGTAGAACATGATTTCATCTTCTTTATTACCATCGGTGAATTCATTCAAATGATTCAGATCAATAGGCGTTTTGGCAGGTGCAGCAACAACTATCGTGGGATGTACCGTACCATGCGAAGACAAATGTTTTTCTAGAAGATGCATCAATTTACCTTTGGAGATAGGTTTGGTCACATAGCCGTCCGTGCCGGCTTCCATGCACTTTTCCTGGACGCCTTTCATGGCGTCGGCCGTCACAGCAACAATAGGCGTGCGCGGTAGATGATGCTCAATTTCATGGGTGCGTATAAGCTTGGTGGCTTCCAGACCATCCATTTCCGGCATGTGATAGTCCATTAATACAAGGTCAAAGGGTCCTTCCTGGGCATACCGCGCCACCCCTTCGGCACCAGAACTGGCCTCGATAACTTCGCGTGCTCCCATCTTGATCAATAATTTGCGCAACATCATCAGATTGGTTGGATGATCATCAATGGATAAAATGCGCATATTTTGTAATACCGACGAATTATCTATCTGGGGTGTACGAATAATCTCCGGAACTATTGCGTGCGATTTCTGCACCTTTTCGAGTTCGGGGTCAATGGTAAACCAAAAAGTTGTACCCTGTCCCAGAACGCTCTTCACACCAATTTCCCCATTCATCATTGACACAAGGCGTTGACTGATAGTCAGTCCCAGGCCGGTCCCGCCAAATTCCCGTCCGGCGACAGTCTCGAATTTATTGAAGATAGCGCCCAGTTTATCCTCAGGAATTCCAATACCGGTGTCGGTGACACAGAATTTAACTTTATCTTTTTCGACGGTGACATTGATGGAAACAGAGCCTTGTTTGGTAAATTTAATGGCATTGCCCACAAGATTGGTGAGAACTTGCCGGACGCGCAAAATATCGGTGTGAATAAATTCCGGTAAATCCAGGTCGGTAGAGACGTAGAAAGAAAGGCCTTTTTCCTGGGCCATATGCCGCAAAAACCCTAGACAGTCTTTTAAGAGGCTTTGTAAATTGAAGTCTTCTTTTTCCAAAGATAATTCATTGGCCTCAATCTTGGAGAAGTCCAGAATGTCATTAATCAGTCCCAGCAAATTTTGGGCTGATTGGTTGATCGTTGAAACGATTTCTATAATTTCACTATCCAGAGGCATATCCCGCAAAACGTCCGAAAGTCCGATAATGCCGTTCATGGGAGTACGAAGCTCGTGGCTCATGGTGGCAATAAAATCCGTTTTCGCGATATTGGCCGCTTCGGCTTTTTCCAAGGCTTCTTGGAGCTCTGTAATGTCCGTGTTAGAACCGACCAGCATCGCTTCATCGGATTTTTCATCGCGCCACAAGATGGCACGAACCAGCATATAGCGTATTTTTTTGTTTGTTTGATTAAAGCGGATGACAACGGGAAAGGCGCTGGCATCGCCTTGCAGGAAGCGTTCGATCGATTCTTTTGCAAGTTCACGGTCTTCGATATTCACGAGGTTCAACCAGTCCTGCCAGCGACCCTTGACGTCGTTTTGTCGGTATCCCAACATATTCAGGAAACGTTTGGAAAAAATCGTCTCGTCATTATTCAGGTTGCGTTCCCAGATACCATCCCCCGTGGCACTAAGCGCTAAATCAATACGTCGTTCAAGACGGGTATTTTTTTCACCCAGCTTGGTATTGAGCTCATAGAGTTCCAGGCTTTTCTTTTCCAGCAGATGCTCGGCATATTCGCGCGCTTGCTGCTCGCGGTGCAGGCGCTTGTGCAGACGCTCAATTTGATCTTTTAACTCGGCGGTGTCAGCGGTCATGCTTTTATAAGGTTAAAGACGCGGCAATAGCCATCGGAAACGGTAAGATCTTCGAAAGTGACAGTGATGTTTTCGTGGTAATGTTCAATGCATCCCAGGATTA
>CAYRRF010000048.1:0-4999 GCA_964426595.1 uncultured Bdellovibrionales bacterium | reverse complement strand
AGGGCGCTTGGATTTGTAGGTTATCGTCAGATGATTGCTATCTTGTATTTCGGTAATAATGCGCGGCAATTCGGCATCCGGATATATTTTTCGAACCTCGACGTGAATAATGTTTTCAACGCTACACATGAAATCAAAGCTGGAAGCGTGATTTTTAAAAAAATGCGGCATCATTTGGTAAAAACGCCGAAACAGGTGCTTGCCGTAAGAGACAACCAGATCGGGAACGGGAACTGCCGTGCGTGTGCTTAAGGCCGTTACCAACGCCAGCAATTCGTTGTAATCATAGGTACCTACTTTGGTATAAGCGCCATTCGAGGCAAGAGAACAATCGTCGATAATATCATCTACCATGTTGGCGCCGAAGCCTTCTTCGACCATGGTGAGAAACTCGGTGAAAACCATGCCTTTCATTGACAGCTCCTTGGACAAGAGGGATAATGCGTCTCCTCTCTTGCAGAGCCTGTGCCAAATTAAAAATACTTTATTTTCAATATATTAACTAAATTATAGCACTTGGGATTCACACCTCTTTGCTCAATTTGAGACAGAAAAGTCGCATTTTGAAACTAGGAATTTCCTACCAGAATGCCGGTCAACAAGACCAAAATCCCACCCAGAATCACCTGGACCATCGCCGAGGTAAAAGGAGTGTCCATGTATTTCCAGCGGATCCACGAGATGGACACCAGTTCGATAAGCACGATGATCGCGGCAACCACAGTGGCGGTCCAGAAATTGGAGATAAGGTAAGGCAGGGTGTGCCCTAATCCGCCCAGAGTTGTCATGATGCCGCACGCCCATCCCCGGACCCACGGATGGCCACGGCCCGTTACCTGGCCATCGTCGGACATCGCCTCGGTCAGGCCCATACTGATGCCTGCACCGATCGAAGCGGCAAGACCGACTAGCAGGGCGTCGTGCGAGCTCTGTGTTGCAAAAGCCGCCGCAAAAATAGGAGCCATCGTAGACACCGAGCCGTCGATCAATCCGGCGAGGCCGGGCTGGACGATTTGCAAGACAAAAAGCTGGCGATTGACCGCGGCTTCTTCGGCTTTTTGATCCGCCGGCAGGTTTTTCTCTTCGGACTCGGCGGCTTTGACTTCGTGGCCTTTTTCAATCAGAGCGAGATCGCCAAGCAGTTTTCGAACGTCTACGTCCTGTGCGCGCGTGGCTGCATTTGTATAAAATTCCGCGGCCTCTATTTCCATGATCGCGGCTTGTTTACGCACCGTATCTACGCGCAGTTTTTCCATCAACCATGTGGGTCGGCGTTTAAGAAAGCCGCGCACGTCCTGACGTGTTATATAGGGCATCCGATCGCCGAACTTCTTGCGATACATGTCCAGAAGAACATTTTTATGATTTTGTTCCTCAGCGGCCATCTCGTCAAACATTTTAGCGGTGGCTGGATAGTCGCTGCGTAAGCGGTTGGCGAAAGTCAGATAGATACGCGAGTCTTCCTCTTCGTTGGAAACGGCGAGGGCCAGTACTTCGCTTTCATTGAGTTCACGAAAATGTTTCATAGTCCCAATTTAGCAGGGGAAGCACAGACAATCAACCGACGTTATTGCAAGATTTTGTCGATATAGGTTGCTTTTTCCACGGCATAGAAGGGGCGCAGATGGTTGTCATCCTTGTAAACGGGGCGCCCCGCCGGTGTGCGCGTCGGGCAAGCGGTTTTAGTGCATAGAAAAGGCACAGGATCGATCAGGGTAGCGCCTGTGCGTGTGGCAATAGCGCGCAAGCGAGCGGTCACGGGGGTAATGTGGTGGACAAAGGCTTCGCGATCGATTCTATCGATTGCCGTTGAGGCTAGGGTGAGGCGTGATACCATGTTCTGCGGACGGAAATCCGGAGAGGTCGGATTAGACAAGATGATAAAGATTTTCTTCCCTTGGGCGTGCAGCTGGGCCAATGTTTCTTCAAAAGAATGGAAAAGCTGTTCCGCTTCCGGAGTTTCAAGGCGAATGATAGTTTTATTCGGATCATCTATCGCATAGAGGTTGGCTTTTAAATCGCTATTCTGATAGGCAAGACCAAAATACATTTCCCACCACGCCGAAAAAACAACGGTTTTGACATCGGATCGTTCGGCTTGTTGCAATGCAAATGCCGAGAAGGGTGCACACGAAAACTCGGTATTCAGGCGATTGACCCCGGGGAAGGGAGGGCAGGCGCCATAGGTGGCAAAGATGATGCTGGGGGTATTGTTGTGTTGATCCAGCATACGCTTGTTAAGTCGGCTCCAGTAATGTTCTGCGTGTGAATCGCCAAGGATTAGCACGCTATACGGCTTTTTGCCGGGCATGGTATAGGCAACGAAGTCTTTCGACTTGCGGAAGTTCGACGGGGCTGGGAATTTGGTGTCGGAAACGGCAGAGACAATTTCATTTGTCTGCTCATTTGTCAAACGCATCGGAATTTTATCATGACGCCCTGCTAGGCCAACAGCGCTGAGGGCTAGCATACAAAGGACCAGAGACGGCACAACGAATCGTTTGCGCGAAAATCGGATATTTTTTTCGATGTAGGCGTAACTGATAAAGGCAAGAAAAAAGGAAGCAATGATTGCCGCCAGAGCAAGGGATAGAGAAAGATTTTTGCCGTATAAAATGCGCAGGAACGAAAGAATAGGCCAGTGCCAAAGATAGAGAGGGTAGCTTATCAAACCAATTCCGACCATCAGGCGACTGGACAATAAAGTCTGGTTGAGCCAGGTTTTAGGATCAGCAAATAAGATGGCTGCAGCTCCAAGGGTTGGAAGCAGCGCCCACCAGCCGGGGAAAGCAATGGATTCATTTGCCTGGGAGGCTGCTACACCAATCAAACAGACCCCTAGCAGTGCGAGCCAGGAAGGTTTTTTAAATTGAGAATAACGGGTCTGGGTATAGGCTAGCAAGCTGCCGATCAAAAGCTCCCAAATGCGCGCCTGTGGCCAGTAAAACGCATGGGTTTGGTTGTCGCCAACAAGGTGAATATTTATAAAGAAAGACACTATCAATAAAAAAAGTGTTACGGCGGGAAGAAGTTTTTTATTGTATTTCCACAGGCCTGCAACAACGATGGGCCAAAAGATATAGAACTGCTCTTCAATGCTTAAGGACCACAGATGTAATAGTGGCTTGAAGAGCGCGTCCGTTTCAAAATAACCATGCTTGCTGGCGAGGCTGAAATTCAGAACAAAAAAAGCGGCTTTAAAACTGTGTTTTCCAAGCTGGTTGAATTCATCGGCAAAAAGAAGAAACCATCCGGCGACAAAGCACACGCTGAGCATGGCGATTAAGCTGGGGAATATTCTGCGAATGCGGCGGGCATAAAATTCAGATAAAGAAAATTGGTTTTGAGCACAATTTTTGAATAAGATGCCGGAAATTAAGAAGCCAGATATCACAAAAAAGATATCCACGCCGATAAATCCACCGGGTAATAATTCAGGGAAGGCGTGGTAAATAACCACCAATAAAACGGCGATAGCTCGCAAGCCATCAATGTCGGGGCGATACGTCATCGTTTTCATGAGAGTGGTCGGCCTTTTAAATATACGATTTATAGATTTTATTACTCGTTTTTAGCATCATCGTCCAGCAAAATACGCTGGGAAGCCCCCTCGAGATCTTCATATTGCTGAGTTTTGAGGGTCCATATAAAGGCAGCCAAGCCGATTAATCCCAGGATAAGTGCAAGCGGCAGTAAGAGTAAAAGAATATTCATGCATTATACCTTGAAACGCATCCGGAAGGAGTTGGCTATAACAAGGAGGGAAGAGGAAGACATGGCAATAGCAGCGATCAACGGTGTTACGTGTCCCATCATCGCCATAGGAATGGCGAAAATGTTATAGATGATTGTTAGAACAAAATTCTGGTACACCAGTTTTTGAGAAAAAACGGCGGCCGTATAAGCCGTCACAACGGCCTTCAGCCCATGTCCCATAAAGACGATATCGGCGGCATTTTGTGCGACATCAATGGCTGTCGCCGGAGACATGGAAACATTCGCGGCGCGTAACACCGGCGCGTCATTAAGACCATCACCGACCATCAACACTTTCTCGCCCTGCTGTTGCAATTTTTGCACCCTATCATATTTGTCCTGTGGGGTCATGGTTGCATGCCAATCGTCTATCACAGCGGCTTGTGCCGCATGTGCAACGGCGGGCGTACGATCCCCGGATAAAAGGCTTACTTGTAGCTGTTGCTGTTTTAATGTCGCTACAGTTTGTGCGGCGTCTTCCCGTAAAGGGTCTGTAAACTGGAATGAGAGTGCAGGCGCATCGCCAATCTTCAGAAAAAATTCCAGATATTCGTTATTTCCAGAGACGTTTTCGACCTCGCACCATTCACGGCTTCCTAATCGAACCCGCTGGTTATTGTAGGTTGTCTCCAAGCCCTTGCCCGGAATTTCCGTTACAGAGAGGGGCAACAGCTCGCCTGTATAGGCGCGTGTCAACGCCGTAGATAAAGGGTGGCGGCTATGGGCGGCCAGAGAAGCCGCCAGACGCAAGTAATCGTCCGCAATAGTAGAGGCATTAATCAAGGAAGGATGCCCCGCCGTCAAGGTCCCTGTTTTATCAAACAACACACGGTTTATTGTTGCCAGGCGTTCCAGTGCATCGCCGGACTTAATAAGGATGCCGTGTTTCATTAAACGGCTGACTGTCAATACCTGAACCACCGGTACGGCTAACGCGAGCGCACACGGGCAGGTAATAATCAGAACGGTAACGGCAACCATCAACGCTTCCTGCCACGGAGCCGGAGACAAAAGGAGCCATGCGATAAAAGTCCCCAGAGCCAATACATGCACGACGGGGGTATAAAGTTTTGCAATGCGGTCGGCGAGCCGGACATAGCTGGCATTCGCTTGTTCTGCATTTTCCATGAGGCGCACAATGTCGGCTACCAGGGAATGTTCGGCAGCGCGTTTAGCCCGAATTTGTATCGGAGCGCTTATATTCAACGCTCCGGAATAAATATCGTTGCCGGCATGTGCGGAT
>CAYRRF010000047.1:8775-11094 GCA_964426595.1 uncultured Bdellovibrionales bacterium | reverse complement strand
TGCGCGAGATGTCGACATCTTACGTGAATGACCGTGATTTTTTTGGTATCGCTATCGGCGGCAGCATGGGCAAAGGCCCTCAAGATCTGGATATGGTCACGGAATGGTGCACCAAGCGCGCCCGTCCCGACCGTCCGCGTCATTTGCTGGGCTACGGATTGGTGCGCGATGTTTTTGCCGCCGTGCAATTGGGGGTTGATACGCTGGATTGCGTCCATCCGACGCGTCTGGCCCGTCACGGCAGTGCGATTGTCAAAGGCGCGAAAGGTGAGCGTATCAATCTGCTAAACGCGAAATACCGTGAGGATAACACGCCCATCGATCCAAGCTGTAACTGCTATAGCGAAAGCTTCAGCCGCGCCTATATCCATCATTTATTCAAATCCGGCGAGGCCTTGGGCATTCAGCTTTTGACCATTCACAATGTCCGCACGATGATGCGGCTGGTTGAAGAAATCCGCGCCGCCTTGCGCAACGGGACGCTAAAGCAATTGGAAAAAGAGTGGTTGGGGATTTAGAACGGACCGTTATAGCCTTTTTGGCGCAATAGCCCTTCCAGCGTTTGAAGCATCATACGACTATCTTCAGCGTTAAATTCAAGTGCCGTAATCCCGCTGGCCTCAGCATTTTTACAGTTTTTTGAGTCATCATCAATAAAAAGAATGCTTTCTTTTTCAATTTTGAAATGCCTACAAAAAAGCGACCAATAATCTTTATCATTTTTAGATGTACACCCACCGAACGTATGCACAGAGGCATAAAAGTCTGGGTTTAAATCTTGGCTCGCCAGGGTAGGTAAAATATATTTTCCAAAGTCGCCTTCGTTGCTGTCGGATGCAACGCAAATGGACAAACCATTCTGTTGCAGCGCAACTAATTTCGCTACAAGCTCACCACTTCGACTGAGCGTACCACCATTATCAGAGACGATGTGTATTTGATTAGTAGACACGGATCACTTCATTTTAGGCGCAGAGGGTGCAGCTACCTCTGTCTTACTAGAAGGATTGCCACCCATCTGTGTCTTAAAAGCAGCAAAAGCTTCATCATGTGACGTAGACGGAACATTAGTAGGACCAGCGCCTACTTTCCCCGGTGTTTGACCGTTTTGCATGTTCTTCATAAACTCGTCCAGCGATTGTCCTGTATTAATCATTTTAACCTCCATTTATATTATTACATCATACAATTATGGCACGTGCCTGGCAAGCTTAAATTTCAAACTTTGGCGTGTAACCCGATGCATTAAGATTTTCTTTTAAAAGCATCATCGATTCATCATTGCTGAACCACGGCATCACAACCTGCCCCTTTTTTTCTGCAAAAGGTGCCAAAAATGGATTATTTTCAATGCGGATAACTTTCCCTGGAAACGCGGGATCTTCCAGAAATGATTTTTCAAAAATATTCTCAGGCTTAATGTTCAGCTTATTTTCCTCGCAGAACTTCACATTATAGCTTTTAAGGTATCCACTAAGAATACAAACATTCACACCGTTTTTGATGATATCGTTGGTGAATGTGATAAGTTCTGTATTTGGCATTCCATGTTGGTCCTGTAAAGAACCCTTCATATTAAAAACAACGGTGATGTTTTGATTAGCTTCTTGCATTGTCTTTTTCCTTTAATATATACGTTAATTTTTAGACACTATATCATTATGCAATATATTAGTCAATTGATTCTTTTGCCTAAATGGTTAATATATCGGCCTTAACACGCTAAAATAGGCTTTTCCCATGACCGACGACCTGATTTCCCAAGCCTTACCCGACGACAACATCGTGCGTCACGCCAAAATTAAGAACTTGGAGTATTTCAAGGGCCGGCAGATTCCGGCCTATCCGTCGCAGTTTAAACCACTGCACAAGGCCGTGCAGCTGCAGGAAAAATACGCCGAGCTGGCCGATGGCACGCACACCGAAGACCTGGTGACCGTGGCCGGGCGCATTACCGCCTATCGGAACTCGGGCATGTTTATTGATTTGGAAGATGTGACCGGCAAGATCCAGGTCTTTTGCCACAAGCAGGATTTGGACGCCCAGGCGCTGGAAGATATCGCCCATTTGGATTTGGGCGACATTATCGGTGCTTCCGGTAAAATTCGTCGAACCCCGCGTGGCGAGCTGACCATTAATGCCACCAGCGTAAGCCTGCTCAGCAAGTCGCTGCAGCCGATGCCCGAAAAATATCACGGCCTGACCGATATCGAACAGCGTTATCGCATGCGCTACGCCGATTTGATTGCGAATGAGAATACGCGCGAGACATTACGCCGCCGCTCGCGGATCATCACCGCCATCCGCCATTTGCTGGAC
>CAYRRF010000047.1:4181-8765 GCA_964426595.1 uncultured Bdellovibrionales bacterium | reverse complement strand
ACGCCTATTTTGCACACGATTCCCGGTGGCGCTACGGCACGCCCCTTTGTCACGCATCACAATGCCTTGGATATGCAGCTGTACTTGCGTATTGCGCCCGAGTTGTATCTGAAGCGCCTGATTGTCGGCGGCTTATCCGATGGTCTCTATGAGATCAACCGTAACTTCCGCAACGAAGGCATTTCCATCAAGCACAACCCTGAATTCACCATGCTAGAATTGTATATCGCTTATGCGGATTACAATGACATCATGACCATCACCGAAGAAATCATCTCGCAAGCAGCCTTTGCGGCAAACGGTACGATGAAAGTATTATTCGGTGAAAAAGAGATTGATTTCACTCCGCCCTGGCCGCGCAAACGCATGGTCGATATCATCAAAGAACAGTGTGGTGTCGATATGATGACCATTCACTCGGACGAAGAAGCGCGTAAAATCGCCAAAAACCACAAACTTCCGGTCGAAGACTATATGCGCTGGGGTGAAGTGGTCGAGCTGTTCTTTGGCGAAAAAGTCGAACCGAATATCCTGCAGCCCATTCATATTACCTGCCATCCGAAAGACACCTCACCGCTTGCCAAAGCGCACCCCACCGAGCCGCGCTTGACCGAACGTTTTGAGACTTTCTGCAATACATGGGAAATCGGCAATGGCTTCTCCGAGCTCAACGACCCGATCGATCAATACCAACGCTTTTTGGATCAGGTCAAAAACCGTGACGCCGGCAATGACGAAGCCCAGCATCTGGATGCGGATTTTGTTCGCGCCCTGGAATACGGCATGCCGCCGACCGGTGGATTGGGTATCGGGATTGATCGCCTGACCATGCTTTTAACGGGCAGCCAAAGTATTCGTGATGTCATTGCCTTCCCGACGATGCGCCCGTTGCATCCGGGAAAAAATGACGAGTAATGCCCGTCACCCTGCCCGACCTGCCTGTTGTCATCCTGGAAGGCGATGGCGCGTTGTGGCTGTCGCCGGACGGTGAAACCAAACACCTGACACCACAAAATGCCGCGCGCGAGTTGGAAAACGCGCCCGTCATCGCCTGTAACGCGCCTTTAATCCGCGAGCGCCTGCACGTCCGCGACGCCATTATTTACGACGTATTAGAACTATTCGCTTTCGTACGTCCGGCACAATTTTGCGTTCCTAACCCTCTGGGTCTGGCGCGCAGTCTGCATCTCTCTATAGAGCCCGGTGCTACGCAACAGGCCTTAGGCCTGATTGTTTGCATTGAAAAGCTGCTGGAAGAATGCACAACACTTGAAGATAGAGAAACAACGATCGCTCTTGCACAAGCAATGGCGGCCAGCGCACCGGTATGGCACTGGTCGCCTTTTGTGCTGCAGTCCTTGCAGGCACCCTTGCCCCAGCCGGTTTCGCCCTTTGTGCGCGAAAAGATACGCGTGTGGAAAGCATTACCCGAATGGCAGGAATATCCGGAAACGCCCACGACGACGCCTGCGGCCATTAGCCCCAGCGAAACGCGGCACGAGCTGCAACGTCTGGTGGAAGCTGTTATCGGCACCAAAAGTGAACCACGACCCGAGCAAGCGGACTATGCCAGCGCGTTAACCGCCGCCTATAACGGCAACACCAACTGGATCATGGCCGAAGCCGGCACCGGTGTGGGTAAAACGCTGGGCTATCTGGCGCCATCCGTAACGTGGGCAGCCAAAAATGACTCGCAAGTCTGGATCAGCACCTTTACACGCCATTTGCAAAATCAGTTGCAACAGGATCTGGACCGTATTTTCCCCCAACATGCACCGCCCCAGGCCGTCATCCGCAAAGGACGCGAAAATTACCTCTGCCTGCTCAATTTGGAAGAGTCGTTGGAACAACTGGTAACGGGTGATTACGCCACGCGCGTCGGTCTGGGCTTAATGCTGCGCTGGCTGAGCGCCACCCGCACCGGCGATCTGACAGGCGGGGATCTGCCGGGATGGCTGCCTGTTCTGGTTGGAATAAAACCGACGCTCCAATTGGCGGACCGTCGCGGCGAGTGCATTCATCAGGCTTGCCCACACTATCAACGCTGTTTTATTGAGCGCCATGTCCGCGAAGGACGCAAAGCAACGCTGGTTGTGGCTAATCACGCCCTGACATTGACACAGATCTGTGATGAAGATCCCGAGACACGTACTCTGCCACAACATTTGGTATTTGATGAAGGGCATCATCTTTTCGATGCCACCGACAGCGCCTTTGCCATTGCTTTCAGCGGTCAGGAAACAGCGGAAATGAAGCGCTGGCTGATGGGCGAACACGCCAATAAACGCCAACGCCGCCGCGGCATTGATCGTCGCCTGCTTAACCTTGTCGGGGAAACGCATCCCTTGTGGGAATATTTGCCGTTGATACGCGATGCAGCGCATTTTCTGCCCGACTCCGGCTGGCTGGAACGCTTGCACAAAGAATCACCTAAAGGTCCGACGGAACAGTTTTTCTCGGCCATCCGCCGCCAGGTAATCTCGCGCTGTGATTACCCCAACAGCCCTTATGATCTGGAGTGCACCGTATTGCCTTTGAATGACGATGTGGAACAGCTGGCGCGTGTGTTGACAACCGATCTCAAGACTCTCTTTATCCGCGTCAATGATTTGCGGCAAGATATCCTGCAACTGCAAAAAGAAGATGATGCGGCCCTTAAGCGGCAAATCACATCGTTTACACGCAGCCTGCAAAACCGCATCCTCGAGCCCTTGCGGGCCTGGATTGAACTGATCAGCCGCTTGCATGCACCCTCTCCCGAAACGGTCGTGGACTGGTTTGGCGTTTCGCGCTTTAACGGCCGCGATAACGATGTCGGTATCTGGCGTCATTTACTGGACCCGATGCAAGCCTTTGTGGAAATGACCAAGGATAAAACCAAATCCGTTATCCTGACGTCCGCGACCCTAAAGCCCTCGCAGGGGGATCAGGAAAATAACTGGAAACAGGCCGAGCGCTTGCTCGGCGGCGAGACTCTGCGCCAAAACGGTTTGCAGCCTTTGCGCGTGCAGATCCCTTCGCCTTTTAATTACGCCGAACAGACACGCGTGCTTTTGATCAATGACATCGACAGCACGCACACCGCCAGTGTCGCCAAAGCCTATGCTGATCTTTTTACCGCCTCGGGCGGCGGTGGTTTGGGGCTTTTTACGGCGATCAAACGCCTGCAAGCGGCCTATCCTACACTCAACAAAGCGCTGGCCCAGCAGCATATCCCGCTCTACGCGCAGCATATCGATGGCTTGAACACGGCCACCCTTGTAGATATTTTTCGCGCCGAAGAAGATGCGTGTTTGCTGGGGACCGATGCGTTGCGGGACGGAGTCGATGTGCCCGGCCGCGCCTTGCGTCTGGTCGTGTATGATCGCATTCCATGGCCGCGCCCCAGCATTCTGCACAAAGCTCGCCGTACGCATTTCGGCGCGCGTGACTATGATTTATTCTTGACCGCGATGCGCCTGCGCCAGTCCTTTGGCCGCCTGATCCGCAGCGCCAGCGATCATGGCGTCTTTGTCCTGCTGGAATCGGCCCTGCCCAGCGCCCTGTATAAAGCCTTCCCGGATGGCGTTTCCATTGAAAAAATGCCCCTTGAAGCCGCCTGTGCGCAGATTAGCGTATTCCTTAATACGCCAAAATCGGCTACGCTGGCGGCATGAAAACAGCCCCCCAGAACGACCACCATTTCGGCTATGAAAGCGTTTCGGCCAGCGAAAAAACCGCCCGCGTGCGCGACGTTTTTTCCCGTGTCGCGTCGAAATACGATGTGATGAATGATTTCATGTCCGGCGGCGTCCACCGCCTGTGGAAGCGCGCCTTTGTGCGGCGTATCGCCCCGAAAGCGCATCATCGCATTCTGGACGTTGCCGGCGGCACAGGCGATATTTCCTTTTTAATGTACAAGGCCTCGCAGGCCGCTATTACCATCAGCGATATCAACCCCGAGATGCTTCAAGTTGGACAAGAACGCGCTATTGATCGCGGGCTGATGCAGGCCTTTCGCTGGCAAGAAGCCAACGCCGAAGAGCTCCCTTTTGCCGATAATGATTTCGACATCTACACAATAGCCTTTGGTTTGCGCAACGTCACGCATATCGACAAAGCCTTGCGTGAAGCTTATCGCGTACTGGCCCCCGGCGGACGCTTTTTCTGTCTGGAATTTTCCAAACCGTCTTCCGAAACGCTGCAAACGCTGTACGACACTTATTCTTTTAAAGTCATTCCTAAAATCGGGGCGCTCGTCGCCAAAGACCGTGACTCGTATCAATATCTGGTGGAATCCATTCGCCAGTTTCCCGATCAGGAGAGCTTGAAAAAACGCCTCGAACAAGCCGGATTCCAGCGCGTTTCGTATGAAAATCTGACCGGCGGTATCGCCGCCATTCACACAGGAGTAAAGCTATGAACCGTATCACCGTTCAGTTAAAAACACTGCCGCACTATGAAGGTCTGCCTTTGCCCAGCTATGCCACGGACGAAGCCGCTTGCATGGATGTGTACGCAGCCGTCACGGAACCCGTGACTTTGCAACCGATGGAGCGTAAAGTCATCCCTACTGGCTTTTGTATCGCCATCCCCAAAGGCTAT
>CAYRRF010000047.1:0-4171 GCA_964426595.1 uncultured Bdellovibrionales bacterium | reverse complement strand
TGCGCTGAAAACTGGCCTGATGATCGCCAATGGCATCGGGACTATTGACTCCGACTATCGCGGCGAGATGGGCGTTATCGTTGCCAATGTCAGTACCACCCCGGTGACGATTGAGCGCGGCTTTAAAATCGCCCAGATCAGCGTACAGCCCGTTCATCAAATTCAATGGCAACAGGTAGATACACTGGATGAAACCACACGTGGCGCCGGCGGTTTTGGTTCGACAGGCACTAAGGCGGCTTAAATGAACATTCTTTGTATTACACATGCCGATTTCGAAAGCCCGGGAGTTATACACACGTGGGCCGATGCCAATCATTTTAATTTTACCATTGTATCGCCTTACAAAAATGAATCGTTACCGCCGACTAATACCTTTGATTCACTGGTTATCATGGGTGGACCCCAAGATGCGGGCGCAGGAAACCGAGATGAATATCCTTACCTGAAAGGCGAAATTGAATTAATACAAAATAGTCTTGCTGAAAACAAAGCCATTATCGGTTTTTGCCTGGGCGCGCAGCTTATTGGCGAGGCACTTGGTGCCAAAACCGAGCGCAGCACGCATAAAGAAGTTGGTGTCTATCCAATCACACTAACGGAAGACGGCTTAAAGGATCCGCTTTTGAAAGATTTGGGAGAATCATTTGATGTCATACATTGGCACAACGATATGCCGGGACTTACACCCGATGCCACTTTACTTGCATACAATGAAGGCTGCCCCAGACAGATCATACGCTATAAATCGAACGTATACGGTTTTCAATGTCACCTTGAAATGACAAAAGAAAATATCCAAGGCATGATTGATGCTGTCCCACAAGATTTAAAACCTTCACAATTCACCCAAACTAAAGAACAGCTTTTATCTAACGATTATCCGGCAATTAATAAGAGAATGTTTCATATCCTTGACAAGTTGATGGGTATAAAGGCCATATAATGCAACAAGGCGCGCTCCAGTTTATTGCCAATGAAGTGCAGAGTGCGGCGCTGACGCCGATGATGCAGCAATATATGGACGTCAAAAAAGCGCATCCCGACTGTCTGGTATTTTACCGGATGGGCGATTTTTACGAACTTTTCTTTGATGATGCCGTTACCGCTTCAAAAATTCTGGATATCGCTTTGACCAAACGCGGTAAAACGGAAGGCACCGATATTCCGATGTGCGGCGTACCATTTCATGCCTATGAACAATATATGGGCAAGCTGATACGCGCCGGATATCGCGTGGCTATTTGCGAACAAACGGAAACACCCGAACAAGCCAAGGAGCGCGGGGGCTACAAAGCGCTGGTCAAGCGCGAAGTCATTCGCATTGTCACGCCCGGAACCGTTACCGAAGATACCTTGCTGGACGCGCGCGAGAATAATTATTTGGCGGCGATTTATTTTGATAAAGACCAAGGCAGTCTGGCCTGGGCTGATTTATCCACCGGCGAGCTGGCAGTGCGGCATATTACACGTGATGCGCTGGCAAATGCTATCGGACTTTTGAATCCAAAAGAAATCATTCATTGTGAAGATGAAAAAATTACACCCGCCGCTGCCACTCTGACAGCGCAACCGCGCAGCCGCTTTAGCGCCGATAATTGCACCCGCCGCATCAAACAGCTTTTCCACGTCAAAGAGCTGGACGCCTTTGGCACCTTTGCGCCAACGGACCTTGCCGCTATTGGCGCGCTTATCGAATATATCGCCCTGACGCAGAAAAACGAACAGATTGCCCTGTTACCACCGCGACTCCATCAAAACGAAACGCTTTTGCTGATTGACAATGCCACACGGCGCAATCTGGAGCTTACGCATACGCTCAGCGGCCACCGGCACGGCAGCTTGCTGGACACGGTCGATCGAACACTGACCAATGGCGGTGCCCGGCTGCTGTCACGTCATTTTGCTTCGCCTTTGGCCGACGTTTCCGCGATCGATCAGCGTCTGGACGCCGTGCAGTTTTTTATCAAAGAAGCAACCGCCCGGGAATCCATTCGCACGCAGCTCAAGCAATGCCCCGATCTGGAACGGGCATTGTCACGATTGGTCTTGGGGCGCGGCGGGCCACGCGATCTGGCCGCCTTGCGCGATACGTTGCTGTATGCTTCGCACATTTATCCTTCGCTCCAGAACGCAGCCCCGCAGCAGCTGCGCGAAAACGCCGCGTGTCTGAACATTCCTTCCACGCTTTTGGATTTGTATAATGATCTGAAACGCAGCCTGCGCGACGAATTGCCGTTGCTGGCGCGGGACGGCGGTTTTATTGCCCCCGGTTATGATCCGGCATTGGATGAATTGCAAAATTTGCGGCATGACAGCAAAAAAATTATTGCCATGGCCGAGGCGCGCTATCGCAAAATCAGCGGTATTGCGACACTTAAAATCAAGCACAATCTTATTCTGGGCTATTTTATCGAAGTCACACCCACCGTCGCGGATAAAGCCTTTCATACGCCGGATCCCGACAAAGGCCCGGATAGCCGCCTGTTTATCCATCGACAAACCCTTGCCACGGCTGCGCGCTTCACTACGGCCGAGCTGGCGGAGCTGGATAAAAAGGTCAACGAGGCCGATGCGCGCATCCTGAGCATCGAACTGGATCTGTTTGAACAATTTATTGCACGCATCAAAGAACATAGCGATGCGTTACGCCGTATTGCCGATGCCATGGCACAGCTGGATGTGGCTACCGCATGGGCTACGTTGGCTTTACAAGAAAACTACACCCGCCCTGTCTTGAACAACACAACGGACTTTATC
Source organism: uncultured Bdellovibrionales bacterium (assembly GCA_964426595.1). GTDB lineage: Bacteria > Pseudomonadota > Alphaproteobacteria > Micavibrionales > SZUA-601 > JAQGJA01. The sequence continues at coordinate 1,411 of CAYRRF010000047.1, read as the reverse complement.
ATTGAAAAAGGCCGCCATCCTGTGGTGGAAACGGCCCTCAAAAAATCTTCCACACGCTTTATCGCGAATGATTGTTCGCTGTGCGACACACAGCGTCTGTGGTTGCTTACCGGTCCCAACATGGCGGGTAAATCAACGTTTCTGCGCCAGAACGCCCTTATCGTCTTTCTCGCACAAATTGGGGCGTTCGTGCCCGCCGCCCGCGCCGAAATCGGCGTTGTCGACCGCCTGTTCAGCCGCGTCGGTGCCGCCGATGATCTGGCACAAGGCAAATCGACTTTTATGGTGGAAATGGTGGAAACGGCCGCGATCGTGCATCAGGCAACACCGCGTTCGCTGGTTATCCTGGACGAAATCGGCCGTGGTACGGCCACCTTCGACGGACTTTCGCTGGCGTGGGCAACGCTCGAGCATCTGCACAATCAGACAACATGCCGCGGTATCTTTGCCACGCACTATCACGAGCTAACACAACTGGAATCCACTCTGGACCAACTGGCCTGTTACACATTGAATGTGCGCGAGTGGCAGGGTGATATTATTTTCCTGCACGAAGTCGTACCGGGTCACGCCAATCATTCCTACGGCATTCACGTCGCGCGTCTGGCTGGTATGCCCGCCAGCCTGCTGCAGCGTGCGGCCGCTTTATTACAAGAACTGGAATCGCATGCCATTGGCAGCAATCTGTCGAAAGCCGCGCCGCCGCTAACCCGCACCGAGACCCCTCACCCGCTCGAACAAGCGCTGGCCGGGGTTGATCCCAACACCTTGTCACCGCGCGAGGCGTTGGATATACTGTTCAAACTTCACACCCTAAAGGAGAAACGTCCATGATCCGCATCTTATTTGCTCTTCTGACGCTTGTCGTTGCTGCACAGCTTACTGCCTGCAACACCGTCAATGGTATCGGCCAAGACCTGCGCAGCGCAGGAAGCTCGATCTCGGGCGCCAGCCATAAATGACGAACCAGGCGATACAGGCCTCACAGCTTACCAAAATATTTGACTCGACGCCCGCCGTTGATGCAGTTTCTTTTTCTATTCCGCGCGGGCAGATTGTCGGCCTGCTGGGCGGCAACGGCGCCGGAAAAACCACGACACTTTCCATGCTGCTGGGCATTTTAACGCCCACCTCGGGACAAATAAATGTCTTGGGCTTTGACATGTTAAAGAATCGTCATGCAGCCCTGGCACGCATGAATTTTTCTTCCCCCTATGTAGATTTGCCGCAACGCCTGACCGTGCGACAGAACTTACATGTTTTCAGCCACCTCTATAATGTCAAAGCGTACAAACAGCGCATTGCTTTTCTTGCCAAAGATCTGGAACTTACGGCACTTTTGGATCGCCCCTACAGCAGCCTGTCCGCCGGCATGACAACACGCGCATCGCTGGCCAAATCCCTGACCAAT
>CAYRRF010000046.1:0-11113 GCA_964426595.1 uncultured Bdellovibrionales bacterium | reverse complement strand
GCAGAGCGGCAAATTCGCCCTTGGCATCGTCTTCGGCGCTGGGGGGCATATACAGCGAATATTCGTCAATGCCCTGATCCGGATAGCTATAGCCCCAGTACCATTGATAACCGGTGACTTTCAGCGTCAGGTCAGGTGTCGTGGTGCGGTCCATGTAATACATGAGTTTGAAAGAGGGGACCGCAATAATAACCAAAATCAGACACGGGATCAGTGTCCAGATGATTTCCACCAGCACGTTGTGCGTGGTCTTGCTGGGGGTCGGATTGGCGCTGCGACGGAAACGCCAGACCGTATACAGCAACAGGACGGCCACAAAGACGGCGATTGTGGTGATGATCACGACCAATAAATGGTGGAAGTGATGAATATGCTCTTTGACGGGCGAGGCGGCATCGGGCAACCAGTCGGCCCAGATGGTTTCGGGCAGGCCGGCCAAAGCCGGGAAAGTGATCAGGGAAAATAAAACAGCAAAAACAGAAAGGCGTTTCAACATAGTTCCTCGCAGAAGTGGGCGTGCGGCCACTCTACGACGAAAAAGGTTAAAAGAAAAGTATACGAATAGTGGTGGTGAATGGGCTTTAAAAGCTACTTTTTCGCGCGTGTTGCGGACTCTTCCCCGGCGGCTGGAGCGACGGCACCCGCTTCCAGAGCCTGTAGCACCTCTAAAAGCGCCTGGCTTTTAACCTCTTCAGAAATATCTTTGCGGTTACTGACCACGACCGCCCCTTTTTCGGGTTGATAAGCGGCAGCCTGTCCGGGTGGTAGCGGCGCTTCTTTTACCGGTACGGTGGTGTCCCCTATTTTAACTTTGGCGCCGTGATAGATCGGAGCATCCGCCGACTCCAATGCTGGTGGCAGAATAAGATCCACGTTTGCTGCAGCAACAGGCGTTGTCAGGCCTATCAGCACAGCAACAAGGATTTTGGTTCTACCCATCGCCTACCCGCGTGTGATTTCATACATGGCAATCGCCGCGGCGTTCGACACGTTTAACGACGCAATCGGACCAAAGGAAGGAATGGCGGCAATCGCATCGCAGACACTGCGTGTTTTTTCGCGTAAGCCTTCGCCCTCGGCGCCCAAGACCAGCGCCACCGAACGGTCGCGCGGCACTTCGGTGAGTTTAACCGTGGCTTTTTCATCCAAGCCCAAGATATAAAACCCTGCCATTTGCAGCTCTTTTAATGCGGTAGCTAAATTCGTTACCACGATCATCGGCACATGCTCGACGGCACCGGTCGCGGTTTTTGCCAGAGCGCCCGTAACCGTTGGTGCATTGTATTTATGCACGACCAAAGCCTTGGCACCGAACATTGCCATGCTGCGCATGACGGCGCCGACATTGTGCGGATCAGTAACTTCGTCCAAGACGACAACCAATTGCGGCTTGGCATTGGGCACGCGCTCGGCGCTCAACACATCGCTCAGGAACGTTTCTTGTAAGGGCTCAACAGCTACTGCAATACCTTGGTGCACGGCACCATCAGGCAATAAGCGCTCCAGGACATTTTTGTCGACGATTGTCTGCTCGGGATGGCGTTGCACATCCCAGATACCTTCCAGGCGTTTTTGTCCGGCATCGGTAACCCAGATATCTTTGATGGTGCGGGCCGGATTGTTCAATACCGCGGCAACCGCGTGCAAGCCATAGATCACATGCTCGTGGCCTTTGCGTTTTTCCTCGCGCTTGTCGGCACCACTGCCACCGAAATAGGTTGCAGCCGCGCCTTTTTCTTTCGCGTATTCTTTGCGCTCTCCCGCTTCGCGGCGGGCGCGGTCATAGCTGGGTCCTTTGCCGCGGTATTCGCCGCGGGGCGGATATTCTTTTTTGCCAAAGCGTTTTTCGCCGGTGCCTTCGCTGCGGCTGCGCGCGGGGCGGTCGCCAAAATCACGTTTGGGTCGATCGCTGAAATCCCGTTTCGGGCGATCTCCAAAGTCGCGCTTGGGACGGTCGTTAAAGTCCCGTTTCGGACGATCACTTGAGCCTTCCGAGTGGCGCGGGCGGTCGCCAAAATCATGTTTTGGACGATCACTGCTTGTGCCTTCGCTACGACGTGGTGGACGGCGTTCGCCAAAAGAATCATCGCGGGCGCGTTTGGGACGATCACTAAATTCGCGGCGTGGCGGGCGGTCGCCGAAATCGCGTTTCGGACGACGGTCGCTGGATCCTTCCGAGCGGCGTGGACGATCACCGAAATCCCGTTTCGGGCGGCTGTCGCTGGACGCATCCCGTTTGAAACGCGGACGATCGCTGTCGCCCGAAGCGCTGCGCGGTTTGCGATCGGAAAATTCCTTGCGCGGGCCCGCACTGCGGCCGCCGGATTTAAATCCGCCACTGGATTTGCGTGGACCACTGCGTGTGGAACTGGGCTTACGATACTCGGTCATGATAAACTTTCTTCTATCTGCTCTCGGGTGCGAACAACGTCGTGATATAAAAAGGCGTGCCACCCGGCAGCCTTTGCGGCATCTACATTTGCCTGCGAATCGTCAAAAAAGAGGATCTGGGAGGGTACTATACCAAGAACCGCCTCGATTTTGCGATAAAAATCGACATGCGGCTTGCTGAATCCCAGCTCTTCCGAGCAAAACAAGGCTTCGGCGGCCGGGGAAAGCTTTGGCCAATAGCGTTTTTTATCGGACGTGCCCATATTCGAGGCAAAATAGACCCGCACACCACGGGCGCGGTAGGCAGCCAAAAGCTCGAGCAGCGGCCGGTTAAAGCCTGTCAGGCCAAGCGCCACCCCCATCACGTCAAAAATCAAAATCATGGGGGCTGTTATAGGCGGTAAACGGTTTAATTTTCAATAAGAATCGGTTGACAGGGCGGGGGTGTTTCCCCTATAGCCTAGTGTCCGTGGTGGAGTGGCCGAGCGGTCAATGGCAGCAGACTGTAAATCTGCCCTCTTACGAGTTCGTAGGTTCAAATCCTACCTCCACCACCACCCTGCTTCGCTAAAGCTTCGCAGGGCTTTAGCCCAAGAAGCTTTATTGCGAACAGGAGTCCTGCGAAGCCCAAAGGGCAAAGCAGGATTGTCTTTTTTCTCGGTCTGTACGTTCGTCATGCACTACGTGTATCTTTTACAAAGCGAAACCCATCCCGAACAGCGCTACACAGGAAGCACCGAGGATTTACCCAAACGCTTGGCGCAACATAATGCCGGCTACTCTTCACACACCGCCAAATTTCGGCCCTGGCGGCTGGTGACGTACATTGCTTTCGAGAATCAGGGTAAGGCGGAGGCTTTCGAAGCTTACTTAAAACACGGATCCGGCCACGCCTTTGCTAAGAAGCATCTTTGGAAGCGTGTTGAAGCCAAAATCCTGCCTTCTTTGGTGCTTCTACCACTATTTTTCTTGAAATAACTGGTGAAACCCATAGCATTTACACAGCAGCCCTAAACGGAGATCTATATGAAGCGCGTTGTTTTGATTGGCGGAAGCGATGGTCTTGGAAAGGCCTTTGCGCAAATTTGCGCTAACAAGGGGATTCAAGTCATTAATTTAAGCCGAACCCCCTGTTCTATTCCTGGTGTTATAAATATAAAATGTGACCTGTCGCTTAATTCCGACATCGAGAGCGCCGTACAAAATATTCGCTCACAGCATTCGAATTTTGATGCGATTGTAAATTGCGCTGCCATTGTGGCTATGGAGCCTATAAATAATATTTCCTATACAAAATTTGAAAAAGCGTGGCGCGTGAATACTATTGCTCCCTTGTATCTTCTTTCTTTGTTGTTTGATGATATCAAGCGTAACGAAGCTGATATTTTACAGGTGGGCACAACAGCCGATTTAAAAGAGGGTTTTGAAAATCAACTCGCTTACACAGCAACAAAATACGGATTACGTGGCGGAACCTATAATTTGGGAATGGAATTGAAAAAAACCAAAAGCCGGGTGATTTATGTGCATGCTGGTGGCATGAATACCCAGATGCACGAAAAGGACTACGGATTAAAAATAGAAGACCCAAGCATGTGGATGTCTCCCGGTGATGTTGCTGGTTTGCTGCTCCACCTTCTGGAGCTGCCAAAGCAAATGGAGATTTCTGAAATTACGATCAATCGCAAGGGCCGCCGATTATAAATTTAGCGTCTTGTTTTTTTGTGCCTATCTTCATGAATCCTTCTCTTTACAGCTTTGCCCTTATCAGTCTGGTCATCGCCGTGACCCCCGGTCCGGGTGTGGCGTATATTTTGGCCCGCAGTTTGAGCGAAGGGCGCTGGGTCGGTTTTTTATGCGTGGCGGGAGGTGCGTGCGGCAATTTTATCAACCTCCTGGCTGTCGCGCTGGGGCTGTCGTTTTTATTGAGTTTGTCCCCCGCTCTTTTCTGGGCCTTGCGTCTGGCGGGAAGCGCTTATCTTGTGTATCTGGGCATCACCTATTTGCGCCGCGCGCCGCTGGCTGCGGTGGCTGCGCCTGTGGCCGCACCACCAAACGCAGGACGCGTGTTCGCCGAGTCTGTTTTACTTGGTGTCTTTAATCCCAAAACAGCTTTGTTCTTCGCCGCTTTTTTACCGCCCTTTCTTCACGGGCCCTCCTCGCTAGGATTACATCCTTTGTCTTTGAGTCTTGTTTTTACCAGCATCGCCTTTGTAACCGACATGCTGTATATGCTGCTGGCAGGGTTTCTGGCGACGCGCCTGCCCGCTTTTTCCCGCCTGCCGCAGCTTAGCGGGTGTGTGTTAATCCTGTTGGGTGTAGTGTCCCTTTTTTCGCGCTAGCTCGCACTCGAAAAAAGCATCTTTTCTAACTCCCGCCCCGCCGATAAATAGCGTTCGGTCCACAATTCATCCATCAGGAAATAAAACTCTGGATCTTCCCTCTCGAGAAGCGCCCACGCAAGATGGGTCGGCATCGTCCAAAGCTGTCTTTTTTCAAACCAATAGCGACAGAGGCGCGGATAGAGGTCGCTTAAATACTGGCGCCGCATCGCGGCGTTTGCGCCACGCGCTTCAATTTTGCCCAGCAATCGCGCCGTATAGTTTTTGCGGTTTTCCCACTCCTGTGCCGACAGGGGTGTGGGCCCCTTCATATAGGCGGCGTGTGTGCGGGTGCAAAGCGCTGCACCCAAAGCATCTGTATCATCAAACAAAACACGTAATGGCCAGATGGGAACCTTACCGCCCGTCTCAATAATTTCTGTGTTAACATCAACACCACAAACATCTAAAGCACTTCCTGCAAATATGTGGGGCAGAATAGGGCTAACCGCCGATCCCACAAGAACGAGATCATAGTCGCTGTTCTCGGGGCACTCTTCGCGCAAGCGTGAGCCGTGCAACACAATTGCTTTCGGATTATATTTTTGTTGTAGATGAGAAATTATTTTATCCACTATCCTACCCCAACCCCTTCATCTCTTCCTCCACAAACGCGATCAGTTCGCGCAAGGTCTCGGATGAAAAGTCGAAGCGGATGCCGGCGGTTTCATAGATCTCGGGCAGGGTACGCGTGTACCCCAGCGCCAGCGCGGCTTTGTATTGGGCGATCGCCTGTTTGGGATCCTGTTTGTAATTGCGCCACACCTGCAAGGCGCCCAGCTGGGCGATGCCGTATTCGATATAGTAAAACGGCACTTCAAAAATATGCAGCTGGTTGTGCCACGCCGTATCACGATAAGGCTCGAGCCCCGACCAATCAACAATATTCGTCGTAAAGCGTGTGTGTAGTTTTACCCACAGGTCGCGACGCTGGTGCGGCGTCAGCGCCGGGTTTAAATAGACCTGATGTTGGAAGGCGTCTACGCGCGCCATCCAGGGGAAGAATCCAATAATGCGCTCGAGATGTTCGATCTTGGCGCGGCGGCAATCTTCCTCCTTGGGAAAGAAATGATGCCACTGATCCATGGTTAAAAGCTCCATGCTCATCGAGGCCAGCTCGGCACCTTCGGAAGGTACGCCTTGATAATCAACGCGCCGAATAGCGTCACTTAGTGTGCCGTGCACCGCATGACCAATTTCATGCACCAATGTTACCATGTCATCTACTTTGTGCGTGGCATTGGCAAAGATAAACGGGATGCGCGTCTCGGGCAGGCTCATCATATAGCCGCCGGGTTGTTTATGGGGCCGTGTAAACAAATCCATGCGCCCCGCCTTGTCCATCAGGCGCAGCGTGTCGCTAAAATCACTGTCCACCGCTTCCAATACGCGCAATGTGCGCGTCATCAGTTCCTCGGGCGTTTCAAAGGCCTTGAGCGGTGGGCGGCCTTTGGCATCCACCGCACCATCCCACGGGCGATACGTATCAATGCCCAAGGCTTTCTTTTGCTTGATCTGCATTTTTTCAACCAGCGGCACAATATGCGCGGCGATCGAGTCGTGAAACTGCAGACATTCCTGCGACCCATAGTCAAAGCGCTTGAGGCTTTGAAACGCATAGTCGCGGTAATTGGCGTGTCCCGCATTCGTGGCCGTGCGGTCGCGCAGGCGCACCAGCTGATCGAAAATTTCATCGGTGCGGGGCGCGTCGCGATAGCGGCGCTCGCTGGCTGCGCGCCAGGCTTCTTCGCGCTTGGTGCGATCGGTCCAAAACTGGCGATCGGCGGCCTTTTGCAAGGTCATTTCTTCGCCGTCCAACACTACCGTCATGGCGGCGCGCAGCTCGCCGTATTCTTTGGCCAGCTTGGCCTGTTCGGTGGAAAGCGGGATGTTTTCCTCACGAAACAGCGCCGCATCCGATTTCAACCCGCGCAGCCAAATCGTATAGCCGGGCTCGTCAAAAACTTCGGCTAGTGCCGTGCCTAAAAGTTTTTGCTGAAACGTATTGACGAACTTCTGATACTCAGGATCAATCTTGTCCAAATACTCTTCAAACGCCTGCGCGGCGTCTGTATCGGCCGTATTGCACGTCATGCGCGTATAGCGCCACACATACTCTTCGTGCAATAACGCTGTGATCTCGTTCATGTCGTCCAGCCAGCGATGATATTCTTCGTGGCTTTGCGGATCCCGTTGTAAAATGGCGTCTGTATACGGGGCCAGATCTTTCCACGTCACAACCTTTAAGTCTTTTGGTAAAAAACGGCGCACTAGCGGCTGGACGGTAAGCATGCATTACTCCCTGTGTTTCTGTTTTTGATTGAACCATAAACTTTCAAAAAAAGAAACCTCTCCCACTGGGAGAGGTTGCCGGAACGTATGTGAAGGCGGTGAGGGCTGGTCCATTATCTAGCGCCCTCACCCCTCGCTTCTCTCGGACCTCTCCCGGCGGGAGAGGTTATTGTGTATTACTGTCCCTGACCGACCGTATAGCCTTTTTCGCCATCAAACAGGAAAAGATTTTCGGTTTTAGCAATGGTCAGTCCCGCCTCCACGACACGCTGTTGCAGCGCCAGTGTCTGGGCCGGTGTTACGATTTTCGTTCCCTTCTCGTCGCCCAAATAACGGCAGCGATAATGATCGACACAGAAGGTGCGCTTGTCGCCTTGCGGCCAGACTTTGACGCCACGGTTCGAAATATTTTGCAAGACCAGGCCCTGGCCCAGATCCTTGATTTTAGCAGCCAGATCGTCGGCTGTGCCGGTATAGGAAATAAACAGATCCACGCCCGTCAGCTCAACCTTGGTCGGTTTAGGGTCACGAATAGCCGGCACGCCGATCGGCTTGACGTCTTTGGGATACGTCATCGGCTTCATGGTGCTGGGTTTTTGGCCTAGACGCGCCACCACCGCATCCCCGAATTCGGCCGTGCCTACTTTTTTCTTCGACGTGCCGTCACGATAAATATCGCCGGTATGAATGCCGTCCTCGATTGTTTTCAGCCACGCATTGTGCACTGTTTCCGCGATATCCGATTGGCCAATATGCACCAGCATCATCGCCGCGCCCAAGAGAAGACCCGAAGGGTTGGCAATACCTTTGCCCGCAATGTCGGGGGCGCTTCCGTGAATCGCTTCGAACATCGCGCCGCCCATACCGATATTGGAGGAACCTGCTAAACCAACGGAGCCCGTGACCTCGGCGGCAATGTCGGAAATAATATCCCCGTATAAATTGGGTGCCAGCACCACATCAAAGCGACACGGATCAACAGCGATCTTGGCTGAGCCAATATCCACGATCATGCGATCGCGTGCGATATCAGGATATTCGGCGCCGACCTCTTCGAATACTTTATAAAACATACCATCGGTCATCTTCATGATATTGTCTTTGATCATGCAGGTGACTTTTTTGCGGTTGTTCGCGCGCGCATATTCAAACGCATAGCGCGCAATACGCTCGGAGCCGGGACGGGTCAGAATTTTCAAACACTCATACACGTCCGGCGTGTGGCGGTACTCGATGCCCGCATATAAATCTTCTTCGTTCTCGCGCACGATGACCATGTCCATGTTCGGAAAATTCGTTTTGACGAACGGGTGATAGGACACACACGGACGAATATTGGCGAACAGGCCTAACGTCTTGCGCGCCGTAACATTCAGGCTTTTAAAACCGCCGCCCGAGGGGGTTGTGATCGGCGCTTTCAAAAACACCTTGGTTCGATGCAGCGAGTCCCACGACGCTTCCTCAATGCCCGACGAATGTCCGCGCAAATAAACCTTTTCCCCGATTTCGATCGTCTCGATCGCCAGGCGCGCGCCGGCGGCTTGTAATATCTTCAGCGTCTCGGCCATAATTTCCGGGCCAATACCATCACCGTGGGCGACCGTAATAGGAACTGGGGTCATGTGCATATCTCCTTAGGGTTGTTACACATTTTTAAACGATAAGGCTTAAGGTAGGGTTTATGCTGATCCAGGAAATTATCCGACATAAGCGCGATGGGGCCGCCGTAACCGCGCCCATGGTGAAAGATTTTGTTTACGGCGTGACGCATAACACCGTATCCGACGCGCAAATTGCGGCCTTTTGTATGGCCTGTCTGCTGCGCGGCCTTTCGGCGGCGGAAACTGCGCTGCTCACCTACGAAATGGCCCACAGCGGTATGGTTTTACAGTGGGACGTAGATCGCCCTGTGATTGATAAGCACTCGACGGGCGGTGTCGGTGATAAGGTTTCATTAATGCTTGCGCCAATGGCCGCCGCCTGTGGTTTGGCTGTACCGATGATCGCCGGGCGCGGCCTGGGACACACCGGCGGCACGATCGATAAACTGGAATCGCTGCCGGGATTCACTACCGCCCTACCCATTGACCGCTTTCAAAAGATTGTTCGCACACTGGGCTGTTCTATTATCGGACAGACGGGCGATTTCGCGCCCGCCGACAAGCGTCTTTATGCGGTGCGTGATGTGACGGCAACGGTGGAATCGGTACCCTTGATCACAGCCTCGATTCTATCCAAAAAAATAGCCGCTGGTTTGCAAGGTCTGGTCCTGGATGTCAAATGTGGCAACGGTGCTTTTATGCCGACACAGGAAAAAGCGCAGGAGCTGGCCGATAGCCTGTCCCGCGTTGCACAACAATCGGGCCTGCCTGTGCGCGCTGTTTTAACAGACATGAATGCCGTCTTGGGGCATGCCGCCGGCAATGCGGTGGAGGCGCGCGAGGCAATCGATTATCTGCAGGGCGTGCGGCGCGATCCGCGGCTGCATGACATCACGCTGTTGTTGGTCGCTGAAATGCTCGTGTTGGGCAAAATTGTTGCTTCGGTTGAAGAAGGCAAAAAACGCGCGCAAGAGTCTTTGGACTCGGGTCGCGCCTTTGAGGTATTCGAAAAAATGGTACAGGCGCAAGGTGGCACGATGGTTCTGCCACAAGCCCCGTATGTCGTAGATATTCTGGCCGACCGCAGCGGCACATTAACCGCAATGGATACGCGCGGCATCGGTAATTTATTGGTGGAAATGGGGGCCGGGCGCCGACGCGCCGAAGATAAAATCGACCCGCGTGTCGGCTTTACAGACATTGCGCCGCTGGGTACGAAATGCGCGCCGGGGGAAACATTATTGGCACGGGCGCACCTAATGACCACAAATGCCGTACAGGGTGTGTTGCAGGCTTTCATTTCCTGCCTGTCTTTTCGCTAACCTCTTTTGCTATTGACGCTACGCTTTCCGTTTTGTAGCTTTTATGTACCCCTAAAAAACCACACGGAGAAACCATGGCGGGACGCAACACGACACCAGAGCATGTTTTACAGCCCTCGGACTACGATTCGGTGGTAGGTCTTTTAAAAGTCACCGAGAATGCTGGGGAAAAGTTTTTATCAATCCCTGAGGGCGTTAAAATCGCGCCCGTCGAGGCTCTTGGGGCCCTTGTGCGTTTTGCACAAAACCACCGCAACGAAACAGCACACATGAATATTAATGGTCGAGAAATTTCTATGCCGGGGTTTTTGGCTGTTGAAATTCCGGCCGAAAAAGTTCCAGAGTATTACAACGCTGTTTTTAAAGGCGTCGAACCCTGTTAGTTTTTGTTTTTACTGATTCATCGTCTGGAAGAAGTCGGTGTTGTTTTTCGTTGTCTTGAGTTTTTCAATCAAGAACTCAATCGCATCGACGGTGCCCATCGGGTTGAGAATGCGGCGCAAGACCCACATCTTCGACAGATCCGCTGGATTGACCAGCAACTCTTCTTTACGCGTACCGGATTTTTGAATATCGATCGCCGGGAAAATGCGCTTGTCGGAAACTTTGCGGTCCAGAATAACTTCTGAGTTACCCGTGCCTTTAAATTCTTCGAAAATAACTTCGTCCATACGGCTGCCTGTTTCAATCAACGAGGTCGCGATGATCGTCAAAGAACCGCCCTCTTCGATATTACGTGCCGCACCAAAGAAGCGCTTAGGACGTTGTAAGGCGTTGGCATCAACACCGCCCGACAAGACTTTACCCGAGGAGGGCACAACCGTGTTATAGGCGCGGCCCAGGCGTGTAATTGAGTCGAGCAAAATAACTACATCGCGCTTATGCTCGACCAGACGCTTGGCTTTCTCGATCACCATTTCCGCAACCTGCACGTGACGTGTGGCGGGCTCATCAAAGGTCGAGGAAATAACTTCGCCCTTTACGGTGCGCGCCATATCCGTAACCTCTTCCGGACGCTCGTCGATCAACAGCACGATCAGATATACTTCCGGATGATTGGCGGTGATGGCGTTGGCAATTTCTTGCATCATCACTGTTTTACCAGTACGGGGCGGCGCCACCATCA
>CAYRRF010000045.1:1526-11280 GCA_964426595.1 uncultured Bdellovibrionales bacterium | reverse complement strand
GCAGCGAAACACTCAAGAAACTAGGCAATGCGTTCGAGACGCATGGCATCGTCTTTACTCCGACGGGCGGCATCGAACCCGCCCGCCCCGAGTTGCGGACGTATAATGGTCCTGATGGTCTGCGTCTCTTTTTTGATGATGTGTATGATGTCATCAAAGAACGCGGGGGCGAGGTTGTGATCACCGGCTTCCATGAAGATATTTTCACAGAGACTCTGGGCAAAGAATATCATTATATGCATATGGATCGTATGAGTAAGCTAAAAAATTATACGATGCGTTGCTTGATTGAAGAAGGCGACATGAATTTCCTAGCCAGTCATTACTGCGAATATAGATGGAGTCCACGCGGCGAATTTCGTCCGGTAGCCTTTTATATTTATGCAGATAAAGTCGCTTTTATTCAGTTCGAAGTACCTGTTGACGCGCCTATGATTACAATCATTAAATCTAAACAGATAACAGACGCCTTTCGTGCGCAGTTCGAAAGCATGTGGAGATCGTCAAAGGATCCAAATCATGGCTAATCTAGCATCCAAAACGAATATTTCGAAACAGGTACAAAAAAAACGTGTAATAGAGCACATTCGGCAGGATGCGTGCGACCTTTTTTCAGGAAATAAAACTGGTCATGTAGGTTATATGCGCTATGGAGCGCCGTTGTACGAGGGTGATAAAGTATTAGGCGCTCAATTCTGGTATAATAGCCAGCAGTCCGAAGATTATTATCTTATTCGTGAAGAAAAAAATCTTTTAAAACGTATTCTACATGATTCTATTTTTGAGCAAGATTTAGAATTTGAAAGGTTCGTTGATTACGGGCCGGGTGATATCTATGCGGTAGCCGCAAAAGCCATCCCATTAATGAATAAAATACAAGCTAAAGAATATGTTGCATTAGATATGTGCGAAAACTATGCGAAGGACGCTGCGATTTGTATTGCGACATCATGCAAAAAACACGCATCCTATAACGTTGTTAATTTTTTTACAAAAGATGTGAGCATTGGTGTAAGTAAGTCTTTCTTGTTTATGGCCGGAAGTACGATTGCCAATATTCCCATTGATATTCGTGTCAAGGACAGTTTCTTGCATTTGTCGGCTTTTTTTGGACGGGCGCGCAAATCGGTGACAGCGGGTTCGTGGTTTCTTATTGGCTATGATGCCAATAACGATGAAGAGTCCTTGTTACGTTCCTACAATAACCCACCGGATGTAGCACGATTCTACGAAAATGCCCTTTGGATGATTGAGCGTGATACGGATTACCAATTTGATCCTGCTGCCTTTGCTTATAAGGGGTGTTGGATAGCTGAAGAGCATCGTTTTGCTCACTATCTGGTCGCGCAAACGGACTGTCAGATCGTCTCGTCAAATGGCGAATCTTATCATTTCTACAAAGATGCGGCGCTTCATATTGATAACTCCTACAAATTCCCGCCGGAGATGGTTCAGCGGGCGGCGGCCAATGCTGGCTGGAAGACCAAAAAGCTGTGGACCGAGACGGGCCGCGTCCATTATATCCTTTTAGAAGCGATATAAATTATTTAAAACATTGAAATATAACAATTCACGAAAGGATATGGCTATAAATACGATATATGATACAAAATTATTTTGTATTTATAATCAAAAAATTTGATATTTTTATTGACTTATTAACCTAATTGCTGCTATTCTACCCTCTATCAACCACTTTTAACCGCTTCGGATTCGCGGGGCTATCAAGGACCACTCTAATGACTGACATGACGAAAACCCAAGACCTGACCGCCGACACCGCCATGACGACCGTGGCTGGCGTTTCCTTTACCGCGCACAGCTTTAAGGGCGATCTGTTACATACGCCCAGCGCCGTTGCCGCGTTGACGTCGGAAGTTGCTCCGGCTAATCATTCGTACCCCAGCGTCATGCAGCAAATCGAAATGTATTGCCGTCTGAAACGCGCCCGCGGTGAAAAGCCTTTTTAAGACGGTGCTACGCGACAGAGTGTAGGGAGTCTCCGATCCTTCTTACGCTCTGTCCCGTGGTACCCTACGGCGCCAGCGCCTTTTGCAAACGAATAAATGCAATCGCCGCCGCTGCTTTTTGATCAACGACATTTAACGATGCGCTTTCCTGTTCGGCCTGAGCCGTCGTTACATCAATCATATCATTCAATCCATGTTCAAAGCGCTCGCGGGCCAATTGCAACGCGGTTGTGCGTTGAGCCAGCGCCTGTTCCTGCGTAGCGGCAGCATTGACGTTGTTCAAATAGTCTGACAGATCGGTCTGAATTTCCTGCAAAGCTTGCAATACCGCGTTTTGATACGCCAGCAAGGCTTGGGCCTGACGTGCATCCGCGACATCGATCGCCGCTTTCAGCTTGCCGAAACGCAACACAGGGGATGTCAGCGCGGCGCTGAGGCTCCACACCGGATTGCCAGCCGAGAGCGCAGATAAATCCTGAACACCGAAAAAACTTCCCAACGAAACGGAGGGCCACAAAGCCGCTTCGGCTTGTGCGACATCTTGGCGGCTGGCTTCAACATTGGCGTAGGCGGCGCGTATATCGGGGCGGCGGCGAACCACTTCCATTTCCTGCGCAATAAGCGTGTGTACATCCGGCACGTGCACCGCCGTGTCCTGGATGGCAGTGAAATAGCTGTCCAGCGCATGGGGTTTCAATCCCAGCAGGTATTCTATTTGATATTGCGCGCGCACCGCGGTGGCTTGGGCCAGCGGAAGCTGCACCGCTGTCTGGGTGCGTTGTGCGCGGGCACGCTCGGCAAAGCTGCCATTGATCAGGCCGGCTTTTTCACGGGCGGCATAGAGCTCGATTTGGGTATCCTGCGCATGCAACAGCGATTGAACCACGCGCTCTTTCTCTTTGGCCTGCCGCCATTCGACCAATGCCCGCGCCAGATCGGCCAGCAAGGTATTGTGCAAAGCATCCCGATCGGCCACGGCTTGTTGTTCGCGGGCGGCGGCGCTGCCGATGGCGGCGCGTGTCTTGCCAAACAGATCCAGTTCCCACGAAGCATCAAAACCGATATCGGATGTTTGAGTAGCCTGCGCGGCGTGTTTGTTACCGCGCGAGCTGTTGGCTTGAAGATCGACTTGCGGGAACAGATCGGCGTCTGCCACACGGCGCATGGCGCGCGCTTCTTTCAAACGTTCTTCGGCGGCCTGCAAATCCAGATTCTCTTGTTGCAGTTGTGTGGCCAGTTGATTCAGCAGCGGGTCTTCGAGCGATTGCCACCAGGCGGTGCGTGCCGCCAGGGATATCGGCGGTGCGGACGAAGCATAGTCACCGGAAGAAGTGCTGCACGCACTTAAAGTGACCAATAAAAACAGGAGCAGAGAAAATCGCATGGCCCGAGTATAGAGCCGTCCAAGGACTTCGCCAAGAGATTACGGCGTTGTATCAGCCGCTTTCGAGGGACTCATCGGGTGGCGCGCGGTGATAGCCGTGCTGGTGCTGCGGCGCTGTTCGGGGGACAATTTGGCCACGGCGCGGCTAAAGATCTCGTGGAACATGCGCTGCGTGTCGCTGTGCAGCTCGCGCATATGCTGGAAGGCTTGTTCCAGCTCTTTTTCATCCATATTTTCCGAGCGAATTATTTTCTGGATATGTTTGCGCTCGCTGCGGATCAATTTCATGTTTGTGCGGATGCTGGCGGATTGGGCATCCAGCTCTTTGCGGATAGACTCGCGGGACTCAGGTGGCAAAAGGGTCACCAGACCTTCCATACGCTCATGCATGACATGGTCATGCGTCTTTTCCATGGCACGCAAGGTATGGCTGATAAAGTAACCGGCTACGGCCAGGTTCAATGCGACCGAAATCAGCAGGGCCGGTAAAAGAATGCGCGGGTTTTCGTTCCAGGTAAGAGCCATAATTTAATATCCCGAGGTTTGATCCGGTGCCAAGATCCAGGCGGTTGTTTTCGTTGTGCTGTCCGGAAGGTCGGCCATGTTGGTTGCACCCATAAAAATACCTAAAACCAGAAACAGCATCAAGCCGGTAGCAAGTTGTCGCGGTGTCGTTATCCAGGCCAGCGAAGCGGGCAGGCGCGATCCGTCGGCAATTGCCAGCAGGCGTTGGCGCAACTGCGCCGAGGGGCTTATCTGGGTAAAAGACAAGGAGTCGGCGATCAAGGTATCCGTGTCCAGCGCCTGTTGCAAATAGGCGGCGGCTTGGGGGTCGGCGTCCAGTGTTTTGGCTGCGGCCGAGACAATCTCGCGCGGCCAGCGACTAAGGTCGCCGCCATACGTGTCAGCCATATGCTGAAAGGTTTGCAGGTCCATCATGAGATACGTGTCCGTGTCGTTTTGGGTTGTGTTTCACTTTCCGAAGAAAGCAGTTGTTTCATTTTCTGGCGGCCACGGAAGAGCAGGGACTCGACAGCACCTACAGAAAGATTCATGACTTGTGCGACCTCGTATTGGCTGAGTTCGTGCAAGTGGAAAAGGGTCAGAGCCGTACGCTGACTATCGGGCAGTTGTTCAAGGCTATGTTGTACCGCGCTGCGCTGTTCCGTGTGGATCATGGCATCTTCGGCATTGGCCTGATTATCGGTCAGCGTGTTTTCAAAATTGTCCAGCGTTTCCATCGGGCGGCGGTTCTTGCGCCAGTGATCAACGCATAAATTGTACAGCATCTTGTAGAACCATGTCCGGAATTGCGCCTGCGGTTCCCAGCGGGCAGCGTGTTGCCATACTTTCAGAAAGCCTTCCTGCAGAATGTCTTCGGCAATAGCCCGGTCGTGGATATGCCGAAACACAAAGTTCAGACTGCGTGTCATATGACGATCAACCAGAACGGTATAGGCCTGCTGATCGCCCGCGCCAATCCGCGCCATCAAGGCGGCATCGGTTTCAGGCGTGTTGTTTTGGACGGCTACAGGCATGGGGCCACTATAGCGAATTGACGCGCCAGGGGACTCAAAAAAATGGGGGTGAGGGCGGCGGGCATACATAGGCATAATAACAGCTCGGGCAAGGGGGCAGGTCCTTTCCCTCTTCAACGGGTCAAAAAAGAGACTTCCTGCGAAAAATTTTCCGCAGGAAAGGCCTCCGAGCCTCCGTTAGAGCCCACAGAGACGACATTCCGTCGTTTTGTTAACTTTTAAATCCTTGGAGTATACCGATGATGAAATACCTGTCCGCCGCTGCTATCGTAGCTGCTTTGATCGTTGCCCCAGCTGCTTTCGCTGCTGACGCTGCTAAAGACGCTGCTGCTCCTGCTGCCGCTGTTGAAGCCCCGAAAGATGCAGCTCCTGCAAAAGAAATGAAAAAACACAAAAAACACAAAAAAGCCAAAAAAGAAGAGAAAAAAGAAGAAGCTCCAAAAGCTAACTAAGACTTTTTGAGTATTTTGAAAACGGTCGGTCTTGTGCCGACCGTTTTTTTTTATGAAGTTGTTAAGAATATAGGCGCTAGGCTGCAAGAGATGCAGACGATTACTTTGCCCGCTGTTACGCTTGCCGAGCATGTCACCGAGACGCCGCTGGGACGTTTGATTGTTCCCGGCCTGCACATTCCCGAACGGATGGTTGTTGTAGAACCGCAGCGTATACAGGAACTTGTGCAAAAAGCGCGTTTAGCTGCGGATTTAGGCTATAATAATTACGGCGTCAAATTTCCTGTCGGTGCGGCGTGCATCATGGCAGATGATTTGGAACAAACCATTTTCACAGCAGCCAATTGCGAAAACGCTGTCCTCAATAGCGGCATGTGTGCGGAGCGTGCACTGTTACATTACGTGGTCGCGCAAGGTTTTCGTCATATCAAATATTTGTGCGTATCGACACCGCACCGCGATAAAGAAATAAATCTGCGCAGCCCGTGCGGCTTGTGTCGCCAAACAATCTCGGAGTTCGCCGATGATAAAACAGTGATCGTTATCGATCATCAACAGCCCGGAATTCTGGCGGATATCCTCGATATCGACCGCCTCTTGCCCTACCGGTACCGGTTGGAAACGTAACGCCACGTCCTTTGAATCGCTTTATGCGTCTGGGAGCTTAATAGTACTCTGAAAATGGGGAATTTTTTTCCGCTGCGGGCCGGGAAACCCGCCAGGCGAGGAATCAAAATTACCCGTCCGACTATTTGAAAGGTCAAGGAATTTATTTGCGGCCGCAGCACATTTATTTGTGGCAATCGGCCCAAGAATCAGCTTCTAATGGCCTTTAGCCCCTCTGGGTGCCCACAGGCTGCATTTAACCCCTTGTTAAACTGTATCTTGTAGGACAGAGGGGCTTCTTATACCAAATATTGTAGGTCAGGCTTGACGTGAATCACACTTTCCGCCATAACTTTGTTTCAGCCCACAAGGTCGGCGGTCAGTCTCTTGGTTCTGCTTTGGTCTGTCGTCTTTTTTACACACCTATGTACCCCTAAGAGGAGACGCCGAAATGCTCGTGACGAAACGCAGTGGTAAGACCGAAGAATTCGCAGCTGATAAAATTAATCGTCGAGCGCAATTGGCGTGTGAAGGGTATCAGGGTATTTTCGGGCCGCTGAGTAACGTCGCCGCTTCCGAGATCATCATGAAAGCGCAGATGGATATCTATCCGGGCATCCCGACCAAGGAACTGGATCAGGCGCTGATCAATTCGGCACGGACACGCATCCAATTTGAACCGAACTATTCTTTTGCTGCGGCGCGTCTGTTGATGTTCACCTTGTACGAAGAAGTGATGGGGCCATCGGAAGCGGATTTCTGGTTTGAAAACTATGCTTCGGCCTTCAAGACCAGCCTGAAAGAAGCGGTTGATCGCGAGCTGGCGAACCCGGCTTTGCTGACGTTTGATCTGGATCGTCTGGCCGCAGCTCTGCAGCCCAGCCGTGACTACATCATCCATTACCTAGGCATTCAGACATTGTATGACCGTTACTTCTTGCACACCCCTGCGCCCGAGAAGCGCCGTTTGGAAACGCCGCAAGCGTTCTTTATGCGTGTGGCGATGGGTCTGGCTTTGAATGAAGCCGACCGCGAAGCCCGCGCCATCGAGTTTTACAACAAGCTGTCGTCGTTCGATATGCTGTCGTCGACACCGACCTTGTTCACTGCCGGTACGATGAAGTCGCAATTATCCTCGTGCTACCTGAACCCCTTTGACGATTCGATTGACGGGATTTTCGATGGTTTGTGGCAAGAGGCCCGCAAATCGAAACATGCCGGGGGCTTGGGCTTTGACCTGACGCCGCTGCGCTCGCGCAACTCCTACATCAAAGGTACTAATGGCGAAAACCAGGGCGCGGTCTTCTTCTGGAAGATGTTTAACGACCTGCTGATCGCCGTAAACCAGGGCGGCAAGCGTAAAGGCGCGGGCTGTGCTTACTTGGAAACATGGCATGGCGATTTCGAAGATTTCCTGAACTTGCGCAAGAACACCGGTGACGAGCGTATCCGTACTCATGACATGAATACGGCGAACTGGATTCCGGATCTGTTCATGAAACAGGTTCTGAATGATGGTCCATGGTATTTATTCTCGCCGAACGAAGCGCCGGAATTGCACGATACCTACGGTCCGGAATTCGAAAAACATTACAATGCCTATATTCAAAAAGGCAAGAACGGCCAGTTGCGCGTATTTGAAGAGCGTCAGGCCAAAGAATTGTGGAAAAAAATGCTGCGTTCCCTGTTTGAAACCGGCCACCCTTGGGTGACGTTCAAAGACCCCAGCAACGTACGCTATGCGTTGCAGCACGAAGGCGTCGTTCATTCGTCGAACCTGTGCACCGAGATCTTGGAACACACCAAAGCCTCGAAATACGTCGAAGGCGTCAAAACCGAAGTCGGCGAGACTGCCGTTTGTAACCTGGCCTCGATTAACCTGGCCGCGCACGTCGAAGATGCCGAAGTAAACTGGGACAAGCTGGCCGCGACCGTTAAAACAACGATCCGTATGCTGGATAACGTCATTGATCTGAACTATTACCCGACAGCGGAAGCCAAGAAATCGAACATGCGCCACCGCTTTATCGGCATGGGTTCGATGGGCTGGCAGGATTTGTTCTATATGATGGGCATCAACTATGAATCGCCTCAGGCTGTCGCGTTGTCGGACAAGATCTATGAATTTATTTCGTATCATGCGATCCAGGCTTCGAGCGAGCTGGCCAAAGAACGCGGCAAGTTTGCCTCCTATGAAGGTTCTACCTGGTCGAAAAATATCTTCCCGATTGACACCTATCGCGAACTGATGACGCAGCGTGGCGAGCACGCTGTTGTTATGGGCGAAACAAAAGAGACGATGGATTGGACATCGGTTCGTGCACATGTTCAAAAGCATGGCATGCGTAACGCCTTGACGATGGCGATTGCACCGACGGCGACGATTTCCTATATCGCCAACTGTTCGCAGTCGATTGAACCGGATTTCAGCGTGTTGTTCGTTTACTCGACCCTGTCGGGTGAATTTACGGTCGTAAACCAGCACTTTGTACGCGACATGAAAGCCTTGGGCCTGTGGGACGAAGATATGGTCGCATTGGTCAAGCATGTCGATGGCGATCTGTCGCTGCTGGATGACTCGGTTGTCCCGCCCGCGATCAAAAATAAATATAAAACCGCTTTCCGTCTGGATCAAACCAAGCTGCTGGAATGCGGCGCGGCCCGCCAGAAATGGATCGATCAGGGTATGAGCTTGAACCTGTATAACAACCAGACCAGCCTCAAAAACCTGAACGATGTCTATGTGTATGCATGGCAACTGGGCTTGAAGACGACCTATTACTTGCGTAACGAAGCGGCCAGCAAGATCGAGAAATCGACAGTGGATGCCAGCCAGATTGAAAAGATCCTGGCGAACAAGAAAGAAACCGCCGCAGCCGCAGCTCAAGCCAACAACAACCGCATCGATACGAACAATATCGAATGCGTCGGTTGCCAGTAACATCAGCACACAGGAGAAACGAAAATGACCACCACATTCTCGAATACGGCTACAAAAACAGATGCTGATTTGGCGTTGGCGAACGACAATAAACCACGCATCAAGACCGGCGAAATTCTAGCGGCGGAAACCGAAGGCGTGAATCAGATCCTGCCGCACCGTAACAAGTGGGCGTGGGATCTGTACATCACGGGCGCCGCCAATAACTGGATGCCGACCGAAGTGCCGATGGTCAAAGATTTGCAAAGCTGGAAATCCAAGGACGTTCTGTCCGATGACGAGCGCCTGGTGATCAAGCGTTGCCTGGGTTTCTTCGCCGGTTCGGAAAGTCTTGTTTCGAACAATCTGATGGCGCTGGCCAAGTGGATCACCGATCCCGAATGCCGCCAGTACATGGCCCGTCAGATGTATGAAGAGTGCCTGCACAATCACACCATCGTTTATATCTGCGATGCGTTGGACTTAGACATCAACGAAGTGTACGAGGCCTATACGACCATTCCGGCGATCAAGGCCAAAGATGACTTCCTGCTGCGTTCGACGGCGAATGTTAACGACCCGAACTTTGAAACGCGTACGGTGCAGGGCAAGAAAAACCTGTTTATCGCTTCTTATATCTATTGGATCATCTGTGAAGGAACGTTCTTCTTCTCGGGTTTTGCCATGTTGCTGTCGATGTCGAATAAAATCCCCGGCATCGCCGAACAGATTCAATACACGCTGCGCGACGAGTCGATCCATATCCAGTTCGGTACCACGCTGCTCAACAAGATCAAAGAGCAATACCCGGAAGTCTGGGACAAGGAAATGGAAGAGCGTCTGACAGCGATCATGCAAGAGGCTGTCGAGCGGGATATTCAATA
>CAYRRF010000045.1:0-1516 GCA_964426595.1 uncultured Bdellovibrionales bacterium | reverse complement strand
GCTGCCCCGCGGTATTTTGGGTTTGAACTCGGATATGTTCGTCGATTACATGCAATATAGCGCCAACCGCCGCATGGAAAAACTGGGCATGTCTTTCCGCTATCCGAAAGACCGCAACCCATTCCCATGGCTGGCCGAGAAGATTGATCTGCAAAAGCAAAAGAACTTCTTCGAGACCAAAGTCACCGATTACCAGCACGAAGCAGTGTTGAAAGACGATTTTTAAAAACAAACCGTTTTGCAAAAGCCCGGGTTTTCAATCCCGGGCTTTTTTATAGCCTATAAATGGCAGGCAATTCATTTCCTAAATGTTTAAGTGCATAGAAACGTCGTAAGCGATAGGTTGCTTCATTTATTTCAGATTCTGCTGCTGCTTCTTTATCGGGAATTCCTGCAAAATAATACGAGAGCACGGGCTCTATATTCTTTGGCATTTCTTTTCTCAATATCTTTATAGATTGATCTAAAAACTCTTTCTCGATCAAGACCTGATCGATGGATTTTTCGGGCGTTTGTATATCATAGAAATCGTCCAGAGGTACTGTTTTCTTGCTGCGACTAATATCGATCGCCATATTGCGTACAGTCAAAAAAAGAAAGCGCGAGGCGTGCGCATAGTCATTGATCTTGTGACGATTTTTCCAAAGGCGGAGAAAGCCTTCATTTGTTAAATCATCCGGCCCGGGAACGGGATCGTCCTGACCCAGAAAGCCTGTGGCAAAATGTTGTATAGTTGGCGAATACGCTTTTACAAACTTGCCAAAGACTACCCCATCATTTTGTTGGAAAAGCGAGAAAGCGTGGTTGCGCTCGAACTGCTTATACAGAGGCTCTTTTTTCGAAGATGAATCGTCACTGGTATCGGAAGAGGTATACATGAGTTGATTATGGCATAATTTAGCGTCGACTGCTAGATTTAAACGACATTCTTGGCTAAATTCAGGCCATGTCGATTACCATCATCATCCCTGCGCGTTTTGCGTCGACCCGGCTGCCGGGCAAGATGTTGCTGGCCGAGACCGGCTGGCCGCTGATCCGTCACGTGTATGAGCAGGCGCGTCAGTCCAAACGCGCCGACCGTGTGTTGATTGCTACCGACCACGAAGCGATTGCGCAAGCGGTGCGGGGTTTTGGCGCCGAAGCGATTCTGACACGCGCCGATCATCCGACCGGTACGGATCGGCTGGCCGAAGTGGCGGCGCAGTTGCCGGATGCAAAAATGATCATCAATGTCCAAGGGGATGAGCCAGAAATCGAGCCGGAAAAGATTGATGCGTTGATCGACCTGTTTGCCGCAAGTGATGCTGAAATGGGGACGCTGGTGACGCGTTTCCCAGCGGATAAACAAGAAGGCCCGGGGTCACCCGCCGATCCCAATTGCGTCAAGGCGGTTTTGGGCGCGCCGGTCCGGGATCTGGGTTTTGAAGCCTTGTATTTCTCGCGCAGTCTGGTGCCGTATCCGCGGGACGCGCAAGGCGCAGTGCAAAATTCATCGGATTATTTCATGCATTTAGGT
>CAYRRF010000044.1:0-11523 GCA_964426595.1 uncultured Bdellovibrionales bacterium | reverse complement strand
AGGTTTGCTGTTGAGTATAATCAAAGATTTGTTATCTTCCGTTTTGGTTTCATGTTTATCGATATAAATGCGCATGTCGTCGCCAATAACAAAACTCATCTCCTCACCACAGACTGACCGCAGCTGTTCGCTGAAAATAGTGTCTGCTTTTCGTAATTTCAATCCAGGCGCCGAGTTTTCGCCTTGAAGTCTAAGAAGCGTTTGATGAAGAGCGTATTCTTGGGATGCTTTCCCTTTGTGCACATAGCAAAGTTCCTTACCATTTGCCACATGCTCTTGCAGGGCTTGCGTTAAAAACGGAGTGTACTTATCTTGTAAGCCATTTCCATTGTCGTAAATTTTCACGTTTTGAGAGTTTTTTATAATTGCGACAATGGCTGCTGCCGCCATTTCATTGTCTACAATTAAAGTATAATCGCTGTCATTTTCAATGAAATAGTTAAACATTCCCACGTAAGGCTGGGTATCCGATGGACGACGGGTGGGTGATTCGGTTGCCATATCCTCACGTTAGACGTAAGTAATCCAAAGCGCAATCTATTTTTCTACGCCCGTTTCTTGGTCTGGCGGCTGAGAAGAGGTTTCAGATACTGACCCGTATAGCTGCCTTTAAGCGTGGCGATTTCCTCGGGAGTTCCCATGCCCATGACGCGACCACCGCCATTACCGCCTTCGGGCCCGAGGTCGATGATCCAGTCGGCGGTCTTGATGACCTCGAGATTGTGTTCGATCACGATGACGGTATTGCCTTGCTCGACCAGCGTGTGCAGCACTTCCAGCAATTTGCGCGTATCTTCAAAATGCAAACCGGTGGTGGGTTCGTCCAGGATGTAAACGGTGCGGCCTGTTGCACGCTTGGACAATTCTTTGGAGAGTTTGATGCGTTGCGCTTCCCCGCCGGATAAAGTTGTGGCTTGTTGGCCGACATGGATGTAGCCCAAACCGACCTTTTGCAAGGTTTGCATCTTTTCGCGGATAGCTGGAACGGCTTTGAAGAAATCCGCTGCTTCGTCCACGGTCATGTCCAGCACATCGGCAATGGATTTTTCTTTGTAACGTACTTCCAGCGTTTCGCGGCTATAGCGCTTGCCCTTGCACACATCACATGTCACGTAAACATCCGGCAGGAAGTGCATTTCAATCTTGATAACGCCATCCCCCTGACAGGCTTCACAGCGTCCACCTTTGACGTTGAAAGAGAAACGACCCGGTTGATAACCGCGCATTTTGGCTTCGGGTAATTGAGCGTACCAATCGCGAATAAACGTAAAAGCACCCGTATAGGTTGCCGGGTTACTGCGCGGGGTGCGGCCAATCGGCGATTGATCGATATCGATGACTTTGTCGATATGCTCAAGGCCGGTCATGCGCTTGCACGGAGCGGGATGGGTGCGCTCGCCATTCAAACGCATCGCAAGACCCGCATAGAGTGTATCAATCGTGAGGGTGGATTTGCCCGACCCCGAGACGCCTGTTACGCAAGTAAAAGTGCCCATCGGAATTTGAATGGATACGTTTTGCAAATTATTGCCGGTGGCGCCTTCGACGGTCAGCTGTTTGATTTTGCCTTTGGTACCATCCGCATGGCCCTTGCGGCGTTGCGCCGGCACGGCGATGGATTTGCGTCCCGTCATGTAATCGGCCGTAATGGATTTTTTATTGGCAAATACCTGGTCGGGGGTTCCGGCCGCTACCACTTCGCCGCCATGGACGCCCGCGCCGGGGCCCATATCGATCAGGTAGTCCGCAGTGCGGATGGCATCTTCATCATGTTCAACAACGATCACGGTATTGCCCAAGTCGCGCAAGCGTTTCAGTGTCGTCAGCAGGCGATCATTGTCGCGTTGATGTAAACCGATGGAGGGTTCGTCCAACACATACAAAACGCCGGTAAGGCCCGAACCGATTTGCGAGGCTAGGCGAATACGCTGGGACTCGCCGCCCGACAAAGTGCCGGATTTGCGGTTCAACGATAAATAGCTCAGGCCGACATTGTCCAAAAAGAAAAGACGCTCGGTAATCTCTTTCAGAATTTTTGCAGCAATCGTGTTGTCTTTTTTTGTCAGCTTCTTGGGCAGGTTGGAAAACCACTGCACGGCATCCTTGATGCTCAGGTCGCCGACTTGGCCGATATGATGTTGGTCAATTTTTACGGCCAGAGCTTCGGGTTTCAGGCGATAGCCTTTGCACGCTTCGCAGCATTCTTCGGCGATAAAGCGTGACAGCTCATCGCGTGTGCGCGGCGCCGTGCTTTCACGGTAACGGCGCTCGAGGTTCGGGATAATGCCTTCAAAGGGGCGTTTTGTTTCGTATTTGCGTGTGCCGTCATCCCACGCCAGCTTGATGGATTCGTTGGTACCGTACAACAAAGCTTTACGTACTGCCGGGTCCAGCTCTTCCCAGGGCGTTTGCATGGAAATTTTCCAATGGCGTGCCAGTGAGTCGAGTGTTTGTGCGTAATAGGGCGCATCTGACCAGGCGGCGATAGCTCCCTGACGCAAGGAAATTTTGGTGTTGGGAACGACCAGCTCTTCGACGAATTTTTCTTTGATGCCCAAGCCGTCGCAAGCGGGGCAAGCACCAAAGGGCGAGTTAAAAGAAAAGAGGCGCGGCTCGATTTCCTCGATGGTAAAACCGGATTCCGGACAAGCGAATTTCGAGCTGAATACATGGCGTTCGTTATTGTCCAGATTTTCAATGATTACCAGGCCTTCTGAAAGATGCAAAGCGGTTTCCAAAGATTCAAACAGACGGGATTCATCATCACCCTTCAGCTTGATACGGTCAACGACGATTTCGATCGTGTGTTTTAGCTGTTTGTCCAACGCGGGAACCGAGTCGATATCATGCAGCGTGCCGTTGACGCGCAAGCGTTGAAAGCCTTTTTTGCGCCACTCCAGCATCTCGCGTTTGAATTCACCTTTGCGGCCACGTACGACGGGCGACAAAAGCATCAGTTTGGATTCGGGCGGCATCGCCAGAATTTTATCGACCATTTGGCTGGTGGTTTGCGCGCTGATCGGCAGGCCCGTCGCGGGGGAATACGGTACGCCAATACGCGCCCATAACAGACGCATATAGTCGTAAATTTCCGTGACTGTGCCGACGGACGAGCGTGGATTTTTGGAAGTTGTTTTTTGTTCAATCGAAATCGCAGGGCTGAGACCTTCGATGGAATCGACATCCGGTTTTTGCATCATGTCCAGAAACTGGCGCGCATAGGCGGACAAGCTTTCCACATAGCGGCGTTGCCCTTCGGCATAGATTGTATCAAACGCCAAGCTGGACTTGCCCGAGCCCGACAGGCCGGTAATGACCACCAGCTTGTCGCGCGGCATGTCGACGGTGATGTCTTTTAGGTTGTGGGTACGGGCCCCGCGAACGACCAGTTTCTCTTGCGACATGACAGCCCCGATTCGGTGGAAAATAAAGTGCGGTATTATAGGGACGTTAAGGTCCGAATTGCAAGAAAATGAGGCAGTTACGGCCTGTGAGGCACGTGCCATACGATATGTTAATATATTTATGGCACTATAGAAGATGGACGGACATGGACAGCCCGGGGTGAGGTCCTTACAACCTCATCTCGGGTTTCCGTTGGCCACTCCAATCCCCCGACTTAAAGCGGCTGTGAAACCATTTGGTAGGTCAAGCAGCCGCTTTTTTAATGGCAAAAAGAACAATATTTCGCTTGACGGATATTTGTATTATGAATATATTAACACCATGTCACAACGGTATAAATTGGCCCTCGGGCAAGATTTATTGCAAAACGCCTATGAGCGTTGGATAAACTCCAGCGTTCAAAAGCGTCGTCCTGAAAAAGGCTTATTGGCCTATGTTTACAATGATGTAGATGGCGGTTTAACGGTCGCCAATGTTGTCTATGAGCGGCCTGAAAACCTTGTCCAATTAAGAAAAAAAGATCCCTCGATTCTGCCTGTCGGTCAGACGGAGGATAAATATTCCATTTTTGCGGTATACGGCAATGAATTACTGGACTGGCGGGCGAAAAAAGGCGAGCCTGGCATCGCCAAAATCCCGACACTGGAGGAGCTCCAGGAATGTGCCGCCGACGTATTGGAAGCGATTACGGCAGGCAAGCTGTCGCTGGCCAGTAACCGTACAAACGATGCCTCAGGGAAAAAGCTGCATCGAAAAAACTGGCCCGACTAAAGGCTTGAAACCGGACCTAATTAATCCTATATAGTAGGGCTATGATTCGACTCAATAAACTCACCGACTATGCCATTGTTCTTCTGGCCCAAATGGCCAAAGATCCTGTTTTGCGTTTGTCCAGCAGCCAGCTGGCAGCCACAACAGGTATTCCTGAAATGACAGTGGCCAAAATTCTCAAATCGCTCAGCGCGGCCAAATTGGTAAGCGCTACACGCGGAGCGCAGGGCGGGTATCGTCTGGAATATGCGTCGGACGAAATCACCATACGCGCCATTATTGAAGCCTTGGATGGCCCCATTGCGATTACGGATTGCATCGGTGGCACCACAGGGTGTTGTAGCGCCGAAGCGAAATGCCCGGTGCGCGGACGTTGGGATAAAGTCAACGATGCCATGATCCGTGCGCTGGATGGGATCACGCTGGTGGATATGATTCAGCCCAGTGTTCCACCAAAAATGTATGGAATAAAATAATGCCGGCTATAGATGAGACCCTTGAAACCTTGGAACAGACCCAAGGCACATACAAATACGGTTTCGAGACCGATATTGAGATGGAGTATGCGCCAAAGGGTTTGACCGAGGAAACGGTGCGTTTTATTTCCGCGCAAAAGAATGAGCCGCAATGGCTGTTGGACTGGCGTTTAAAAGCCTTTCGTATCTGGCAGAAAATGCCCGAGCCGAAATGGGCGAAACTAAAATTCCCAGAATTCGACTATCAAAATGCGTATTACTATGCCGCGCCCAAAGACAAACCGAAGCTGAAGAGTTTGGACGAGGTTGATCCAAAATTATTGGAGACGTACGAGAAGCTGGGCATTCCGTTGCGTGAACAGGAAATGCTGGCAGGGGTGGCGGTCGATGCCGTGTTTGACTCGGTATCAGTGGCGACGACCTTTAAAAAGAAACTGGAAGAGGCAGGCGTGATTTTCTGCCCGATCTCGGAAGCGGTGCAAAAATACCCCGAGCTGGTGCAGAAATGTCTTGGCTCTGTCATTCCGATGGATGATCATAAATTCTCGGCGCTGAATTCTGCTGTATTCACGGATGGTTCGTTTGTGTATGTACCGCCCGGCGTGCGTTGTCCGATGGAATTATCGACCTATTTCCGCATCAATGCGCGCAATACAGGCCAATTCGAGCGCACATTGATCATCGCCGATAAAGGCAGCTATGTGTCGTATCTGGAAGGCTGCACCGCGCCACAACGCGACGAGCACCAATTACACGCTGCGAATGTCGAATTGATTGCGATGGAAGATGCCGAGATCAAGTATTCGACGGTGCAAAACTGGTACCCCGGCGATGAAAACGGTGTCGGCGGGATTTACAATTTTGTGACCAAGCGCGGCGTCTGTCGTGGTGCGCGCAGCAAAATTTCGTGGACGCAAGTCGAAACCGGCTCGGCGATCACGTGGAAATACCCCAGTTGTATTTTGCAAGGCGATGACAGCGTGGGTGAGTTTTACTCGGTCGCCATCACCAATAATTTCCAGCAGGCCGATACTGGCACCAAGATGGTGCATATCGGCAAGAACACCAAATCGCGTATCGTTTCCAAAGGCATTTCCGCGCACAAAGCGGACAATACCTATCGCGGTCTGGTCAAAGTATTGCCGTCGGCGGTCAATGCACGCAACTTCACGCAATGCGATTCCCTATTGATCGGCGATCAGTGCGGCGCGCATACCGTTCCCTATATCGAATGCCGCAATCCGACGGCGACATTGGAACATGAAGCGACGACAGCAAAGATTTCCGACGATCAGAAATTCTATTGCCAGCAGCGCGGTTTATCGGAAGAAGAAGCGGTCGCGCTGATCGTCAATGGTTTCTGCCGCGAAGTCTTGCAAAACCTGCCCATGGAATTCGCCGTCGAAGCACAGAAATTAATTGCAATTAGTTTAGAAGGAAGTGTTGGTTAACCATGCTCACCATTAAAAACCTGACCGCACAAACGGCGGAAGAACAAAAAGAAATTCTCAAGGGTCTTGATTTGACGATTCTGCCCGGCGAGATTCATGCCATTATGGGCCCGAACGGCAGCGGCAAATCGACTTTGTCCAAAGTATTGGCGGGCAGTGAAGAATACGAAGTCACGGGCGGTACTGTTGAATTTGACGGTCAGGATATTGCCGAGCTGGAAGCCGATCAACGTGCAGCGCTTGGTATCTTTCTGGCGTTTCAGTATCCGGTGGAAATTCCCGGCGTGCCGATGACAACTTTTATGAAGACGGCCCTGAATGCCATTCGCAAGAATCGCGGACAAGAGGAGCTGGATGCGATTGGTTTTATGCGGCTTATGAAGGAAACCTGCGCCAAATTGGGCATCAACGAGGATATGATGAAGCGTCCCGTGAATGTCGGTTTCTCGGGCGGCGAAAAGAAGCGCGCCGAAGTATTGCAAATGGCGATGCTGGATCCGAAATTCTGCATCCTTGATGAAACGGACTCAGGGCTTGATATTGATGCGTTACGCATCGTGGCCGATGGCGTCAACGCGTTGCGCGATGCAAAACGGTCTATGCTGATTATCACGCATTACCAGCGCCTGCTGGACTATATCAAGCCGGATGTCGTGCATGTCATGGCCCATGGCCGTATCGTCAAGACGGGCGGCCCGGAATTGGCTCTGGAACTGGAACAGCAGGGCTATGCGGCCTTTACCAAAGAGGCGGCGTAACATGTCGGCTGTCAAGAAACTCCGCACTTCCGAGCAAAACGACATCGGCTTGACCGATTGGGATCGTTTTGTGGCGGAGAGCCCGGCTCCGGACTGGATGAAAGCGGTTCGTCTGCGCGGGTGCGAGACGTATCAGGCCTGTGGCCTGCCGACAAATGCGCTGGAGCGTTTCAAATACACGGATATCAGTGCCGCGCTTAGAAATAAAAATTTGAAATTTGATACGGCGGATGTGGTGCCGGCCGGCTGTACGGATTATCTGACATCTATCGTGGCGGCGGCGGATACATTTCCGGCGTGGGCCAAAGCGATGGCCGAACGTATACCACCGGGAGTGGCGCAGTACGGCGACATGAATCTGTGGCATGCCGTGAATGCCTATTTGCGGGACGGATTGGTATTGGATGTGCCGTCGAACACGACCGGCAAGGATGCGTTGGATATTACCCTTCACGGGCACGAAGATGCGTATTTCGTGCCCCGCACCTTTTTGAATATCGGTGAAAATTCCGAATTCGTCATTGTCGAACACCATGTCGGCGAGGGAGCTTATTGGAACAACCGCGTCACGCAAATCCATGTCGGCAAGGGCGCACGTTTGCGTCATTATCGTATTCAGGATAACAGCCGCGAGGCCGTTTACACGCAAAATACGCATGTGACTGTGGATCGCGATGGAACGTACGAAGCCTTTGTATTGACCATGGGCGCAAATTTTAGCCGCAACCAGATCCATGTCGAGCTGCAGGGCGAAAATGCCGAGGTGCGTCTGGCGGGAGTGAATTTACTGAACGGCACGCAGCACGCCGATACGACGATTACGATCGAGCACCAGGCGCCGCATTGCCGTTCGAACCAGACCTATAAAACCATTCTGGCTGATAAAGCGCATGGCGTGTTTCAAGGTAAAGTGCATGTGCATCGTCCCGCACAAAAGACCGACGGCTATCAATTGTCCAATGCGTTATTATTGTCGCCACAAGCGGTCATGGACACCAAGCCCGAGCTGGAAATTTATGCCGATGATGTGAAATGTTCGCACGGTGCAACGACGGGTCAGCTGGACACCGCACCGCTGTTTTACCTGCGCACGCGTGGATTAAGCGAGGCCCAAGCCAAGTTCCTGTTGATGCAGGCGTATTTGGCCCCCGCCCTCGACGAGATTCGCGACGATGCCGCGCGCGAGACTATCGCAGCATTGGCGATGAAGTGGTTGGAGAAGCAATCGCAATGACTCTAAAACCCGCCGCATCGCGTAGCGTAACATCTTTTGACGGTGCGGCTGTGCGCATGGATTTTCCGGTGTTTTCCAAGAATCCCCAGCTGGTGTTTTTGGATAGTGCGGCATCCGCGCAAAAACCGCAGACAGTCATCGATGCGATGAATGCGGCGATGAGCAGTTACGCGAATGTGCATCGCGGCGTGTATGGTTTAAGCCAGAACATGACGACTGTGTATGAGAAGGCGCGGCAAACGGTCGCTGATTTTATCAAAGTCAAGCCAAACGAAATCGTTTTTACACGTAACGCGACCGAAAGCATCAATCTGGTGGCAGCCTCTTGGGGCGCGGCCAATCTGAAATCCGGCGATGAGATACTGATTACCGAGCTGGAACATCACGCCAATATCGTGCCATGGCAGATGATTGCCGAGAAGACGGGAGCAAAACTGGTGGTGGTGCCGATTACCACAAATGGCGACGTGCTGGCTGCCGATGTCATCGCCAAAATAACTCCGCGTACGAAAATGGTTGCTATCAGCCATATGAGTAACGTGCTTGGTACGATTCTGCCCGTTGCGGAAATCATCGCGGCGGCTAAAAAGATCGGTGCGGCGACGTTGATCGATGGCTGCCAGGCGGTCGTCCACCAGCCGGTTGATGTTCAGGCGTTGGGCTGTGATTTCTATGTGTTTTCGGGGCACAAACTGTATGGCCCGACCGGCATCGGTGTGTTGTATGGGCGCGAGGAAATGTTGAATGCCATGCCTCCCTATATGGGCGGCGGCGACATGATTGATACAGTGACGTTTGAAAAAACGACCTATAAACAAGCGCCCAGCCGCTTCGAAGCCGGAACGCCGGCCTTTATCGAGGCGATTGGTCTGTCGGCGGCTATTCATTATTTGCAGCAATGGCCGATGGGTGAGATCGCGCGATACGAGTCGGAAATTTACGCGTATGCGTACACCCAACTGAAAGCCATGGAAGGTGTGACATTATATGGGCATGCGATGAAGCGCGCTGGAATTCTATGTTTCACCGCTTCATGGGGCCATGCCTCGGATATCGCGATGATACTTGATAAAGAAAATATTGCGTTGCGCGTAGGTCACCATTGTGCCATGCCGCTGATGCAGGCGTTGGGGGTGACGGCGACGTTGCGCGCCTCGATCGGCATGTATACAACAATGGCGGATATCGATGCGTTGCTGGTCGCATTAGCCAAGGCAAGGAAGATGCTGGCATGAGCAAGACGCAAGAACAGGTAAACGCAGAACTGGCGGCGGCGATGGTCCCGCCGATGACGGAATTGTCGGACGACCCGCGCGTGCATGAAATTGTCGAAAACTTACGCCATGTCTATGATCCCGAGATTCCGGTGAATATCTATGAGCTGGGACTGATCTATGAGATTACGGCCAATCCGGATAACAGCGTCTATATCAAGATGACGCTGACAACCCCGAATTGCCCCGTGGCGGGCGAGATGCCGACATGGGTGCGTGAGGCCGGTGAAAAAGTATTTGGGTCGGGCAAGGTCGATGTCGATTTGACCTTTGATCCGCCCTGGAATCCGACCATGATGGCTGAAACGGCCAAGCTGATGATGAACATGTTTTAAACCTGAAACAACAAAAGGAGACGTTGTATGGCTACCCCCGCTATTTTGAATGTAACCCCGAAAGCCGCCGAGCAGATCAAGGCACGCCTGACCGAAACGCCCGAGGCCACCGCCTTGCGTATTGGTATCAAAGCCAAGGGCTGCAGCGGCATGACCTATTTCATGCAGCTGGAAAAGACGCCCAGCGCTGATGATGAAGTGGTTGAGCAGAACGGTGTCAAAATTGTCGTTGATCCCAATTCGATGGTTTTCCTTCTGGGGACGACAATCGATTATTTGGTAGATGACATGGAAGAGGGTTTCGTTTTCAACAACCCTAATGAAAAGTCACGTTGCGGTTGCGGCGAAAGCTTTAACGCCTAGAACCCGGATCTACGTAATAAAAAAGGCCCCATCCCGGGGCCTTTTTCTTTTGCTGTTTTAAAGCTTATTCTTTTGACTTTTCTTTTTTAGCAGGAGCAGCCGCCTCTTTTTTCTTGGCTGTTTCTTTTACAGCTTCCGTTTTCGCAACCGGCGCTTCTTCTTTTTTTACTTCCGGAGCTTTTTCGGCGGCCGCAGCAGGGGCTGCTTCAGCTGGAGCAGGTGTGGCTACCGGTGTTGGTGCGGGCGCTTGTTCTGCAAGGGGATCGTTGTATTTCACGCCGCAACCATAGGACTCCGTGCTTCCAACTTTTGGCTGTTTGCCAGCGACCAGGGCTTTAACCGCGGCCAGAACGTAGTTGTCAGCTTTGGCGATATCGGGTTGATCGGGCGATTTGATGCTGTCGATGGCGCCGGCATAGGCCACTTTGTTATCTTCATCGATAACAAACATGTGAGGCGTAGTTTTCGCACCATACAGCTTGCCGAATTTGCCTTCGGGATCGCGCACATAGATATCGCCAGCATATTTGCGGGCAGCCACGTCGGCTTTAGCCTCTTCGTCTGTGGCAAAATAGCCTTCTTTGTCTTTGGCGCTCGAGTTAATAGCGATCCAGTAAACATCTTTCGACATTTTTTTCGCTTCAGCCTGTATGCGCGGCATATCGCCCTGATCATAGAATTTATGAACGAACGGGCAGTTGGGATTGGTCCATTCCAAAACGACAATCTTGCCATCCAAATCCGAGATGGAATGTTCTTCCCCGTTGATATCTTTGAAGCTGTAATCGGGAGCTGTTTTGCCGATTTCAACGCCGGCAAAAGCCGGGCCTGCAATCAAGGCCGCTAGCAGGACAAAAGAGCCAAAGAGTTTTTTCATTTATTTTTCTCCTTTAAGGGTGGGGGTAATAGTGTTTTTAACGATAGACGGAGTTAAAACCTGTGGCAAGACGATAGGTTGCGCATTTGGGTCGGCGGGATAAAAGACGTAAATCGGCACTCCGCTGCGACCAAAGCCTTTCAGGTATTCCGTGATGGCTTCATCGTAGTTCGTCCAATCGCCCTTCAGGTACGTAATGCCGTTATCGCTGAAGAATTTTTTGATTTCATCGGTGGAAAGGGTCGCCTTGTCGTTTGCTAGACACGAGATGCACCAGGCCGCCGTCATATTCACAAATACAGGTTTTCCTTGTGCGCGCAGATCGGCCAGCTTTTGCGCCGACCAGGGTTCGTGGCTGGTACCTTGGCTGCAGACGCTTAAGTTAGCTTGCGGCTGGGGCTGATGCAGCACAAAGTAAACAGCTAGAACGATCATGGCCAAGGAAAGAAGTTTTTTAAAGTTCTGCCAGATAGATTTCGGGCGGTGATGGGTGGTATTGAATAACCAAAACCCAAAAGCCAGCGATAGAATGTCGCACAAGGCCAGGCCGACGCCATTGGCACCCGTTTGTTGTGCCAG
>CAYRRF010000043.1:0-11617 GCA_964426595.1 uncultured Bdellovibrionales bacterium | reverse complement strand
ACATAAGTTGATCAATATGATGATCATATCCTCACTAGTATTAGGATACCTTTTAGCAGGAGTTTCTCACTCGGTTAAATACACAAGATCACCAATATCGATGCTGGTCTTCGTCTGGCCATTGTTGTCTAAAGATAAATTTTCTCCAAGAAATGCTGACAGCAATAAAGCCAGAAGCGTTGCCTTTTTTCTACTAAGTACTGTCATTACCTGGTTATTAAGCTCTCTTTTTATTTGGATTTGTCTATACTGTGCAACTTTATTAACAAACACTCTAATTATACAAGTGATACTGTCACTTACGTTCCTGTTTTTAGGAAGCTTTCTAGTATTGCCTTTAATGCCGTTTCTAGGAATGATATTAATGCTAATACTAGCACTACCGCTAGAACTAATATTTCCACTAAAAGATTAAATCCTAACATTCGAGGCTCACATGAACCAACTCAATCTGCGCCGTGTCGTCGTTACCGGAATGGGGATTATTTCCTCGATCGGCAATAATGTCGATGAAGTATTGAACTCGCTGAAGAACAGTGTTTCCGGCATTGTCGCCGCGCCCGAATATATCGACAAAGGTTTTCGCAGCCTGGTGCATGGCACGATCAAGAATTTGAAACTGGAAGACGTCATTGACCGCCGCTTGATGCGCTTTATGGGCGACGGCGCGGCCTATGCGCATTTGTCGATGGAGCAGGCGATCAAGGATGCGGGCCTGACCGAGGAACAGGTCAGTCATCCGCGCACCGGTCTGGTCGCAGGATCCGGCGGCCCCAGCACGCGCGCCCAGGTCGAAGCCTCGCTGACGACTTTGGAAAAAGGCGCCAAGCGCATCGGCCCCTTTGCCGTTCCCAAAGCCATGTCCAGCACGATCTCGGCGAATTTGGCGACGAATTTCAAAATCAAAGGCAATAATTATTCCATCACGTCGGCCTGTTCGACCTCGGCGCATTGCATCGGCCACGCGGCCGAGCTGATCCAGCTGGGCAAGCAAGACATCGTCTTTGCTGGCGGCGGCGAGGAACTGGATTGGACATTGTCATCGCTGTTTGATGCGATGGGCGCATTGTCGTCGAAATATAACGACACGCCGGACAAAGCCAGCCGCGCCTATGATGCGGATCGCGACGGTTTCGTGATTGCGGGCGGCGGTGGTATGCTGGTCTTGGAAGAATACGAGCACGCCAAGAAGCGCGGCGCGAAAATCTATGCCGAGCTGACAGGCTATGGCGCAAATTCCGATGGCGCCGATATGGTGCAGCCGTCAGGGGAAGGCGCCGTGCGCTGCATGAAAATGGCGCTGGAAACAGTGAAGAAAGCCGTGACCTATATCAACACGCATGGCACATCGACACCGGTCGGCGATACCAAAGAGCTGGAAGCGATGCGCAACGTGTTCGGCAACAACATACCGCCTTTCTCATCGACGAAATCTTTGACCGGTCATAGTTTGGGTGCCACCGGCGTGCAGGAGGCGATCTATTGCATCCTGATGATGCTGCATGATTTCATCACCCCGTCGGCCCATATCGACAACTTAGATCCGGCGGCGGTGGATATGCCGATCGTACGCAAATTGATGGAAAAAGTGAAACATCAAACCATTCTCAGCAACTCTTTTGGCTTTGGCGGCACGAATGCTTGCCTGGCCTTTTCAACGGTGGAGTAAACCATGATCCTTAAAGGAAAACGCGGACTGATCATGGGTGTGGCGAATGACAAGTCCATCGCCTGGGGCATTGCCAAAGCCTGCGCGGCCCAAGGCGCCGAGCTGGGCTTCACCTATCAGGGCGATGTCTTTAAAAAACGTGTCGAGCCTCTGGTGCAAAGCATCGGCGGTTCAAAAGTGATCGTCGAATGCGATGTCACCAATGAAGCCGCGATCGACAAGACCTTTGCCGAGATTAAAAAACACTGGGGACATTTTGATTTTCTGGTGCACGCCGTGGCCTATTCCAACAAGGAAGAACTCAAAGGACGCTATTGCGACACGACTTTGGAAAACTTCCTGAACTCGATGCATATCTCGTGCTATTCCTTTACGTCGGTGGCGCGTCGCGCGGCGGAAATGATGCCCAACGGCGGATCGATGTTGACCCTGTCCTATATCGGCGCCGAGCGCGTGATCCCCAACTACAACGTCATGGGCGTCGCCAAAGCCGCTTTGGAAGCTTCCGTGCGTTATCTGGCGGCCGATTTTGGCCCGCAAAATATCCGCATCCATGGCCTGTCGGCCGGTCCAATGAAAACATTGGCGGGCAGTGCGATTGCCAATGCGCGCTATACCTACCGCACAGCCGAAGACACCGCCGCCCTGCATCGCTCGGTGACGCTGGAAGATATCGGTAACACGTCCGTGTATCTGTTATCCGACATGTCCAGCGGCACGACTGGCGAGCTGCATTACGTGGACGCCGGTTTCCGCTGCATGGGGATGCTGCCCCCCAGCCGCATCAATCAGGAAACAGATGTGGAGTAAATGAAAAAAGCCAACGCCCGCACGTTAACACATATAGAAGCCGACGGGTCGAAAACAGTCACAACCTATTGGCCGAAAAGACACTGGTGGAACCTTCTGGAAGAGTCCGTGCAACGTGAAAAGATTCAATACAAACCGGACGGTACTATTCTGGAGGGATCTTTTGACAAAAACGGGAAACCATCCGTTGTAACGGCATTTAAAGACGATAAAAAGACCATAATGATGCGCTGGTTATTCAATGAAAAAGGCGCTATGCAACGGATTGAGTCCATGTTTATTGACAACGCACCTCTTTGTATTTCCGAGTATAGCCCTCAAGAAGATGGGTTTGTTGTAAACGATACAGCTTTTATCGCCTATCTGAATCAAAAAACACGCCAGCCTTAACAAGGAGAAACCTTATGGATGTGTATAAAAAAGTGAATGACAACCCTTTTAAAAATTTGTGCTTTAGCTACGCCTTTGACGATTCGCATCATGCAATAATAGGCAACGATCTTCGCTACACGGTAAAGATTTCCGGTCTTCATCAGCTCATGAACCTTCATATCAATTGCAATGTATATGATGCAGAAGAAATCTTCAAAGAACGTCTGGATTCCTCTCGGGAACGACCCGATTTACATCCCACGCTTTATACCGAAGCCTGCATTTATACCCGTATGCTTGAACATGGGTGTGGGGATCTCCCCAATACCGATCGGGACCTGGCCGCAGAGTTCAAAACGACGCTGAATAGTTTCAAAGAAAATTTTGAAAAAGGACACAAAGACTCGGCGCTTGCTATCAAAAAAGAAGTGGATCGCCTTTTTGTACCGCAAGAAGCATAAGAATGCGCAACAATAATATTCAAAAAATGAACATCCCGTCGTTCCAATTCAAGAGCGAGGAAGATGACATGAACGCTTCCCCGATTTCTCTGGAAATAACATTTTCAGGAATCAAGCGCCCGATGGAAGTTACGATTTGCCAGGATACTCCCTCGGCTCTCAGCGCCTTAACGGCTATTAGCGCTATGCAAGAAAAGAAACGTAAAGAATCGGGCAATGTATTGACAAAGGAATACGTGACGGCCTGTATCTATCAAAAAATGTTGGAACAGAACCCAGGCACCTCGCAAAAGACCGCTACAGAGATGATGAGCCTCATTCAAAAAATGTGCACGAACTACGAAGAAAAACACCCTGACAGCGCCAAAAAGATTCAAGCCGCCCTTCAAAAAGCTTTTGAATTTTAAAGGATAATCACCATGCCCAATAAACAACACAAACAATTTGGTGTCTTGGACATTTTTCCAATGATGCATGCAGATCTAAGTAAGATGTCTTTTGCTCACCCCACAGGCGATTCAACCCTGCCAAAACTTATGTTTGCAACAGGAGGGAAAAAGCAGCCTTCGCTCGTATTTTCAATTGATACTGATATTCACTCTGTATTGGCAACCTATACATCCGCTCAAGACGATGAAATCGCCGATCCTTTTAGCTATATTCTAAGCGTAACGTACAAAAATATGTTACAAAACTTTCATCGCGATCTTTTATCCCCTACTGCAAATAAGCTTGAAACAAAAATCAATAAAACTATAAAAAACTTTCGTGATAACGCCGCACTGGAAGACGTAGCGCATCTTGATGCTATTCTAAAGCAGGCCTTTAATCTGCGGGTTTAATACTACGGCGTATCGAATACAAACGCACCGGTTTTAAAACCATCCATATTCGGATCGTATTTCTTGATCGCCGCTTTGATCTGGCCGGAAGCTTGCAATTCCATGATCGCATTATTAAGCATGGATTGCAGTTTCGGCTCGTCATTATCTACGGCAATGCCGATTGTATAAATCATCACCGGCTTGTCACTGATACGACGCAAAGGCGCATTTGGATTATTTTTACTATAAGCCTCGGCAGGTAACGGATCGGAGAATACAACATCCGCTTTGCCTTGTGCGACATTCGAGTACAGTAACGACATCTCGGAATTTTGTGGCAAAGCAAAAGTCTTGGCCTTGGGATACATGTTTTTGGCGATCATATCCGTCGCCTCGCCATCCATTGTTGATAGGGTTACCGCCGGGTCGTTGATCAAATCGAAATTAGCATCAAAGCGTGTCTCGGCCGGCTTAGTATATATATAGACAGGGGCATAAAAAATAGTGTCCGTAAAGAACACTTCGCGGCCACGCGGCGCGTTTTTGTTAAAACCGGTGCAGAACGCATCAAAGCGCCCGGTTTTCAATCCTTCAATTACCTGCGGGCCATACCCGGCATCTTCTACATACTCGACTTTTACGCCAAGATTCTTTGCCAACAGCGCCATATAATCGGGAATAAAACCGCTATACTCTTTAGTATTTGGATCTTTTAAAAAGGCCACAGGAGCCCATGACGTATAGCCACAACGCAATACCCCTGTCTTCATGATACGATCATAGGCGGCGTTGGGCGCGTTACGATCATCGGCCACAGCGGTTGCTTTCGAAACATCGCCGTTGTGTGTGGTGCGCGGCACCAATACGAACACCGCGACCAGCGCGGCAATAATCCCTGTTACGGCAGATGTGGCGATATGTTTCATGAAAAATCCTCCCTGTTGCAACATGTTAGAACTAAAGAAAGAGGGCGTCCAGTACCTTGCCGAACCCCTGACGATTGGCTATTTTAAACTATTCCATTTATTAACAGGAGAATCACCCATGCGTATCGGCGTCCCCAAGGAAATCAAAGACCAGGAATTTCGTGTCGGCCTGACCCCGGCCTCGGCGCGCGAGCTGATTACCCGCGGTCACGACGTCTATGTTGAAAAAAACCTCGGCGCGGGTATCGGCTTTGACGATGCAGCCTATAAAGCGGTCGGCGCCAAAGTGCTGAACACCGCCAAAGAAGTCTTTGCCAAGGCCGAAATGATCATCAAAGTCAAAGAGCCGCAGGCATCTGAATACGATCTGCTGGAAAAACGTCACACGCTGTTCACGTACCTGCATCTGGCGGCCGAACCGAAACTGACCAAGGCTTTGCAAAAATCCAAGTGCACGGCCATTGCCTATGAGACCGTGACCGATAAATTCGGCGGCTTGCCCTTGCTGGCGCCGATGTCGGATGTTGCCGGACGCCTGTCCATTCAGGTCGGCGCGACAGCGTTGCAAAAATTCAATGGCGGTTCAGGCGTTCTGTTAGGCGGCGTAGCGGGTGTTGCGCCGGCGCGCGTGCTGGTTATCGGTGCGGGACGCTCGGGCATGAACGCCGCACGCATGGCAATGGGTATGGAAGCCCAAGTCACCGTGATGGATAAATCCCTGACCCGTCTGGCCGAGATCAATCAGATCTTTGGCAACCGTCTGATCACGCAATACGCATTGGAAGACACCATCGCGGCGGCCGTTGCCGAAAGCGATCTGGTGGTCGGCGCCGTTTTGATCCCCGGCGCGGCAGCTCCGAAACTGGTCACCAAGAAAATGCTGAAAACCATGAAGCCCGGTTCGGTGCTGGTGGATATCTCGATCGACCAGGGCGGTTGTTTCGAGACCAGCCGCCCGACGACGCATTCCAACCCCACCTATGTTGTGGATGGCATCGTGCATTACTGTGTTACCAATATGCCCGCGGCCGTCGCCCGCACTTCGGCTCTGGCGCTGAATAACGCCACCCTGCCCTTTGCGATTGCCCTGGCGGACAAAGGCGCGGTAAAAGCGATGAAAGACGATCCCCATCTGGCCAACGGCCTGAATGTCGATAACGGCGAGATTGTCCACCCGGCCCTGAAACCGACGAAAAAAGCGGCTTAAAAACCCGTTGACTATACATAACCTTATGTGCTAGACTGGGGCATGAGCGATCGTCTGCGCCAGATGGACAGCCTGAACAGGTATGGAGATTTTTGCAAAACAAAAATCGGTTTTGCGCCGCTTATGCCGGAATACGCATTAAAGCATGATCTGGGTGCTAGCATTGCCGCTGCCACGAATTTCGGCACTCTTGTCATTGCCAAAACGGGCTACGAAATTTGTGAACTTCTGGTCCAAGATGAAAGCCATATGTTTCCGGCAGAGCACCATTTCATCAAAGAGCATTTGAATCACGATACATTTACTACATTGAATAACCAAGGCTCCGACTTTTTTGCTGGTGCTTTTTATGCGCAAACCGTCGGGGGAGCTGTGACCGAAACATTGCGGATGGCTTCGCATATTGCTTTTGGAGACAAAGCAATTACACGATTCATTGAAAATAATTATAAAATAATCCGATCAACAATTGGCTTTTTAGCTCTGGCCGGCTATGAGCTCAAACAAGCCGGCGGAAATTTATCCCGGATCGATGTACGCGATTTGACAGCTTATGCCTGCGGAATCACGACGATATCTCACGGACCGGATATTTTTAAAAAAACTCGGGAATTATTTCAAAAGGCTAAAAGCAATTTTACGGACAAAAAAACCAAAACAGCGGACAATACGCACGCCCCATCCAACTCCTAATTTAATCCCGACGGCGGAAGACCAGCGGGTAATAAGCGTCGGGTAAGGGTTTTTTGAAGAGCTTCAAAGCTGGTTTTTTATACGGCATACGTTGCCACTGCGCGTAACGTTTGTCGCCGCGAATCAAATGCGTGATTTGGCTTTTTTCATCCGGATTGTCGCGGCGGCATGCCAGAATATAGCGCACCTTACGCCGTTTTAAAATATCCGAGAACACAGCTGCATCCTGCGTGCGATAAAAGGTTACCGCATCAATCATACCCTCGACATTGCGCGTATAATTCGAGCCAATGGTACGCGCCCCCGTCCAGAACAAAAGCCATGGCGTAACGTTGTCCACAGACATGACCACGACATTGTCAAAATTAATGTTACGGCCAAACGCATTATTTTCTATCATATATAACGACGCCGTTTCACAATCATCGTAATATCCATGCACCACTCCACGGCCCGTCATATGATTTAAACCGGTATAATAGGGTAGATACAAGACCACGCCCAGAAAAACCGCAAGCAACACATGTGCTATAGCTTGTTTATAACGCTGGCGTACGCGATGGATCGTCTCGGAAATATAATGTAAAAACAACGCGCCACCCATTGCCAGAGCTGGCATGATATAATAATTCCACCGCAGCGCCAGCGCAAACAACAGCGCAAAGCCCAGCAAAAATCCACTTAAAAAAAGCACACCTGGCAGCGATACCTCTTTCTTGGTATAGGCGGTATATAATCCGAAATAGCTCATCCCCAAGACGACACAGCAAAACAAGATGATCTGATCGCCGATATAGCGTATATCAAATGTTTCTGCAATATTTGGCAGCCACAATTTTACCTGTTCCGACGTATAAGCCGCAAGGGGTCCCAGATAAAAGCGCGGAAACAACAGATTCATAACCGTAAAAAGCAGCGCAAAGGCTGCACACATCGCCAGTATTCGTTTTTTTGTGTCATGAAGAACGGGTTGTAATTTAAGTGCACCCCAGGTCAACAGCGTAACCATTACAAACAATGCAACATGGACAATCGAAATGCGGTCATTTTCTACCAGGAAAAAGTCACTCGGTGGTTTTTCAATAAGAATCAGAGGTATTAACAAAGCTAATAGTCCTGATGCAAGATTGCGAATCGTTTGCGCCGCCGAAATATTGCCCATGGCATACAAAACAGCCAAAGGCAGCATGCAGAAAAAGATAACGGCCATAAATTCGGCACTTACCCATAAGCCTAAAGCCAACACGACAATCAATAGCAGCTGGTATTTTCGACTTTCATTCTGCTCCACCAATCGCAGTCCATAACCCAATCCAAATACAAATAGGCAACACAGCAAACTATGATGATCGCCACGACCAAACGCAAAAGTGTTTAAAATATAAGGATTGAGCACAAAGAACAGCAAAGCGACCAGCACTTCATATTCGCGCAAACGTAGAGGTATGGTTGCCCACAAGAAACCGCAGGAAGCAATCAAAAATAAGACGGGTGAAATAATCGTACCCGACCAGAAAATTGCGTTTTTCCAAGACAACGCTGCAACAGACTTAAATAGATAAGCCGGACCTAAAATTAAAAAATCGAACAACCGCGTCCAGGGTATTAAATTGCCGTGGGGATAATTATCGCGGCGAATAAAATTATTGTACCAATCCCCCGTTTCTACCAGATCCAGAATGCGCAAGTAGCGCATCAGCATATCGCCATCAGTAAAATACATGTAATGTTCGCGTTGCCACCGCGCATATTCCGCCATGCCAAGATAGGTAATGAACCACAGGACCAGGGTGATAAGGCCAAAATAAAACCAGCGATCGGGGGTGGTACGTATAGAAGAGCTCATGTTTTCTGTGATAGGCCGGTGATCCTAAAACAAGGTTTACGGCGCCCGGGGTTCCGCCCCCCCGAATCAAAAGCATAATATTATGACGGGCCTTGCTATAGTAAGCCCCATTTACAAATTTATCTTTTTGTTTCATGGGGTTGTAAAATCCGGTTTTGCTTGTGGGCGACCGGCCGGCCATGGTATAATAGGCTATGACCGATCTGATCGGCCGCGCACTGGAAAAGGGGCTGGAGTTCTCGAAATCCGCCCTCGAATTCACAAAAGAAGCTATCGAATTTTGTGAGCATGGACTGAAATGGCGATACGTGACCTTGGTCGCTGCAACCTTGTTCAACGGTAACGGTCTGGATATTACCGGCCATGGAAACGTGTCAGGCCATCCTGAATTTCGTTCCTCCTGTACACCAACGCACAAAGAATGGTGTATGAAAGAAGAAGACAAGGAAGAAAAAGAACTGGCCGAGGATCCGTTTGATACGA
This sequence comes from uncultured Bdellovibrionales bacterium, assembly GCA_964426595.1. GTDB lineage: Bacteria > Pseudomonadota > Alphaproteobacteria > Micavibrionales > SZUA-601 > JAQGJA01. Next base: position 2,326 of record CAYRRF010000043.1, on the reverse strand, counting down.
TTCACGAAGAAAACCTCAGCGATTTTGTGTGTTACGGACATTTACTGTACATGGAAGAACGCCGCATGCATTCACGACGGAAGAACAAAGTGGAACGGGAGGAATATTCGTATTCAACCCCACCCCTCGGCGGAGCTGATCCGCAAAAAAGTGTTTTCTTTCCCGGTTAAAATTTATCCTAGGTTGCTGGCCGGAAAGTAAGCTCGGGTACATCCTTGCATAAAACTTGATAATAAACACCCGCATCCCGCGTACCATGTGTTTCATCGCGCGCCGCTAAAATCAACTGCGCTAAATCAAATGCATGATAGATATCATGCAAGATACACACCATTTTTAACAACGCGTCAGCGCTCATCTTTTTCCATTGCGTGAAATCGCGCACAAATATTGCATCGCCCCAAAACCATTGCTGCCAGCCTTGCAATGGATCACGATTTACCATCAAAGGTTTCCAGGTGCGCTTCTGTACGCTTTCAATACGGTGCAGCATAAATCCCTGGCTGCGCATATAAATCTCAACTTCCGAAAAAAGCGGCTGATTTATATACATCGGCAAAAATAATGTCTCGGCCTGTACCACGCTTACATTTTTCAGCACGCGTTGTGCTCCTTGCAGACATTGCAATTCTGCCCCTTGGACATCCATCTGAATATAATCACACGTCGTAATTTCAGGAATATCATCCAAACGCTTTGTTTCGACAGGATAGTGTTTTACGACCTGCGCCGCTTCACCCAAAAGGTGAAAATCTTTCAACAACTCATGATTGGGTGGATAGAGCGAGGACATGACACCCATTGCACATTCATAAAATGTTTGTGTGGTGCCATCGCCAATCGCGTAAGGAAAATAGCGCTCGTTTTCACCTTTTATTTTTTGCAGCTCGGCAAAGGCCTGTGCTCCCGGTTCAAAGCCCGTCACTCGACAACGGCCACGCGCCAGCAACCCAGCATAGGCAGGCGGGGCTGCCTGACGTTCATTCGGATTAGAACCTACATCCAATACGTCTATAACGGGAGTTAGCGGAAAGATCGTCTCGAAAGCCTGGATCCCGCGCACATTCATTATTTGCGCTTCATCGCTTCCATCACCGCATCCGCCAAACCGGCCGGAGTACGGGAAACAACGATACCGGCCGCTTCCATCGCTGCAATCTTGCTGGGTGCATCGCCTTTACCGCCAGCGATAATCGCACCGGCATGGCCCATGCGTTTGCCCGGAGGAGCCGTAACACCGGCGATAAATCCGCCGATTGGTTTTTTGCGCTTATCGGCCTTGATATAAGCCGCCGCTTCTTCTTCTGCCGAGCCTCCGATCTCACCGATCATCAGAATCGCTTCGGTTTCAGGATCGTCTAAAAACAGATTGATCGCATCGATAAAGTTCGTGCCGTTCACCGGGTCACCGCCAATACCGATACAGGTTGACTGGCCCAAACCGGCCGCCGTTGTTTGCGCCACAGCTTCATAGGTCAGCGTCCCCGAACGCGAAACAATACCGATTTTACCGCGCTTGTGAATGTGGCCGGGCATGATGCCGATCTTGCATTCGCCGGGCGTGATAATGCCGGGACAGTTCGGGCCTATCAGGCGCGAATTCGAATTAGCCAACGCGCGTTTGACGCGTACCATGTCCAAGACCGGAATACCTTCGGTAATCGTCACAATCAATGGAATTTTGGCATCGACCGCTTCCAGAATAGCATCGGCTGCAAATGGCGGTGGCACGTAAATCACCGTCGCATTGGCGCCGGTTTCTTTGACCGCATCGGCCACTGTATCAAAAACCGGCAATCCCAAATGCAGCTGGCCGCCCTTGTTCGGCGTAACCCCGCCGACCATTTTCGTGCCGTAAGCAATCGCCTGCTCCGAGTGGAACGTTCCTTGCGCGCCGGTAAAACCCTGGCAAATAACGCGTGTGTTTTTATTGATCAGTACGGCCATGACTATGCTACCTTTTTGTTGAGAACTGTGGCGACTTTGGCGGCTGTATCTTTCAGATCATCCGCCGAGATAATCGGCAATCCGCTGCCAGCCAGAATTTCCTTGCCTTTATCGACATTGGTCCCGGCCAGACGCACGATCAGCGGCCGGTCCAGCTTGACTTCGCGTGCCGCGGCGACAATACCGTCCGCGATAATGTCACAGCGCATGATGCCGCCAAAAATATTGACCAGAATAGCCTCGACACTGGGGTCGGACAAAATGATTTTGAACGCCGAGGTGATCTGATCTTTATTGGCACCACCGCCGACATCCAAAAAGTTCGCCGGTTTCTGTCCCGAAAGCTTGGAATCGATGCCTGGTCAAAACCTGCGATGGC
>CAYRRF010000042.1:0-11630 GCA_964426595.1 uncultured Bdellovibrionales bacterium | reverse complement strand
GGCGGATTTTGCTGCAAACGCGATTCCGGAGATCGAAAAAGAAACGGGTGTGAAACGCTTGATTTTCCTCCCCTGCCACTCGACCTCTTCTTCAAAAAGCTCCAAAGGCCGGGCCCAGATTTTCGTTTCATCGGAAATATCCTGATACACAACCATTGTTTCACGCGTTTCTGTATGCACCGGAAGCGCCATCACGCGGTAGACGTGCTGGTTTTTGTAATGACGGTAAAATTGGCCAATTGCCCGAATGGCACGAACTGGAAATTGGCCACGGTAGAATTGGTTTGGAGCAATCATTGCATCACCTTGTACAAACTATACGCTTCCCACACGCGCTGCACGTAGTTGCGCGTCTCGTAAAACGGGATGCGCTCGACCCAATCGACCCAAGAACGTGGATCGCTGCGTGGATCGCCCATTTCTGCGATCCAGCTATCCACATTCCGCGGGCCGGCGTTATATGCGGCCACGGCCAGTGGGATAAACCCGTCATAGCGCTCTAATAGTTTGGACAGATACGCCTGGCCGATGCGTAAATTATAGTCGGGTTCGAACAATTGCACCGCTTTGCTATACGGAAGAGCGCATTGCCGCGCCGTATGCGCCGCGGTACTGGGAAGTAACTGCATCAACCCTAACGCGCCCGCTGGCGAGATCGCGTATTTATCGAACATGCTTTCCTGCCGCACGATTCCCAAGGTCAGGTTTTTTTCTAATGCCGCATAGGAGGGTATTTTTACCTTTGGGAAAAGTGCGCTTTTAACCAGCACGCCTTTCTCATAGGCTGCCTTGGCCGCCACCAACGCCATTTCGGGACTTTGCAAATCCTGTGCAATCAGAATAACGCTTTGGGGTTGCTCGGAAGACTGCGCCAACAACGCACGCAAAAAGAGGTCACGCTCTTCGTCGCGGCCCATTTGATACAAAATAGTTGCCGCATCCACCAAATTCGATGACGCTTGTTTTGCTTGCGTTATCGCGGTCGCTCGCTGAAAAAAACGCTGATAATAGACTTCCGGATTTCCTAAGGCATATGCGGAGAGCTGTCCGTAAAATGTGTGCATATGCCGTGCCGCCAACCCGTACCAGGCCGTGGCGGCCTTGTGCTGCCCAGATTGATCGGCGGCAACCCCTGCCCAATAGGCGGCGCGCGCTGTCGATTGCGCTGTTTTCACATTTTTATACATACGCTCGAAATGCACAAAACCTTTACCTGGCTGCTGCAGACGCGTGGTTGCAATCCAGCCCGCAAACCACTCGGCATCCGCCATTTCCGGTCCGGTCGTAAACGGATGCGTCGCAGCCAATTGATACGCTGTTTTAAAATCGTTTTTTTCAAAGGCGCGCCGCGCCAGAATCATCCGCTCACGCGCCCACAGCGCCGCATGGGCCGTGTTTGCGGATTGATAGCGTAACAACGCTGCCGCACGATCATCTTGTTGTTTTTGCCGATAGTAACGTAACAGATCAAATGCCACACCTTCGGTCAACGAGGAAGGCACCAAAGCCACAGCATTTGTTGCAAAACGTTGCAGCGCGATACGTGCTTTGGCCCGTTGTTTAAGGCTTCCCGTCACATAGCGCAAACTATCTTCGGCACGGTCGATGTTACTGTCCCACAATAAATTATCCAGACGTGCGGCGTGATCGGCCGCCTTCAGAAAACGCACATCCACCTGTTGCTGCTGCTCGCGATTCAACGCACCCTCGCGCCAGATCTGGCGCAGATATTCGGTGGAACGGGTCGCTTGCCAATAGGCCAGACGTCCGCGATCGGTTTGCGGCGGATTGGCGGCAAACCATCGCAGCATTGTGGCCTGATCCGGCGAGCTGTCCAGCAACATATGCTCGACATTGGTACGAATAAGTCCGATTTGCGGCCAGTCGGCACGCCGCTGCAAAAAAGCAGCCGCATCGGTCAGGCGCACGACACCTGCATCCTTGCGCAGATCCAGCCACAAGGCGACATCCCCCTGCACACTGGCCAAGCACGGGGTTACCCACAAAAGAAACAGCAAAAAATAACGCATAGATTGGTTATAAAGGATTGGCGGGTTTTGGGAAGGGTCACCTCTCCCTCAAGGGAGAGGTCTGGAGCGACTGAAAGGAGCGGAAGGGTGAGGGTGTCTTGCCGTTGCGCTTAAGTCACCCTCACCCGTCATTCTTCGCTACCGCTCGAATGCCGACCTCTCCCTTGAGGGAGAGGGGTTCTCCTAACATCTATAGAAAACTTTACCAAACTGAATTACACTATCCCTATGAAAGAACTTCGCCCCAATGATAGTCTTATCTCGGAAAATCGCCGTGCGCGGTTTGATTATGCCGTGACGGATACCTATGAGGCGGGACTTGTCCTGACAGGCAGCGAAGTTAAATCCTTGCGCCTGGGCCAGGCCCAGATTGCATCTTCCTATGCCGGGCTTGACACCGACGGCACGTTAAAAGTTTTCGGCATGTTTATCGAGGAATACAAGCAGTCCGCCGCACATTTGCAACACGATTCCCGCCGTGTCCGCACGTTGCTATTAAAACAAAAAGAACTGCGCAAAATCATCATCGCGCTGACACGCGAGGGTATGACGCTGGTCCCGCTCAAGCTTTACTTTACCAAGCGCGGCAAAGCCAAGTTACTGGTTGGCCTGGCCAAAGGCAAAAAGGCCGTCGACAAGCGCGCCACTGTCAAAGAACGGGACTGGAACAAGGAAAAAGCCCGGACGATGAAGGAAAAAAACCGATAATTGCTTGATAAATAGGCCGTTTAACCAAAAATGAAGGCTCTTTGGAGATAATGGGGGACCACCCGTCTGCCCGCCAAGGAGCCTCCCCTATGCCCGTATACCGCGCCCCGCTCGAGACCGTCAATTTTTTACTGCATGATGTGATCGGCATCGACCGGCTGACCGCTCTGCCACGCTATGCGGAAACCAACCGCGAACTGATGGAAGCGATCCTGGAAGCGGCGGGCACGTTTATGGCCGAAGAACTTTTCCCGCTCAACGGTGGTGGGGACTCGGTGGGCTGCAAGTGGGACAATGGCAAAGTCACCGCGCCTCCGGGATTCAAAGAAGCCTATAAAAAATATATCGAGATGGGATGGTCGGGTTTATCGGCTGTGCCCGAATATGGCGGGCAAGGCCTGCCCACCGTCTTGAATACGCTGGTGGGTGAATTTCTGGCGTCCAGCAATTTGTCCTTCAGCCTATATCCCGGTCTGACCCAAGGCGCGATCAATGCGATTTTGCACCATGGTAATGATTTCCTGAAAAACAAATTCCTTGCCAAAATGATTTCAGGCCAGTGGACCGGCACCATGAATTTGACCGAACCGCATGCGGGTACGGATTTGGCAATTTTGCGCACCAAAGCGGAACCTAACGGCGACGACACCTATGCCATCACCGGCACCAAGATCTATATCTCGTGCGGCGAGCATGATTGCTCGGACAATATCATTCACCTGGTGCTGGCGCGCCTGCCGGATGCTCCTGCGGGCGTCAAAGGCATCTCGCTGTTTGTCGTACCGAAATTGTGGGTCAATGACGACGGATCTTTAGGCGAACACAACAGCCTGCAATGCGGATCCATCGAACACAAGATGGGTTTGCATGGCTCGCCCACCTGTGTCATGCATTACGAGAAAGCCCGCGGCTATCTGGTCGGGGACGCGCACAAAGGTCTGCGCGCCATGTTCACCATGATGAACGAAGCCCGTCTGTGGGTGGGTATCCAAGGGTTCTCCATGGCCGAGGTGGCTTATCAAAACGCTTTGGCCTATGCGTTTGACCGTCTGCAGGCCCGCGGCTTGAACGGCCCCGTCTATCCCGAAAAAATTGCCGATCCGATTGTCGTACATCCGGACGTACGCAAAAACCTGTTGAACATGAAAGCTTTCTTGGACGGCTATCGGGCGATGGCGATCGATGTCGCCCAGCATGTCGATTTAGCCGAACATCACCCTGATCCGGCGCAACGTGAATTTTCCAATGACTTTGTTGCACTGATGATTCCGATTATCAAAGCCTATGGCACCGATATGGGTTCCGAATGCGCCAATTTGGGCGTGCAGATTCACGGTGGTGCGGGTTACTGCCGCGACTACCCTGCGGAACAATATGTGCGCGATGTGCGTATCACGCAAATTTACGAAGGCACGAATGGTATTCAAAGCTTGGATTTGATCGGCCGTAAAATGGGCCTGAGCTATGGGCGTCTGCTGCGTCGTTTCTTTCATCCGACCATGACGATGCTGGACGAGATGCAAAACGATCCGAAGCTGGCAGAGAATGCATTTGCCTTGCGCAAAGCGATGGGCAAATTGCAGCAAGCCACCGTTCTGGTTGCACAAAAATCCATGAAGGATAAAAATGAAGCCGGCGCTGCCTCGGTCGATTACCTGCGCATGTTTGCGCTGACCGTAATGGGTAGCTATTGGCTGCGCATTCTAAAAGTCGCGCATGAAAAACTGGCCGCCGGGACGGGGAATAAAACCTTCTTTGAAGCCAAGATTGCCACCGGTCAATTCTTCTTTGATCGGATGTTGCCGGAACTGTATGGCCGCTTTGGTATGCTGAGTACGGGCGCCAAACCGATCATGTCGATTACCGAGGAGCAGCTGCATGTCGCTTGATGATCTGCGCGAGTCGCTGGCAAAACGCCTTTCCCAGACCCCGCCTTTAGGCTACAAGGTCACGCTTAATTTTGAAGAAGACGGTCAATTGCATTTGGACGGCACGGATGGCCCAACCAAAGTGCTGGACGCAATGGACGGCGAAGCCGACACGGTCATGACGACTTCGCTGGAAACCATGCAAAAGATTGTTGCCGGAGACACCGACCCAAATATGGCGGTATTGATGGGCAAACTGAAAATCAGTGGCAAAATGGGCGTTGCCCTCAAATTGGCAAGCTATCTGGAAAGCTAGAACAACAGGTGTAAATGCGCCGAGTGCTGATCCAGCCACTCTTTGCCGCCCGCGTAATCCCCGGCTAACTTTTCGCACAACTTCCAAAAACGATCACCGTGGTTACAGTGCTGCAAATGCGCAACCTCGTGCGCGACCACGTAATCAATAACCTTCTTCGGCGCCATGATAAGCCGCCACGAAAAATTCAGACCACCCTTGCGGGTACAGCTACCCCAGCGCCCGGTGGAATTACGAAAGGCAATCGAGCTTATCGACTTGTCGATACGCTGGGCTTTATCAAAGGCCAACGGTACGATTACTTTTTCCGCCTGCTGGCGCATATAACGCTGGATGGCGCGCGGCAAGCGTTCCAGACGGCATTGCACGTGCAAAACACCCTCTTCGACGCTAATGTGAACGCCGGGTTTGTCTTCATGCTTGATCTGCCGCCACTTGCCCAGATACAATATGCGGTCATTCGGCCGCAACTTTTGCGGCTTGGGATAAAGTTTTTGCTGTTCGTCCATCCATGCCCGATGATCGGCAATAAAACGATCCACTTCCTCGCGGCGGATGCGGCGCGGCGTTGTTAAAAGGAAAGAACCTTTGAGCGGCTGATAACGCAATGTCAAATGCCGCGCCCGCGGATGTTTCTTTATGAGCACTTCGGCGCTCATACACCCATCACACGCAAGAAACGTTGTTGCACCAAAGCCACCTCGGGCGTACCGGTCTTTTTACATTGGCTTTCCAAATAGAGACACTCGGCCAGTACGCGGTCGATACGCTCGAGCGGCCAGCGGTTTAAGTGCCGTACAAAATGCGGTTTGACTTTGAAAAACAACGGCGGCCGCAACAAAGCCAGAGCGGCCTCTTGCGAACGTCCGCTTTTAATTTCCGCCTGTACGGTACGCAAACGATAAAAATAATTCTGAACCGCGCGCGTCACGGCAATCATGGTGACGCCGCTTTCATTGAGTCCGTATAAAATGCGGTCCAATTGCTCGGCCTTGACATCGGCAACCGATTGCACGGCCTGATCCAATTCCTGTTCAGCCTGATCTACCAGTAATTTTTCAATGGTTTCCAGCGTAATCTTTGGTGCGTCGCCGCCCACATAGTCGATGGCTTGCGCAATCACACCTTGCAAGGCCGAAACATCGCCGCCCAAACGATCGACCAGCAACGCCACAGCATCACTTAAAATAGTGGCACCCTGCTTTTGAAATTGTGCTTGCACAAAGCGGCTCAAAGCCGGGCCATCAAACTCGTAACACGGCACCGCGGCGGCCATGTCGGCTTTTTCAGCCCAGGCGCGCAAGACCGATTTAGGGCCTAAGGCCTCGGCCTCCAGAATCATAAAATGCCCGGCATCGGGCAGTTGCGTACATTCATTCAACAAGCGCGCATGCACATCCGATGCTTCCTTGATATGAATCACTTTTTTCTTTGCAAAAAAGCCAAAGCCGGCCCATTCTTCCAGCAACAGCTGCGCGTCGTCTTTGACAGCATCCCCGTTCAACACGACATTGGCAAAATCATCGGCATCTTTGGGCAATAACTTGCTTTTCAAAGTGGCTACCGCTTCCTCGATCAGGGCGCGGTTGGGACCATACAACAAAACCACGCGCACATTTTTATCGGGCGCGGCGCAATAGCGTATCGGATCACCGGAAATCTTCATATTTTTAACCTAGCAGCTTTGGCTAGATACGTCCATGCACATCTGTAATCGGGTGCAGAATGACCGTGGCTTTAGGATCAACGCTTTGCACAAGGCTTAAGACTTCCTGCGCTTGCAGACGGCGCACGATTACCTGCAACACTGGCTGGGTAATGGCTTTATCGGGACGCGACGGATCGCCTTTTTGCGCCTGTATGACCGTGATATTTAGCCCGAGGCTCTTTTTCAGCATTTTGTGAATAATCGACGCATTATTTTCCGAGACAATCTGCATCGACGTATAATCGTCCAGACCATGCACGATGAAATCTACCGTACGCGAGGCGCATAAATACGTCAGCATCGCATACAAGGCTGTTTCCGTGTTAAAGACCCATGCAGCCACAGCGAATATCACCACGTTCAGCAGCATGATCACCTGACCGACGGTGATGTGCACTTTCTTGGCGATTGTAATAGCCAGAATTTCCGTTCCGTCAATGACACCGCCACCGCGAATAGCCAGACCGATACCAAGCCCTAAGAAAAACCCACCGAAAACCGACACCAGCAATGGATCGCGTGTGACCACCGGCAAGTGCGCGACGCTTAAACTCAATGCTAAAAGAATGATCGCCGACATGGCTTTGATTGAGAAGACCCGCGAGATGTTCGCGTGCCCCAAAAAGACAAAAGGCAAGTTAAATAGAACCAACAGCACCGGCATCGGCCAATGAATGAGCGCATGCGCAATCAACGCCAGACCGGTAACGCCGCCATCCAGAAAATTATTGGGCAACAAAAACCCTTGCAATCCAAACGTGGCACATCCCACTGCGCCCAGCAGACAGAAAATATCACGGGGGATCAGGCGATTTGCCGCTTTGTGGAATCGTCGTTTGGCCATGCCCGGATTGTAGGCACGGAAGAATTAATCAAAGATTAGCTTTATGCCTCAGGCGTCCTGATTTTCCTTGGATTTCAACCAATGCTCCAGCCAGTGGATGTTGAAATTACCATCGATAAAGTCCGGTTGGGCGATGATCTGCTCGTGCAGCTTGATATTGGTATGAATACCCTCGACCACAAATTCTTCGAGGCAGCGATGCAGGCGCATCAGGCATTCGTTGCGGTTGTTGCCGTGAACGATTAATTTGGCGATCATACTGTCGTAATATTGCGGAACACGATAGCCATCATAAATGGCGCTATCGACACGCACGCGCAAGCCGCCCGGAAAATGCGTTTCCTTGATTAACCCTGGGCTGGGCGCAAAGGATTCCGGATGCTCGGCATTGATCCGGCACTCAATCGCATGGCCATTGAATTTAATGTCTTCCTGTTTGATCCCCAGACGGGCGCCTGACGCCACACGAATTTGTTCACGCACCAAATCGATGCCGGTGATCATTTCGGTCACAGGGTGCTCAACCTGCAGACGCGTATTCATTTCCATGAAATAAAATTTACCGTCTTCGAACAGATATTCGATTGTACCCAAACCGCAATATCCCAGCTGGGCGGCAACGGAAGCCGACAAATTACCGATATATTCACGCTGCTCGGCGTTCAAAGCCGGGCTGGGCGCTTCTTCCACCACTTTTTGGTGCTTGCGCTGGATCGAACAATCACGCTCACCCAAGTGAATCGCGTTGCCGTGGCTGTCACCCAACACCTGAATTTCGATGTGGCGCGGCTGCGTCAGGAATTTTTCCATGTACAGCGTATCGTCGCCGAACGCCGCTTTGGATTCACCGCTGGCCAGCTGGAAAGCTTGCTCGGTTTCCTCTTCCGAGCGCGCAATCTTCATACCCTTACCACCACCACCGGCGGCAGCTTTGAGCAAAACCGGATAGCCCATCTCGGCCGCAACTTTTTTAGCCTGTGCGATATCTTTTACCGCACCATCCGAACCGGGAACAACCGGAAGTCCTAACTTCTTGGCGGTTTCTTTGGCGACAACCTTATCACCCATCTTGGAAATAATGTCCGGATTAGGACCGATCCAGGTAAAGCCATGATCCATGACCATCTGGGCAAAATCCGCTTTTTCCGACAGGAAGCCAATGCCGGGGTGAATAGCATCACAGCCCGTAATACTGGCAGCTGTTAAAATAGCCGGGATATTCAGATAGCTTTCTTTAGATAAAGGCCCACCGATACACACCGATTCATCGGCCAGACGCACCGGCATGGAATCGTGATCGGCGGTCGAATGTACGACAACGGTTTCGATGCCCAGCTCCTTGCACGCACGCAAGATGCGCAGGGCAATTTCTCCACGATTGGCAATAAGGACTTTTTTGAACATTGCCTTTACTCGATCACCGCCAGCACTTCATCGAACTCGACAGGCTTGCCGTCGGTGACAAAAATCTGGGTAACGGTACCGCTGGCCGGAGCCTTGATCGGATTCATGACTTTCATCGCTTCCACGATGACCAGCGTGTCACCTTTATTGACGCGCTTACCGACTTCGATAAAGGGCGGATTGCCCGGAGCGGCCTGTAAGTAAACCGTCCCAACCATCGGCGACTTGACGGCACCAGCGGGAACTTCCCCACCAGCCGTTGGAGCTGCGGGAGCAGCCGAAGCTTTGGCCGCAACAGCCGAAGCCGCAGGGGCCGCAGCCACCACCGACATACCGCCGCGTGCGACGCGGATGGCGTGTTCATCCTCGGTAATCTCGATTTCCGTCAGATTTGTTTCATCCAACAGTTTGGCCAGCTTACGGATGGCTTCTTCGTCGATTTTAAAGCTCATTCTTCCTTATCCTTATTTGAAATCTTCAAGGCGCCCATCCTACCCGATGCCCCCCACGGGAGCAAGGCCTAACTATGGTATTAACCTTCCGGTGATACTTTACGTATATAATGGGGGCATAACCGCAAAGGGGGAATCCATGAAATTTATTAAAGCTGTCGAGAATTTATTCTATGGGTCCGCTTTGGTCATGCTCGCGAGCACCGTCAATACCAACGACATGAACCCGGGAAGCCCTGGATGGAAAGATAGTACAGCTAATAAAAAGCACACAACAGAATTATTAGGCGGTGCTGCAGTAGCCCTTGCTGGCGGTCTCGCATTGAGAGGAACTCGGGCCCTTGCCGCGCACAAAAGCAATGGCGGCGAAATGTCCCAGGATTCACGACCTGAAAACCTTGCACAGGCTAAAGTAAAGACCCTTAAAAAGACTATGGGCTAAATCATTCCCAGCCGATATTCCAGCTCGCCCAGTTGCGCGCGAATATTGGCTAAGGATTCCTTGACCACTGCGGGCAGTTGTTCGTCTTTGAGATCACCGAATGTCAGTAAAACCTCAGCCTGTTGCAATTGCTGCATCAGGCTTTGAAGCGTGACTTTGGTAATCAAACTATGGTTGTGTCCGATTATTTTATTCTCCATTGTTGATTTATGTAGTCCGGCCTTCGTCATAGCGAATCGGCGCCTGATTCGTCAAAGAATTTGTAAAATAGACACTTCCTTAAAGCCACCCCCTCCTGTGGCGATCCTCCAGCTGGACTTTGTGCCTTTATTCAAGAGGAAAAATTGAAATACGTTATGTTATATATACCTACACTTGTAGGCCGTACATCGTTTTCCAACCATAAGTTTCATACAGATGCATGTTAAAGGATTTTTATTCCGCCCATGATAAAAAGGAAGTATAGGGTGGCTCAGGAAGACGAGCCGAAGGAAAACAACGCATCGCCCCAGAAGGAGCTTTGATCGTGTTACATGTCCAGTCGACGCCCCTGAAGGGAATGTTCCTCATCGAATCTGAGACCACGCATGATGTGCGCGGTATGGAACGCAACGGTTTCCACCCCACTGAATACGCCGCCTTTGGCCTGACCGGCCGCTTTACCAGTGATCGTTTTTTCCGTGGCTTCCAAGGGTGCTTGCGCGGCCTATATATTTTACCTGAGGATCGCCATTTATTGCTTACCTTGATACGCGGCGATATTACCGTTGTGGCCATTGATACGCGCCCCACCTCGCGCCAATTCGGCAAGATGCACATGGTCGATGTTTCCGATGCGCAACATCATCAAATTTATCTGAGCGGCGGATTGACCTATCGCTTGTGTGTGCGCGGCGCACCCGCCGACTGGCACGAGAAATACACCGCCATCGTCGCCGACGAAACCGTCGATGGCATTTATTGGCAGGATCGTGATTTGAACATTCCGTGGCCGATACGCTTTCCGCTGGTCAGCGATCAAGACGCCGCATTTCCGACACTGTCCGCGCGTGTTGGGAATTTACAGCCCGTCAGCCGCTAATTTTTTCTAGCCATTTCCATTCGCAACCAAAGCGCCGTGGCAATGTTTGTATTTTTTGCCGCTGCCGCAAGGACAGGCTTCGTTGCGAGCAATATTGTCACCCCAGGTTGTCGGATCGGTTTTATCGAACTTCTGTTTTTTGACCGTCGGCACCGCGCGTAAAGTCGGGTTGACCGATGGAAATTCGGGCTCACCGCCTTGCATCGCCGGATCGACACGCGTCTCAATGACATCTTTCGGCGGGCTGAGCGGTTTCAACAAAGCCAGCTCATCCGACGTGGTGACCGCCAGAGACAACAAGGTTTGCGCTACTTCATAACGGTAATCATCCATCATGCTCTGGAACAACGCAAAGGCTTCCGCCTTGTACTCATTCAAAGGATCCCGCTGGGCATAGCCGCGCAAGTTAATCCCCATGCGCAAATGATCGAGGTTCAGCAGATGCTCTTTCCACACTTTATCCAATGTCTGTAGAACGACGTTCCGCTCCATATCCGCGAGCAACGCTTTGGCAAAAGCCGTACGCCCCGACATCTCGGTATCACTGCTTAAACCAAACACCTGTGGGTGCTGTTCGATGCCTTCGATGAAGTTTTTCTTTTTAGTCGCCCAATGCGCGTGTACAGCTTCCAGAATCTTGTCGGCAAATTCTTCTTCACCGATCCCTTCCTGTGTCGCCCAATCGGCTACCGGGAAAACGTGCTCGGTCAAACGCTGCAGATCTTTTTGCAAGGAAGCCGTCTGCCATTGTTCTTTATAGCTACCCACCGGTATCGC
>CAYRRF010000041.1:8699-11704 GCA_964426595.1 uncultured Bdellovibrionales bacterium | reverse complement strand
GTCCGCGTCAAATCGCCATGTATCTGTGCAAGACGCTGACACCCAAGTCACTGCCCGATATTGGCCGTGCTTTTGGCGATCGCGACCATACCACCGTCATTCACGCGGTACGCAAAGTCGAAGAGTTACTGCGTCATGAACCCGACCTCGCGCGGGATGTCAAAATCTTACGCCGTATCCTGAAAGACGAGAGCGTTTAGCCCTCGATAAGAGCGCGGATCTCAGGGAAAACTTCCTGAATATTTTTACCTGTAGCTGGCGCATCCAGGGCTTTCACCCGCCATGTCGGCAGGCCTTTTTCCATGGTTTTTTGCAAACGCATGACAATTTTAGCTGTCGCCTGATCATGCCCCAAGAAATCATAGCGAGCCACTTCGCGCCGGGTCTGTGCATCGAATAAACGCCAATAGGCTTTTTCGACATTGCTTAAATTAGCGCTTCCCGAAAAAGAGCTCACGACAAAAAACAGTGTTTTAACTTCATCGGCCAACTGGTTGAGGTCCAGGATAATCAGCTCGTCATCGCCGATATCTTTTCCAATCGTATCATCGCCTTTGTGACGAATAGCGCCATCTTTGCTATTTAATTGCGCATACCAAACGCAATCCACGCGATCATTCTGCTCGTCATAGACGGCACAGGATAAATCCAGATCGGCCTCGTGTTCCAGGCCGACAATCTTGCCCAAGATTCCGGCTTTGGGCCGGTTGTCCCAGCCGATTGCAAAAACCAGCATCGGCGAAGCGCCGCCAAGGTCCTGGATTGTTTTTTCACCATTTTTTTTGAAAATAAATGTCATGCGGGGCGATCCTTCCGCCCTTGAGAATAGCGGAAATTGTGCTAACTTAAAAGCCCGTTGAAAAAGGTGAAAAATGAGCAATCAATATATCTATGTGATGAAAGCCCTGACCAAGGCCTATCCCGGTGGCAAAAAGGTCCTCGAGGATGTTTATCTGTCCTTTTATCCCGGTGCCAAAATCGGTGTGCTGGGCTCGAACGGGTCGGGGAAATCGACGTTGCTGCGCATCATGGCCGGTATTGATACGGATTTTCACGGCGAGGCCTGGGCCGCCGAAGGCACCAAGATCGGGTATCTGGAACAGGAACCGCAATTGGATCCGACGAAAACAGTACATGAAAACGTCATGGAACGCCTGAAAGAAAAAAAGGCAATGCTGGACCGCTTCAACGAAGTGTCGATGAAATTCGGAGAAGTCACCGATGACAAGGAAATGGATGCGCTGATCGCCGAACAGGCTGCCTTGCAAGAACAAATTGAGGCCGCCGGCGCGTGGGAAATCGATCGCGAGGTCGAGCGTGCCATGGATGCCTTACGCTGTCCGCCGGGTGATGCCGATGTCGCGAAATTATCAGGGGGTGAAAAGCGCCGTGTTGCCCTCGCCCGTTTATTGCTCAGCCGTCCCGACATGTTGCTGCTCGACGAACCGACCAACCATTTGGACGCCGAGTCGGTTGCCTGGCTGCAACGTTTCTTGGGCGAATATCCCGGTACGGTCGTCATGATTACGCACGACCGTTACTTCCTGGACAATGTTACGGGCTGGATCCTGGAACTTTATTACGGGCGCGGCATTCCGTACGAAGGCAATTACTCGGCTTATTTGGATCAAAAAGCCAAACGTATGGCGCTGGAAGAAAAACAGGAAGAAGCCCGCCAAAAAACATTGGCTACCGAGCTGGAATGGATTCGCAAAGGCGCGAAAGCCCGTCAGGCCAAATCCAAGGCGCGTATCACCGCTTATGAAGATTTGCTGGAAGCTTCCAAAGCCCGCACGCCGGACAAAGCGCAGATTATTATTCCGACACCAGAACCTTTGGGTCAAAACGTCATCGAAGCTTCGGGACTGGCTATGGGTTTCGGCGATCGTTTACTGTTCGACAATCTCAGCTTCAAATTACCGCGCGGGGGCATTGTCGGTATCATCGGCCCGAACGGCGCCGGTAAATCCACGCTATTCAAATTGATCACCGGTCAGGAAAAACCGCTCAAAGGTACGATTACCGTCGGTGAAAGCGTCAAACTGGGCTATGTCGATCAAAGCCGCGACAGTTTGGATGACAGCAAAAACGTATGGGAAGAGATTTCCAACGGGCTGGATCTGGTAGAGCTTGGCAAGATGACGATGCCGTCGCGCGCCTATGTATCCTCATTTAACTTTAAAGGCACGGACCAGCAAAAGCGTGTCGGTGTATTGTCGGGCGGTGAGCGTAACCGTGTGCATTTGGCCAAAATGTTGAAGTCCGGCGCCAATGTTTTGTTGCTCGACGAACCGACCAACGATTTGGATGTTGAAACCTTGCGTGCGTTGGAGGATGCGTTGGAAACGTTCCCCGGCTGTGCGGTTGTGATTAGCCACGATCGCTGGTTTTTGGATCGTCTGGCGACGCACATATTGGCGTTCGAAGGCGACAGCCATGTCGAATGGTTTGAAGGGAACTTCGAGGAATACGAAGCTGACCGCCACCGCCGCCTTGGCACCGATGCAGACGAACCGCACCGAATCAAGTATCGGAAGATTGCGTAGTCGCCTCTTACGAAATAAACTGTTCTTTGATAATCCGGTCTTCCAGCGATTGACCGGGATCGAACAGCAATTTGATGGATACGTGCCGATCTTCGCAAATATCGACGTGGCGTATGTCCACGGCTTCACGTGCATCCGCCGCCGCATTGACAGGGCGCTTCTCAGGTTCCAACACTGTAAACCGAATCGCTGTATTGTGCGGCAATAATGCTCCACGCCAACGGCGTGGGCGGAATGGACACACAGGCGTTAACGCCAACACATCCGAACCAATTGGCAAAATAGGTCCATGTGCCGACAGGTTATAGGCCGTGCTTCCCGTCGGGGTTGCCACCATCACACCGTCACAAATCAGTTCGGACAGACGGCTGACTCCGTCACATTCAATCGCTATCTTCGCCGCTTGCCGGCTGGAGCGCCACAAGGACACTTCGTTGATCGCATGCGCACGAATGATAT
>CAYRRF010000041.1:3640-8689 GCA_964426595.1 uncultured Bdellovibrionales bacterium | reverse complement strand
GCGCTCCATCAAGAAATCGGGGCTGTAGTTATTCAGCAAAAAACCGACCGACCCCAAATTAAGTCCATATATCGGCGTACCGCTTTTCATGGTGGCATGCATGACTTCCAGCATGTGCCCATCGCCGCCCAAAGCGACAATCACATCTGCATCGGCACTATCAACCACCGTATATTTCTGGGCCAGTTCGCGTGCCGCACGATGGGCCAGAGGCGTATCGGCAGTCATCAAGGCAATGGTTTTAAAGGAGCGGCTCATGGTTTAAGTCTATAGCCTAAAAAGTGAATATCTGCTAAAAGGGTAGGGCCTATCATCCGTTAATTCATCCGCTATGGCACAAGGTAAAATAACCTCTCGCTATGAAGGAAGCGTGGGTTGTGGTGGTTCCACAAGCAAGCTTTCTGAAGACGCCAGAGGTTATTTTACCTGTGTTCTCAAGAATGACCCCAGAACAAGGCATCTGGCTCGTCAAAACCCTGAAAACCATAGAACCACTATGCTTTTGGGGCTTTTCCTTCCATCTGCCTTGTTCTAAGGTCACCATACGGATGAATTAACGGATGATAGGCCCTTCATGCGCGTCTCGCTGGAACAGCTTTTAAACAAAATCGGGATCGAAGGTACCACTTTGCGTCCCTACGAGACGATCCCATTCGACTATTTTAACCCGGAAAAGGGCCTGGATGTAATGGCCGAGGTCAGCCTTTCCGGCGATGGCGACCTGATTAATGTGGAAATTCAGCAAATTGAGCATACCAGCGACGGCAAGACCCACTTCCGCCAGATTCTGCAATTACAGATGGAGCGCGAGCCCACCGGTATCTTTATGGCTACCACGATGCGCTATAACGGCCAGCTCCTCAGCGGCAAAAAGCGCAACTGGTTCGAAGGGGCCTGCCGCTTTGCCAAACAATCGATCGCCCTCTTGAAAAAAGGCACGGTTCCGGACTTTGAGGCCATCTACAAAGCCACTATCGACGAGGCGGAAGGCAATGCCACCGCCGGCGGATCGGGCGGCGGACGCGCCCTGAAAGGCGATAAAGCCGTCGCCAAACCTCCCGGCCGGGGCGGCGGAATCTGATTTTTCTTGCTTTTTTCGGTATTTAAGGTTATTGAGGGTCAAGCTCCCGGATTCCAATTTGGGCGCCGATTCTCTACCCCTAACGAAACGCCCCCCGGCGCTTTCAGAAAGACTCTAAGGCTAATCATGAATAAAGGCACCGTAAAATGGTTCAACAAGACAAAAGGTTTTGGATTTATCCAACCTGAAGGCGGTGGACCAGACGTGTTCGTACACATCAGCTCCGTTCAAGCAGCTGGCATGCAAGATTTACGCGAAGGACAAAAAGTTGCATACGACCTGGAAAACCACAAAGGTCGTAACGCCGCTGTTAATCTTAAAGAAGCTGCCTAGGCTTTTTTATTCGCGTGTTTTACACTTTAAGCGTCGCACTGGGGTGCGGCGCTTTTTTATTGGGTTGAAATTTTGTCATGCTTATTGGAGTTAAACTCACGCCCCGCGCGAAGCAGAACAAGATCCACGGCACCCGCAAGGATGCTCACGGTCAGGATTTACTGCTGGTGTCTGTTACCGCACCCGCAGATAAAAATAAAGCCAACGAAGCGTTGATTGCACTTTTGGCCGAGCATTTCGATGTCCCGAAATCCGCCATTACATTGGTACGCGGCCATACGGACCGTGTAAAGTGGCTGGAAATCTCTAAATAAACAGACGTACCAGGCGCATTGCCGCCAGAACCATCAGCATCGTTCCCGCCACCGACAACAGCGCATAGCCGGCCCACACCATATACTGGCCACGCAGCCAGAACTGGGTGATTTCCAGAGAAAAAGCCGAGAAAGTGGTAAAACCACCCAGAAAACCCGTCACCAATAGCGGCGAGACCCAAGCCAAAGGTGTGCTTTTAAAAGCCAAAAGTTCAAGGATCATACCGATACAAAACGCGCCGATAAGATTAACCGCCAGCGTCCCCCACGGAAAAGCCGTGCCACCCAACCGCATACAAAAGGAAGAAACAATAAAGCGTGTTACCGCCCCTGCTCCACCGCCCAGAAATATCAGCATATACGGCATCTAGCTCTCGATTGCTTCAATGGTTTGCTGCTCTTGATAGGCGTGCCACAGTTTGGCAAACGCCCCACCTGCTCCAATAAGGTGTGACAGTGAGCCTTTCTCAATAACCCGACCATGCTCAATGTAATAGATCGTGTCGAAACGCGATAATAAATGCAGGCGGTGAATAGAGGCGATGATCGTCTTGCTGGAAAACTCCGCGAATAAGCGATCAAAGATCTGCAGCTCGGTTAATGTATCCACCGAGCTGGTGGGTTCGTCCATCAGCACCAAACTGCTTTGTTGAATAGCAAAAATACCGCGCGCTAAAGCCAGACGTTGCTTTTGTCCTCCCGAAAGATTGACACCTTTTTCGCGTATATCGCTTTCCAACCCTTTGGGCAATTCTGCAAGAACCGTATCAAAGGCCGCCATACGACAGACATGGAGGATTTCTTCATCCGAGTGTTCAACACCAAAAGTAATGTTATAGCGTATTGTGTTTTCAAAAATCTCAGGGTCTTGCGGAATCAATGTCGTCATGGAAGCGAGCGGCGCAAGCGTATCAAACGCCGTCCCATCGACAATCAAAGAAGCCTTATCTGCTTTATAAAGACCGCGCAAAACTGTCATTAATGTGGATTTGCCCGAGCCACTTTCCCCTACAAAAGCAATCTTTTCACCAGCTTTAATATCAAGATGTATATGGTCCAATGCTTGCGGCCGTTGGCGATTATCTTCGTAGGCAAAGCAAAGATTCTCTATTATTAAATGCCGCCATGATTGTACGGATGCATTATCGCTCTCCGTGATTTGCCCCAGCGCCAGATAACGTTGATAATTATCCTCGATAATTTGCGTTGCTTTATAATCTGTAGCGTTTTTTACCAAATCTTGATACAAAGCACCAAGACTATTAAAGACATTTGAAAATTTATTGAGATACTGAAAAAGCATAAATAGATTGCCAATTGGAAATCCATGCGTATCGCGTACAATGAACAAAGCGATCACCATCAAAATAGCTACAACAAATTCGGAAACAGAATCAATTGAAAACCATTTCCATTCATTAATGCGGTATTCCTTCCATTTAGGCGCACGTCGAAGAGTGTAACGCTGTAAAAGCTCTTGCTCTGTCTCGTGACCAAGCCGCAACGCAATAATCGTACGGATATTTGCCAGATAATCGCTAAAAACCCCCGCATAGCTGTGCGACAAATTGTTACTTTCTTTATATAAGGGGATTAGCTTCTTATCAAAATAATTCACTAGTTTCGCTGCTATAAAGACGATTGCAACACAGGCAAAACCAAACCATTTGAACAGAAGCATTAAAGCAATAACAGGCCCTAGAAGATTTCCGATAAACCATATGTATCGAAAATGACTGCCCGAAAAGTCTTCTAGTGCATTTTCTGCTTTACGCACACGATCATAAAGTTGTCCCGTATGAAAATTTTGGTGCCATGCATAGGGAAGCTTTTGCAATTTGCGATAGCAGGACTGCACAAAATTCTGTCTTACAGCAAAGCCGCACTGACGTTCAACCACTCGCGCAGGACCATGAAAAAGCCATGAAAGTGGGTTGACGATAAAAAACAAAAACAAATAAAATAAAGCCAAATGAAAGCTTTTTTCGTCTAATACACCTTTTTCAACAATGTTAAAAAATTTACCCATAAAATAGGGCTGAAGTGTGAACAAACCTACGGAAAAACCTATAAAACCTAACGCAGTAATATAAGACCATCGCCGGGGGCCCAGATAGGTCCAGATAGCATGAAAGAGGATAAAATAAGGGAAATTTTTCATTGGAAAGTCTCATCACAACAGGGCCACAGCCACTATAACATATCAAACTTTTAGTTTCCAGTTAATCACGCGCCATGCATGCCGCAAAAAAGCCATCCGTCTGGTGCTGGTGGGGGGTCAGTTGCAACGCTTCCCCTTTGAACGGTACAGGCACTGCGGTGGAGGAAAGCGGCATCCACTTGAAATCTGGATGTGCGGCCAGAAATCTGTGCACCTGATCGATATTTTCTTCCGGCAACATCGAGCAGGTCGCATATACCAGACGCCCGCCTGGTTTTACCAAGCGTGACGCCGATTCCAGAATACTGGCCTGTAACGGCACAAGCGTTTCCAGCTGCGGACCCAAATTCTGCCAGCGCGCAAAAGGATTGCGCCGCCACGTTCCCACCCCGGAACAGGGCGCATCAATCAGAACACAATCGGCTTTTTCGCTATGTTTACGCACCCAATCATCTCGCTCGTCCGTCAAACATATGGTCTCCACACAGTGAATACCCGAACGACGAAAGCGCTTGCGGGCATTATCCAGGCGCCGCTCTTCGACATCACACGCCCAAATACGGCCTTTATTCTGCATCATCGCCGCAAGCGCCATGGTTTTACCACCCGCCCCGGCGCAAAAATCAACTACCCATTCGCCCGGCTTTACATCGCACAACAGAGAAAGCAGTTGCGATCCTTCATCTTGCACTTCCATATGCCCATGCTGATACAGCGGATGCATCGAAAAAGGCGGCCGTCCCTGCACCCGCAACCCCCACGGCGAATAGGGCGTCGGTACCACCTCCAAACCATCGCCCCGCAAATGTTTCAACACGTCTTCGCGCGTCGCTTTAAGTGTATTGACGCGCAGATCCAACGGCGCTTCACATTGCATGGCCTGCATTTCGCTTTCAAAGGTTTCAGGAAAAGCGCGTTTTAAGCCGGCATACGCCCACTCCGGACATTCCAGACGTACGGACTCGGGCATATTTTTCAAGCCGCGCGCATGCGCCACAAGCTGTCGCTCTTCTGGCATCAGTGGATCCGCGCCGTAACCGCTGCCGTCAAAATCGCTTTGCAGTTCTTCTTCGGAAGCCCTGTCTAAAACCGCACGAACCATCACTATCAAGCCGCGCGCTGTCACTTTTTGTCCACATTCTTGCAAAAGCCATGAGCCG
>CAYRRF010000041.1:0-3630 GCA_964426595.1 uncultured Bdellovibrionales bacterium | reverse complement strand
CCATCCTTATCTGGACATTGAGTTCTTGGTACTAAGCGAAGGCGGCCGTCATCAATGTGGCCGCGCCCAAAGGCACGCATCACGCGGTATAATAATTCAGCAATGGCTTTGCGATCTTTGGAACCAATATATTTACGTCCACGAAAATGTGCATGCATGACCTGATCGGTTGGCTTGGCCGTAGATAAGATCATGTCCAAAATCTTGATGGCCGAGGCCACGCGTGCTGAGGGGGTCATTGTAACAACCTTCTCAACCCAAGCAGAACATCCTTGGCCTCTGCAATAGATTGCTTATCGTCCGATCGTTCAATAAAAAGCCCCAGATATTCCGTGGCTTTTTGAATATGATGCAAACGTGCCGAGAGAATCCCTGCCTCGAACAGTAACCGCGACTCGTCTGGAGCCACCCGCATTTCATTTAAAATGATACGCATGGCCGGTTCATACTCTTCGCGCGCAATAAGGCGTGTCTTGCGATTGTTGCAAAAGCGCAAGATGACATCGCGGGCCGACACCGCATCATAATAATGATGGTGCAACTCGGCTTTTTCTCCCATAACGTTTTTTAACAGTCGCCGCAAATCCGCCGCCTGCAAAATCTTTCCATTATCATACGGATCGAACAGTAGCCGCTGCGCCCCCTCTTCGATACGCATGACGAAATGCCCTGGAAAATTTAGCCCCACCACCATCCAACCCTGACGGCGGGCCAGTTCCAGATAAATTGAACCCAGCGCCACCGGAATACCCCGACGTCGATCCATCACGGAAAGCAGGTCCATATATTGCAGCTCTTCATAGGTTTCGCTATCGGCATAGAAACCAAATTCCTCGTGAATGACTTGCCGCAAGCATTCCAGCCGAAACGTCGAAATATCCGCTATGGCGGTATTAGTCGCCGCACGCAACGTCACCGCATCATGCATTGCCACAATCAGCGCTTCATAGGGTTTTAGATCTGTAACCGCTTCCCGCTCGGCCGCCGCCAGCAACAGCAACGTGGCCGCGACAGGCACCTGCGCATCCGAAAGCGTCCCGATTTCGGCTAGACGTTGGTGTATATCCGAATGCAATGTGCCCTAGCGTGCCGGCATGGACTGGGAATTCAGGCTTTCGTCGGGGCGCGTTTCTGTACGCAAACGCACATACGAAACCACTTCCTTGACGTAAGCGATGCCCCGCGCATGGGAAATCACGCGATCCAATTCTTCTTGATCGCGCGCTACACCCATCAGGTACACTGTCGCACCCACGCAATCAAAACTGTAATTAATCGACTGGATCTCGCGATCGAAGATCATTTTCGTGCGCAGCTGTGTAGAAATCCACGAGTCACGCGCATACCCGGAAATGCCGTCGCTATTTTCCACACGGATCTCGTTGATCACCTGACGCACACCTGGTGCTTGCCATGCCAGACGAACAGCATCCACGCGGTTCTCAGGCTTTTGCACTTGTCCTGTGATAAGTACGCGTCCTTCGCGTACGGTTAAATCCAACTTGCGGAACATATCCGTGTCGTGACGGAACCACGCATCGTTGATATAGGCCTGGATACGCGTATCGGTCCATGTCTGTCCGATCCCCCCCTCGCGCGAGGCAGCTGTTCCCACTGTGGCGCCAGCACCCACCGCAATACCCAAGGGCGTACAACCCGTTGTCATCCCTAAAGCAACCGTGCATACCGTGGCAATAACTATTTTATTCATGAGGACCTCCATGCGTCTGGCATATGATACGGTAAAGTCCGCGGACTGACAACTAGGGCATCGAAGCGGTAGGTATAATTTTGATAACGCTTGTGCCGCTGGATAAATTGCTGTGCCGCCTGCAAAATTCGATGCTGCGCCTTGGGCGTGATCGCCAGCAGCCCCTCGTCGCGCAGGCTCCGCGCCTTAACTTCGACAAAGACGACCGTTCGGCCGCGCACCAGAATGGCATCGATTTCTCCATGCCGGGTTTTATAGCGCCAGGCCAAAGGCCGATAGCCCTTGCACATCAGATAGACAATCCCCACCAACTCCGCCCACAGGCCGCGCTTATAGGAGTGTTTTCTATCCACGTCCCCTCTTGTCTCTTAGAAATGCGTCGGGGCCGGATCCACCACCACAGGTCCCGTGGTAGAGAGCTCCAAAACCGCCAGGGCGCGTTCGACCAGACCATCGGGACGGAAACGGAAGACACCATCCAGACCCAGAAAACCATTCGGATTCGTCAGTGAAGCACGGTCATACGCCGGAGATCCGTTTTCACGCAAGCCTTTGATTGCAAGCACCGAGGCCAATGCCGTGGCGTCATACGCCAAGGTGGCCAGACGTGGTGCCGGACGCCCATAGGTTTGCACATACTGGCCAT
Source organism: uncultured Bdellovibrionales bacterium (assembly GCA_964426595.1). Taxonomy (GTDB): domain Bacteria; phylum Pseudomonadota; class Alphaproteobacteria; order Micavibrionales; family SZUA-601; genus JAQGJA01. Next base: position 1,273 of record CAYRRF010000041.1, on the reverse strand, counting down.
TGAACTTGGTACGCAAGTTCGGATCCGGCGCTGCATACCAGCCACCCGGCAAGAGGGCACTGGCCTGAGGCGAGTCGTCCCACAGGCCGGTACCAAGGATACGCGTCTGGCGCATGCTCATATCGTTTTGCCGCAATAACGTCGCGGCTTGCGCCAATTGCGGACCGCCCAACGGCAATACCAGAGCATCCGCCGCCCATTGGCCCCCAGCTTGTTGCTGTGCCGCCATTTTCTTGATCGCTTCACCCAGCTGCGCATTCGAGAAAACAATCGTCTGCGGGGTCGTCAGATTGTTGTGCTGCGCATAGTTTTGCAATGTTACATTTACGGCGGTACCGTACGGCGTTTTGGGAATCAATGCCGTAAATATTTTAGCATTCCGCGTGCGCGCATAGTCGGCCACACGTGTGATTTGTTCAAACGGCAAAAAGCCCATGATATAAGTATTAGCCGTCGCTGCCGTCCAATCGGTGGAGAATGCAATCACAGGAACATTGCGTGCTGCTGCAATCGGTGACACAGCCTTTACGTCCTGCGCAAAAAGCGGGCCTAAAATCATCTGCGCGCCTTCTTCGACCGCTTGGGTCGCCGCAGCGGCCGCGCCTTTATTCGTATCGTGTGGACTGATGGTGATGTTGCTTGCGCCGACATCGAACAACGCCATCTGCGAGGCATTGAACATGGCTTGACCCAACGCTCCTTGCGGACCCGTCATCGGCACCAAGAGCGCCACTTTTACTGGCGGCAAGTCCGCCATCGCTTTCGTCGGTACGGCGGCGGGGGTTCCCGCTTCTTGCGCATTACTTGCCATCGTCATAGGTGTCGCCTGCCCGCCACGCTGCGCCTGATTAAAGTCCGGCATACGATCCGCACTGATCGACCCTCCCGAAGGTGTCTGCCAGGGCGACTGGCCCACGCCGGCACAGCCGGCCAAAGTAAGAGTGACAAGGCAGCAAAATAGTTTAAGATGGGTACGCATGAAAAAATCCTCTTCCGGTTCTGCCCCCGACTCTAGCCAATGGCTTGCACCAATGCAATCAGGGCAAACGTTAAAACCGGGGCTTTATATCGTTGCCACCCCTATCGGGAATTTACGCGATATCACTCTGCGCGCTTTGGACGTACTCGCCGCCGCGGATGTTATTTATTGCGAAGATACGCGCGTTACTCAAAAGCTGCTGGCGGCTTATGGTTTAAGCAAAAAGCTTTTTCGCTGCGACGCCCACACCGAAAATGACCGCGCCGCAGAAATTATTCAACAGCTCACCCAAGG
>CAYRRF010000040.1:9073-11995 GCA_964426595.1 uncultured Bdellovibrionales bacterium | reverse complement strand
GCTAGAGTGCGGCCCTGACTTCTTAGTCGTGGTTCCATAGCTCAGCGGGGAGGGCCGTTGCATGGAATGCAAGAGGTCGTCGGTTCGATGCAGATTGGCTCCACCATTTTTCCAAAGGCATTGGCCTATGGATGAAGCGCGTTCTTTGAATTGTCAATTTTTTGGTATGAAACGCTTCTAGTAGGGAAGAAAGTATTGAACTTCTGAAGTTCTAGACTTTCAATCTCCACTGGTACGTTATTTTGTTCCAACCGGAATGTTAAATCTTCGTAATATTCTTTGATATATTTTTCGGGGTTTCCAACGGTTTCGGTTAAGGGTTGTTTTCCCATGACGGCGTTGGCCGATTGATTCATCATGTCTGTTAAAAGCCAATAACCATCAGGCAGCAAATACCCATCCATCGCCCAAGGGTGGTAGCCTAATTTTTTAGTATCTTCCGTGACACGATAGTTCAATCTCAGGGAAGAACTCAGGTGATTTCGGTCCGATGTGCTTTCGCCAAAGGGCAAAAAGCGCATCCCACCCGCAGAATAGTCAATCGTTTGAACGCCTTTATGATAGTCATGAACATACTGTATAAAGGGGATGTGAAAATAAAGTCCGGAAGGAGTTGTTTTATCAGCCACTTTTCCGAAAGTAGATTTTAATGTAAATTTGTCAGTGGAGGCGTAATTGTACAATAATCCCCCATCAACAAGCGTGGCTGCAGTTAATAAGAATAAGCCAAGCCTTTTGATATTTCTTTTAGAAACATGTTCTTTTAAGTTTGAAAGACTTGGCTTTTTCATTTTCTCTAAGGGCCTGTTATAGTTTCAAGCTGTCTGTCCGTGTGCGCGTAACAGCAGTATCTTCAATCGGTTGGCTTTCGTCCGGATTAATGAGTTGTCCAGCGCTGCGAACAGGAAGGGCTGCAGGGCCCGCCATTTTCTCAACAGTCCAACCGGCATGACCATCCTTGTCAATGCGTCTAATTCTTAACTGAACGGGCATGCGATAGGGGTTGCTTCCATCGCCGACGGTCAATGTTAAAAGCTCTATGGCTTCGACTTTCATAGGCACATTGTTCTGTTTTTCGCGCCATTGAAGGTTATCGGCAAAACCAGAAAGAAGAGTTTTTGGATCTGCCATATGATCACTGGCAGGGCGTTCGCCGGTGACGGCATTAAAGGATTGATCCATTAACCCTGTCAGAAGGTCCTTACCGTTATTCTTTGACATGGCGTCGATATGAAGGGCCAACACGCCTTCGTGTGGAGCAATTGTGTAGTGAAGGCGCATTTCGCTTGAAAGCATATTTTGATCTTTTGTATTACGGCCCGAGCCAGCGGTAGTTTCTAGAATGATCGTATTATTTTGGAGGGCGTACACATCGTCAACAAGCGGCATTTTCCACACAACTCCCGGAGAAATAGTATCATTCAGGATTTTACCAAAGCGGGTATGCACACCAAAGTGACCTGAGCTAATTGTGTTACATGAATCGATCAATCCAAAAATCCCTACAACCCCAGTTGCAGCTAAACCAATGAGAAAATTTTTGTTTTTTTCCCACAGGCTTCTGGTGTCGTGATGTTCGGGTGTATCTTTAGTCATTATTGTAGCTCCCTCTGCTAGTGTTTTTTTACGAATTGATAGCAGGAGATTTAAGGCTATGTCAAGAAAATAATTATGGGTAATTTAAGGGGTTGAAATATGCGGATAATTTCCCTAAAGTTAAGATAGCCTAGTGCAAGAAAGCAAAAACTAATGCAACTCCACGAATTCCTTATCCTCGTCGACGAGGCCGATAACAAGATTGGTTTAGAGGACAAGCTTGTCGCGCATCAAAAAGGCCTGTTGCACAGGGCTTTTTCGGTGATCGTGTTCAATCCGGCGGGACAAATCCTGTTGCAGCAGCGCGCGCTGCATAAATACCATTCCTGCGGGTTGTGGACGAATGCGTGCTGTTCGCATCCGCGCGACGGCGAGGCTATTTTAGATGCCGCGCACCGCCGTCTGCAGGAAGAAATGCGTTTCGATTGCCCTCTACAGCCGGTGACAGTACTGCACTATACTACGCCGCCGCTCGATACCGGCCTGATTGAAAATGAGATGCTTCATATGGTGGCCGGCATCACAGACCAAACCACCTTTACCCCCGACCCGGACGAGGCGATGGCCTGGCGCTGGGTTTCGGTGGCCGAGCTGCAGGCAGAAATAGCCGAACATCCCGAGCAATTCAGTTTCTGGTTCCGGCTTTATTTGCAGCGCTATGATATGCAGGCTATTTTTGCCGCACAGAAGTAAATTGTTTGACGATCGGGAAGTAAACCCAATTGGGCAATAAACGCAAAAGCCGCATCAGAGCGGAAAAGCGTCCGGGCAAACGAATTTCAAAATCATCGTACATGATCATGCCCTTGACGATTTCTTTGGCGGCCTCTTCGGGTGTAAGTGTGCCGAATTTTTTCGTCGTGGTATTGTCGATCATCGGTGTGCGTACAAAACCAGGATTGATGACTTGCACGCGGATGCTGTGCGGCACCATTTCCAGTTTCAGGCACTCGGCCATATTGATCAGGGCCGCTTTGGTGCCGCCATACGAGAAACAATTGGGCAGGCCGCGATAGCCGACGACGCTGGCATTAATGGCGATGTGGCCGCGCTTGCGCAATAACATGCCTTCCAGTACCGCATACAGGCAATTGACCACGCCAAAGACATTGACGCTAAAATGACGGTCAATCGCCGAGCGGTCCAGCTTGACGATGGGATCGGACTCGAAAACACCGGCATTCAAAATGGCGATTTCAATCGGTCCATATTTTTTTTCCGCTTTTTTGATCAGTTTTTTACACGCGTCAAAGTCGGTCACATCGAGGGGCAGGGGAATAATCCGATTATCTTCGGCCGCCAGCGCGTTGAGTTCCTCTTCGCGGC
>CAYRRF010000040.1:0-9063 GCA_964426595.1 uncultured Bdellovibrionales bacterium | reverse complement strand
GTCTAAAAACTGGCGCGCATAAGCGCTGAAGGTTTCCACATAACGGCGCTGGCCAAAACGATATGCCCGCGCGCGGCCATTTCCAGGGCCAGAGCACGGCCGATCCCACTTGAAGCGCCGGTAATCCATGTTAACATGGGGTCTAGAATAACTTGTTCTGTGAGTGTTGCAATGACCTATATCGTGACCGAAGCCTGCATCATGTGCAAATATGGTGACTGTATCGAAGTATGTCCCGTAGATTGTTTTTACGAAGGCGAAAACATGCTGGTCATCCATCCGGATGAATGCATTGATTGCGGTGTCTGTGAACCGGAGTGTCCGGCGGGTGCTATTTTACCAGATACGGACAAGAAGGCCGAGAAATGGTTGAGCCTTAATCGCGAGTACAGCACCAAATGGCCCGTGATTACGCGCAAAAAGCCGGCTTTGCCCGAGGCGGACAAGTACAAGGATATCGAGGATAAGTTCGCGACCTATTTCTCGCCAAATCCCGGGGCGGGCGACTGATCCGCTAGGCGTTAATAAATCCTTTCATTTTTTTCTTGCTTTTTCCCTAAAAATAGGGTATACTCATTTTTGTTTTCGGAATAAAAACAATGAGTTAGATACAATTTTATTGTTTTCATAAGCCGAATATAAGAATCATAATCGCGTATAACCCGTAGTTAGGACATCCCCAATGCCGAGCAAAACTGTAGCGAAGAAGAATGCCAAAAAGAAACCAGTGCCAGCCAAAGCCGCGACGAAAAAGCCTGTAGCCAAGAAACCGATGGCCAAGCCTGTGGCAAAAGCGTCGGCCAAAGCCGTCAAGTCGCCTGTCAAGGTCGTTACCGCTGCGATGAAAAAACCGCAAGCGGCCAACATGTCGCAAAAGCCGGTCAAAGTAACCAAGCTGGCCCATCGTGAGCCGCCGGTGCAACAGACCGCCAAAGCGTTGAACAAAGCGCCGGCCAAAGCCGCTGCCAATACCAATGGCGCCGCCGTTGTCGCGCCCGTCACCTATAAAGCCGGTGACAAAGTCGTTTATCCCGCCCATGGCGTTGGCCGTGTGGAAGGGGTCGAGAAACTGAACGTGGCCGGGGTAGAGGTTACTCTGTACACCATCACGTTTGAGAAAGACCGCATGCGCCTGAAGCTGCCGCTGCAAAAAGTGGCAACTTCAGGCCTGCGTCGTCTGACCGCCAAGGACAAACTGGGCGAAGTGTTTCAGACGATGAAAGGACGCGCGCGTATCCGCCGTGTCATGTGGTCGCGCCGTGCGCAAGAATACGAAGCCAAGATCAACTCGGGCAATCCCGTACAAGTGGCCGAGGTTTTGCGTGATTTGAAGCGCAACGTAACCAGTACTGAGCATTCTTATTCCGAGCGTCAGGTGTTCCAACAAGCGTTGGAGCGTTTGGCATCCGAATATGCCGCCATTGAGAATATCACGGAAGAAAAAGCTGCAGAAAAACTGCAAAGCATTCTGACCGAAGCGGCGTAAAAGCTTTCGTCCCGCCTGTGCCCGTGTGTACAGGTGCAAAAACCCGGCCCCTCAAAAGGTCGGGTTTTTTATTTTGTTCTAATTCAAAGCCCCCTTTATCGTCGCCCCCGCGCAGGCGAGGGTCCAGTCGTGTGACGCGTATGGATTCCCGCTTACGCGGGAATGACGAGTGAGAGAAAATTTTTTCTCCCTCTCCCATCGGGAGAGGGTTGGGGTGAGGGCAAGAAACAAGATGACATCTTTAATTGTATGCCCTCACCCGTCCCATGCTGCGCAGGGCCGACCTCTCCCAACGGGAGAGGTTACACACCAGATCATTTCTTCGGTTTGGACTTGCGAACTTTTTCGCGGTAAATCGGATCGTCCAGCCGGTTCTTAGCATTCGGCGGGACGGGCTTGGCCATGTCCCACAGATATTCGAACTGTTTGCGAAACGTATCGGCAATTGATTGACTGCGGATCAGGATCACGCGCTTGGCCTCCCACATGATCATCACCAGCCGATCTTTGTATACCCAATAGGGAATTTGTCCCAGCAATTCCGGAGCAATCCAGCGGTAACCGATGGGATCGGAAAGATAATAGTCGTCGCCTTCACGGAGTAAGACTTTTTCTTTAAATTTGGTTTTCATGTAATGTTCGTAGTAGCGCACGGTTTGATCCGGCGCATATTCGGGGAATTTACGATCATCAATGCCACTCATTAGGACGATATCATTGGGCCCATGCATCTGTGCTAGAAAATCATCATAAAGCTGTTTGATAAAATCATCGCCCTGAAACTCGTCCATGGCAAAGAATTCGGAATGTTTCTTGACACCTTGTTGGCCGATAAACTCGACCCCACCTTTTTCCAATGCGGATTTAATAGCGTACAACGTGTCGAGGCGCGGCGAGCCGATATTGCGTTCGATATTATTGATGCTAGGCAACGAAATACTTGACTCGCGGGCAAGATCCGATTGTTTCCAGTTCAGCAGGGCGCGGGCGGCGCGAATTTGTTCTGCGGTGATCATTTTAAGGCTCCCGAATAGAATTTAACTGTATATTATATATAAAGCATAAATAAATAGGTTTAAAATAAATAAAAACGTGTTATTATGGTCATAATTCAACCCATAGGAGATATACATGAAATTGACGTTTTTAAAAACCACCCTTTGCGCCGCCCTTCTTTTATTTAGTGCAAGCGCATGGGCTGACCAGTCTATCCAGACAATGGAAGGCACGACCTTGGAGCGTGTATTGAAAACAGGGACGATCCGCTGTGGTTATTTCACCTGGCCGCCATATATTGCCAAAGATCCGAACACGGGGAAATTGTCTGGCATCAACTATGATATCATGGAAGCGATCGGAAAAAATCTTGGCTTGAAAATCGATTGGGTTGCCGAAGTCGGGGTCGGTGACGTGGTGGCTGCCCTCAATACAAATAAATTCGATGTGATGTGCGCAACCGTTTGGCCCAGCCCAGGACGTACGCAAAACCTGACACTTTCTTTGCCAACGTTCTATAATGTAGCTTTTGCTTATGTGCGTAAGGATGATAAACGCTTTGATGGCGATTTAAGCAAAGCCGACAAAAAAGAGATCAAAGTGTCGGGTATTGATGGCGATTACAGTCAGGATTTGTCCAAAGAGAAATTGCCAAACGCAACACAAGCTATGTTAGCACAAACGGCTTCTGGCAGTGAAATTTTGTTACAGCTAGTGTCTAAAAAAGCAGATATAGTATTTTCAGATGTTAGCATGGTAAATGATTTCATGAAAAATAATCCGGATGCTTTGCGGCAAGTGGCTGGCATCGGTCCGGTACGCTATTACGGCGAAACTATTGCAGTCAAGCGCGGCGAGTTTCAATTGAAGAATATGATTGACACTTCGATCATGCAGTTGACGAATGACGGCGTAATTGGCGCGTTGGTAGACAAATATCGTAAAGAATATAATTCAACCTTCTATGCGCCGAGCAAGTCATTTGATATCAAATAACAAAAAGCCCCTTCGGGGGCTTTTTAATTTAGACTTTGTTGGTTTAGTACATCATCCCCTTCAATGTGCTTACAAGTGTTGTTATCATTTATTGGTGTGATAATCCAGCGCAACATTCCTTCAGGTAAATAATAAATTGCTACGGTGCCTTCGTCAAACTTTGGTTTGATATCTGTTTGATAAAATGCTGGTTGACCAACATTTGTGGTCATCGTGCTAATGGCTGCACGCAAATGTTCAAGGGCTAATTTTATATCTAAAGCACTAGCAGAGAGGTTACCTATTCGACAAGAGTAACTTTCCGTTTCTGTTGGGCTTTTAGGAGGTTGTTTCTTGATAAGTAGATATGCAGGTTTAGTTAACATTAGATATCTCCTGTGTAAATAAATGGTGGGCCCGGCCAGACTTGAACTGGCGACCAGACCGTTATGAGCGGCCGGCTCTAACCAACTGAGCTACAGGCCCACGCGATACCTGTTTTGCCAGATTAATGCCAAAGGGTAAAGGGATCGCAAAGGGAAATGAACAATTGACAAAATATCATATTTATATAGAATTATGCTCAGTCGTGAAAATGAATTCTAGCCTTTATCGAGGATGATATGCCGGAGGACGACATCGGATTTTTAAGAAATCCTCTAATTAAAAAAACACTTGAAGAACATACGCAGTACCCAGCGACAGTAAAAACTTATCAACTTTTGGCTTTTGGGTTGCGCAAAGATTTTCATTTACCGCATTTATTTCATACGGAAGGTACATGGGTGGATTGTTATCGCATCAATAGTGGCGGGGTAAAAGTTTACAGTGACAAACCAGATACTCTAACACTTGATTTTTCTATCGATAAACAGGTTGTAGTTCAAAAGGATACTCGAGAGAGCATGATTGTCACAGCGCTCTGTCCCTCAGATAAGAAATATACCAAAGTGTCCGAAGACAAGGGAGATAGATTATCCAGTTCTGAAGTTACGGCACTTGCACAAAATCATCCTGACTTAATGATATTCATGGATAATGGTTATATGCTGTCTTGTTTCCTTGATGATAAACAAGAGATTATCAAAGTCGAACCTTACCGCTATATTGATAGCCCCGTCATATTCTAGGGCTGGATTACAACGGCCCTGCGTCTGCCTTAAGGCGAGCGATAGGGGGTATTGATATAAAGGTAGCTGTTGGGGAAAAGCTCGTGCTTGCGGACAATACGTTCGATCTGTCCCGCATAGAGCATCTCGGTCAGGGTATAATTTAACAGGCTTAAAAGTTCAAATTGCCCCTTGCCGACGGCGTAGGCGAAAGGGAATACGCGTACGGGTGCGGCATTGGCCGCTATTTTTAATTTACCGGGATTGGTCTGCGCATACTGTGCATAGGCATTCTTATCGGTAAAAGTCATGTCGGCTTTTTTATCGGCGACATTCATGAAAAGCTGTGCCAATGCCGAATTGTTGGGGATACTCAAGGTCTTGGCTTGTGGAAAATCGCCGGTGGCAATAGCGGCGCTTGTATCGCCATCCATCGTCGCCAGTGTAATAGTGGGCGTGTTAACACCGTTCAAGTCGTTATCAAATCGTGTGTCATCGGCGCGTACCAAGGCAATTGTGGGGGCATAGAATAAATCGCGGGTATATTCCGCTACGCGGCCTTGCGCGGCATTAATCCAAACGGGGGTGCATATCGCATCAAAATGATTGAGGCGTAAGGATTCCATCATGGTGCCAAAGGTCACTTCTTCGGTCCATTCCACTTTGAGGTGCAGGCGGCTGGCGATTTCATTCGTCATGTCAACGGCAAAGCCTGTTTTTTCTTTTGTGTTGGCATCGATGCTGAGAGCAGGGGGGAACACGTAATACCCGCAACGCAAAACGCCGGTGCGTAACACGTGCTCATAGGCGTTTTCTTTCTTTTCGGCTGCGGTCTTCGCTGGGTGCAACGCGGCCCCGAAATAGCCGGCCAAAGCCGCCACAACCAGAATAGATATAAAAGAGGTAATGCGATTCATGGACGGGCTCCTAGAAGGTTATTTTGTCGCAACCCTTCGGCCAGTACAATGCCGGCGGCGACGATGACGTTAAAGCTGCGGGTTTTAATCGGAATAAGGACGCGCGCATCACAGGCGGCATGGACAAAGTCCGGCACGCCGCTGCTCTCGCGCCCGACCATCAAAATATCGTCGGGCTGGAAGGCGAAGTGATGGTAGGGCAGGTCGGCCTTGGTCGTCAGCAGGATAAGGCGGGGCCTTTCCTTCCTCTCCCCTTGCGGGAGAGGACACGTTGCGTCAGCAACGAGGAGAGGGGGGGCGGGATTTTGAGAGCCCCCCTCTCCCTGCGCTTCGCTTATCCCTCTCCCGCAAGGGGAGAGGGAGTCTAAAAATGATTCCCAATCTGTATGCCGTTTTATCTCGGCGGCGGCATCGTAATCCATCGCCACGCGCTTGAGACGGGCGTCATCGATTGGGAAGCCGCAGGGCTCAATGATATCCAACCCCACGCCAAAGCCGGCGGTCAGGCGGATGGCGGCGCCTGTATTTTGCGGAATATCGGGCTGGAAGAGGCAAAGGCGCATCGGAGCTCTGGAAAAAGTACTGCATTTGTCTGTATTTGAAGCGAGGGAAGGGTGAAAAAAGCGTATTTCCGCCCTTGCCATCGCGGGTTTCTAATATTAGCTTAACTCGCGTGGCCTATAAAGGGCCTTTCGAAGCCATTCTCTAGTGAGTCTCTGATGACAGATAACACCAATAATAATCAACCGACACGACGTGACTTTTTATATTTGACCGCTGCCGCAATGGGCACCGTCGGCGTTGGTTCAGCGTTGTGGCCTTTTGTGCACAGCATGAACCCGGCGGCCGATACGCTGGCCCTTGCCTCGACCGAGGTCAGCCTTGCAGGCATCGAAGTCGGTCAATCCGTAACAATCACCTGGCGCGGCAAACCTGTCTTTATTCGCCGCCGCACGCCGGAAGAAATCGCTGAAGCCGAAAAAGTCAGCATGGACGATTTACGCGACCCGCAAACAGATAAAGATCGTGCGCAAAAACCCGAATGGTTGATCCTTGTCGGCGTGTGTACCCATTTGGGATGCGTGCCGTTGGGTCAAAAATCCACCGATCCGCGCGGGGATTACAAGGGCTGGTTCTGCCCCTGTCATGGTTCGCACTATGATACGTCGGGACGTATTCGCAAAGGTCCGGCACCCAAAAACCTGGAAGTTCCGACCTACACATTCCTTTCCGATACCAAAGTCAAAATAGGATAATAAACGATGGCCAGCACAGAGCGCGCAAAATTCAATAACCCTGTTGTGTCATGGATCGACGAACGTATGCCGATCTTTACCATGATGAAGAACGAGTACGGAACATTTCCGACCCCAAAGAATTTCAATTATTTTTGGAACTTCGGTGCGTTGGCCATGTTCGTGCTGGTGACGATGATCCTGTCGGGATTGTTCCTGGCCATGAACTATGCGGCTAACACGGCGATTGCCTTTGACTCGGTCGAGCGCATCATGCGCGATGTCAACTGGGGCTGGTTTATGCGTTACCTGCACGCCAACGGGGCCTCGATGTTCTTTTTGGTCACCTACGTCCATATTTACCGCGGCTTGTATTACGGTTCGTATAAAAAGCCTCGCGAATTGCTGTGGATCTTGGGCGTTGTCATCCTGTTATTGCTGATGGCAACGGCGTTCATGGGCTATGTGTTGCCGTGGGGCCAGATGAGCTTCTGGGGCGCAACCGTGATTACCAACCTGTTCTCGGCCTTGCCGCTGGTGGGTAAAAGCATCGTCACCTGGCTGTGGGGCGGCTTCTCGGTCGATAACCCGACACTCAACCGTTTCTTTGCGTTTCACTTTGTTCTGCCGTTCGTCATCTGCGCCGTGGTGTTCCTGCACGTCTGGGCGTTGCACGTAACGGGTTCGAACAATCCGCTGGGGATTGAACCGCAAACGAAAAAAGACACGATTCCATTCCACCCGTATTACACAACCAAAGACAGCTTTGGTCTGGTGGTCTTTTTGATCCTGTACATGTTCTTTGTGTTCTTTGCGCCGAACGTATTGGGTCATCCGGATAACTATATCCCGGCCAATCCGATGCAGACGCCACCGCACATTGTGCCCGAATGGTACTTCCTGCCGTTCTATGCGATCTTGCGCGCAGTGCCCGAGATCAATATTCCGTTCACACACATCAATCTGCTCAGCGCGAAGCTGGGGGGTGTGTTGGGTATGTTCGGAGCGATTGCTGTTCTGTTCATTTTGCCGTGGATGGATCGCTCGCCGATACGCAGCGCAGTGTTCCGTCCCTATTGGCGCTACAGCATGTATGTGCTGGTGATTGCGTTTATCCTGTTGGGCTGTGCCGGTTATAATCCGGCTGACGCGAATGTGTCGTTGTTCGGACATGATACCGGATTGCCATGGTTGTGGGTCGCGCGCGCAGCGGGCGTCTATTACTTTGTGCATTTCCTGGTATTCCCGGTCGTTTTTGCCAAGATCGAGCCGCGCCCGGCCTTGCCCCCATCGATTCACGAAGCGGTATTGGCAAAAGCCAAGAAAAAAGCCGGTGCGATTGTCATGGCGCTGTTCCTGATCCTGCCAATGGCTTCGGCGCAGGCTAATGAAGCCGAACGTCCGAAAGAGCAATATTGGACGTTCGAAGGCTTTACAGGCACGTATGACCGCGCAGCCGTCCAGCGCGGCTATCTGGTCTATAAACAAGTCTGCTCGGCCTGCCACAGCATGCATCATCTGGCCTATCGTAATTTAATGGATATAGGCTTGAATGAAGCGCAAGTCAAAGCACTGGCTTCCGAGATCACGGTAGTGGACGGTCCGAACGATCAGGGTGATATGTTTGAACGCCCCGGTCTTCCAAGCGATCATTTCAAAGCACCTTTTGCGAATGAAAAAGCGGCGCGTGCGGCGAATAACGGTGCTTACCCGCCGGATCTGTCCTTGATCGCCAAGGCCCGCCACAACGGTCCGAACTATATCTTTTCGTTGTTGACGGGATATAGCGATGCGCCAGCCGATATGACGCTGGGACCAAACATGCACTACAACAAATATTTTCCGGGACATCAAATTGCCATGCCTAAGCCACTGGTTTCGGATGGGCAAGTTGCTTACTCCGCCGGTGCGCCACAAGCCAGCGTTGATCAAATGGCGTGGGATGTTACGAATTTCCTGATGTGGGCCGCCGAGCCGAAGCTGGAAGTGCGCAAGCAAACAGGGATCAAGGTGATCTTCTTCCTAGCTGTTTTTGCCCTGATCATGTATGCGGCGAAACGCAAAGTATGGGAAGATGTGGAACATTAAATAATAGAGATTGCATGAAAAACCCCGCTGCGGCGGGGTTTTTTAATGGCGTTCTAGTCAATCCGCCGCATTTCATCCGTGCTGGGATGAAAGTCATGCGCGTTGAGATCATCCGGCTGCAATAAATAATTCTCGAGCATCTGGTGATGCTCTTTGCTCAGATCGCCTTCCAGCAGATTCACTTTAAGAAGGCAAAAGCTTTTTGCAAAACGCTGGTCCACGGCGCCATATAAAAAGCCGCTTGGGTCCAGCAGGTT
>CAYRRF010000039.1:11606-12080 GCA_964426595.1 uncultured Bdellovibrionales bacterium | reverse complement strand
TCCCACCCGCTTCGCCCGATACGACATCGGTCTTGCGGATTGCATCCAGCAGCGAGGTTTTCCCGTGATCGACGTGCCCCATGATCGTAACGACGGGGGGCCGCAATTGTAACTGCTCGGCCGTATCTTTGGTCGTGTTCAAACCTTCTTCGATATCGGACTCGGATACACGTTTGACCGTGTGGCCCATTTCCGTTGCCACCAGCTCGGCTGTATCGGCATCAATGCTTTGCGTGATGGTGACCATCATGCCCATTTTCATCAGCGCTTTGACCACATCGCCCGAGCGCTCGGCCATACGGTTAGCCAGCTCCTGCACGGTGATAAATTCCGGCAAGGTCACTTCCCGTGTAATTTTCTCGCGCGTTTCTTGAATCAGGCTGCGGTTTTTCTTTTCCTGCTTGCGACGGAAGGATGCGACCGAACGGCCACGCTCGATCTCGGGATCGCCGCTCAAAGCTTGCGTAACGGTCA
>CAYRRF010000039.1:11316-11596 GCA_964426595.1 uncultured Bdellovibrionales bacterium | reverse complement strand
CCAAACGACGATCTTCTTCATCGTCGCGCGAACGGCGCGAACGGCGATTGCTCTCGTCATCATCGCGACGGCCCAGCAAGGCGGCGCCGCGCACATTTCCAGCAGGACGTGCCGATGTATTCGTCGAAGGCGATGACGCGGGACGTTGCGGCGACAGGCTCTGCAGACGCTTTTCAGCTTCGGTGCGTTTTTTCGATTCTTCGGTTTCAATCGTTTCCAATTCCGCCAGCTCGCGGGCGCGCAACTCGTCGGGCGTCAGGGTCCGGCGCTCTTTTTGCGC
>CAYRRF010000039.1:2653-11306 GCA_964426595.1 uncultured Bdellovibrionales bacterium | reverse complement strand
GGGTGTAAAGGCCAGTGTCCGTTTCGGCGGCTCTTTACCGACATTCTTCAACGCTTCCAAACGGCGCGCATCGACATCACTGGTCGGAACACCACTGCCTGGCGGTGCGGTTTCACCCGGCTTCAGCACACGGCGGCGCGCCACCTCGACTGAAACGGATTTTGTGACACCGCCCGAGAAGCTCTGCTTGATGCGACTTCCCCCTTCTACGGGACGGCGAACGCTGAGCGTCCCGCCCGAAAGAGGCTTTTTGTCGTCTTTGGTGTCGTTTTTATCCGTCATGCCTATGTTCTCCCTTATTTTAGGCGGCTTGGCTATCGTCCGTTGTAGGCGTTTCGTCTGCAAACCAGCTTTCGCGGGCACGCATAATCAATTGATCCGCCGTATGTTGCTTCATCACACCTTCGCCCAGGATTTCCACCAGCTCGTCACCGGCCAAATCCGCCAAATCGTTAACGGTTTTGACGCCGTTTTCACCCAAGGTGACAACTTGCTCCAAGGCCAGACCTTCGAAATTCAACAGATCGTCGGCAATACCCAGTTTCTGAATTTTTTGCTGCAACTCCTGATCGCGTTTCTGGCAGAAGGCCAGGGCGCGGTCTTGCAATTCGCGGGCAATATTTTCATCAAATCCTTCGATGCTGACCAGTTCGTCAAATTCGATATACGCCAGATCATCCACCGACGTGAAACCTTCGACTACCAGCAAGTGCGCCAGAACATCATCGACATCCAACGCCGCCATGAACATGTCGGTACGTTGTTTGGTGATTGCAGCGCGTTTTTTCTCTTGCTCTTCTTCGTTCATGATATCGATGTTCCAGCCGGTCAACATCGAAGCCAGACGCACGTTTTGACCGCGGCGGCCGATGGCCAGACTCAGCTGGTCTTCCGGCACAACCACATCGATGCGGCGCTCTTCTTCGTCCATGACAACTTTGGAAACGGCAGCCGGAGCCAGCGCGTTAACAATGAACGTCGCCATATCGGGCGACCAGGGCACGATATCCACTTTTTCACCTTGCAGTTCCTGCACGACGGCCTGGACGCGCGCACCACGTACACCGACGCAGGCGCCGACCGGATCGACACTGGATTCGCGGGCATAGACAGCAATTTTCGCACGGGATCCTGGATCACGCGCTACGGCCATGATCTGGATATTGCCATCATAAATTTCCGGCACTTCCTGTTTAAACAGTTTCGCCATGAATTCTGGATGCGTGCGGCTGAGGAAAATTTGCGGGCCGCGCAATTCACGACGTACGTCCAAGACATAGGCGCGGACACGATCGCCCAGCTTCAGGCGCTCGCGCGGAATAGTTTCTTCGCGGCGGATAACGGCTTCGGCACGACCCAGTTCCACCGTGATGTTGCCGAAATCAATACGCTTGACCGTCCCGTTGACGATATCGCCCGTACGGTCTTTATATTCTTCATATTCGCGGACACGTACCGCATCGCGAACTTTTTGATTGATCACCTGTTTAGCGGTTTGCGCAGCGACCCGGCCGAAATCTAAGGGCGGCAGATCATCAACCAGAAAATCGCCGACAGCGACGTCTTTCTTTATCTTCTGCGCTTGCGCCAGCGTTAATTGGCGCGACTCGGATTCAACCAGATCCGGTGTTTCGACCACTTCCCGGTAACGGTGCAGCGTGATCATGCCGTTGCCGCGGTTAATCTTGGCGCGGATATCGTTTTCCATGCCGTATTTGCTGCGCGCGGCTTTTTGAATGGCCTCTTCCATCGCTTGCACGACCTCTTCACGGTCAATATTTTTTTCGCGGGCGACGGCTTCAGCGACTTGTAAAATTTCCATGTTACACCTGTTGGGCTTCGTGGTTGAGTGGTTCAGCTTGTTGTTGGGCCTTCAGATGCGCGGCAATCAGCGCATCGGTCAGCACCAGTTTGGCGCGCAGGATAGCGGCAAAAGGCGTGGTAACAGCCACGCGATCTTTATCGCCTTCCAGCAAAATGGTAACGGTTTCGGCATCCGCCTGTTGCAGGGTGCCTTTGAGATGGCGACGGCCCTCGGTCAGCTCTTTCAAATCGATCTTGGCTTCGAACCCGATAAAGCGGGCAAAATCCGCCGGCTTCATCAAAGGGCGATCGATACCGGGGCTGCTGACTTCCAAGGCATAGCGCTCCTTGATCGGGTCATGCACATCCAGCAGCGCCGACAGCGTCTCGCTGATCGTTTCGCAATCATCCAGCGTCATCGCCCGGTGATCCAGGCGCTCAGCCATGATCTGCAGCGTCTTGCGCTGGGTCCCGTTCATTTGCACGCGCACCAGCTCGTACCCCAGACCTTGCAGCGAGGGTTCGATCAAATTCGACAGGCGGGCTTCAAACGGCGTCATGTCCGGACTCTTGGTAACAAAAAAGGCGAGCCCTTTTGGGGCTCACCTTAACAAAGGTGATTAATAATGTGGTCCCCTTATAGGCCGAATCGGGCCAAAAGTCAAGGGTTAATGGCCAAGGCCTTGA
The DNA here is from genome assembly GCA_964426595.1 of uncultured Bdellovibrionales bacterium. Taxonomy (GTDB): domain Bacteria; phylum Pseudomonadota; class Alphaproteobacteria; order Micavibrionales; family SZUA-601; genus JAQGJA01. The sequence goes on along the minus strand of CAYRRF010000039.1, from coordinate 8,816 downwards.
CAAAATCCGACTCGGTATGCCATAATAATTAACTATGTTTCTAGGACACCCCCGCTACCGCTATCACTTTAAGTTCGGCCTTACCGATCTGCAGCTTGTTGTTGACGGAGAGGATGAAATACAAAATCTAAAAAATGTGAGCACCACAAACACGGCGCGATTGGGTACATTCATTCAAAACAAACATACCTGGCTGGATAAGAGCGGGGAGTGTGGTTTCGTTTTCGATCATACATTCGAAGATCAAAAACTGGTCCTTACAGAGCCCGATCTTGCGGACTGCATCGTAGAAAATCGGCTACGCGATAAAAAGGGTAACCTGATTACTTTTAAAAAGCTGGATGCTATCAAAGCCGATCTTATGGACTGGCATAAAAACTTAAAACCAAAGCCACAGCCTAGCGGCAACGATTATATCTTTAGTATCTAGCGTATTATTTCCCGCACAGCTTTAGCCGCACGCTGAATGTCATCGGGGGGCGTATACGCAAACGGTGCAATCTTTCCTTCAAACCAGCGCGCAAAGCCCGACTCTATGAGGTGCGTATGAAAACGCGTAAAGCGTTTCGAGCCCCCTTCGAGCTGCGCAATATAGACGGGTTTTCCCGTACTTATCGCCTCACACGCCATCGAGACCGAATCTTCACTTACCACGATGCTATCAGCCCAGGCCAAGAGTCCGTGATAGGGGTTATTCCCCTGCCCGTCCCAGAAAAAACAGTGCGGATGCGCGGCCAGTGCTGCGTATAAAAAATCTTTTTGTGACGGCTTTGTGCGACGGGAACAGGTGATCATCACACTTGCGCCTTGTTGCAGCAGCCCCTGCAGTTGTGCGGCCAGCCGCTCGGTTACTTGCGCTGTCATCTTGTGCGTGCGGCTGTCGCCGCCGATCAACACAGCGACACGCGGGGATGGCAAGGGCTCAAATCGGTTGCGCCATTCTTCATGGGCTGCGTCCAGTTGTGTACGCGTTATCCCGGACAAGGCGCCCATTATCTCCATCGCATTGGACGCACGGTACACATCATGGCGCGGCACGATCACCAGATCAAAAGCTTTACTTTTAATCACCGGGCTTTGCACCACGATCAACTTTGTTTTGCCTTTAGATTGTTTTTTTACCCACAAAGCGGGGGCAATCGCTTTGCGTCCCGAGGCAATCAAAACATCCGGCCAGGGCGGCGCAAGGGTCGAACTGCCCGCCACCAATGCATTAGTCGAAAACCCGCGCAACCACGGCGTCACCCATTTCCAGGGCTGGCGCAGGCGAATGGTTTTAATCTCAGGATCCAAGCCGGCGGCATGCGCCAGAGCGACACATTGATTTTGCGTCCCGGCCATTCCTTCGGTTAAAACCCAGCATTTTGTCATGGGCCAAGCCTAGCAAGGTTGCGCCGATTCATCTATAGTATCTTGCATGCTTTATTCACTTTATCGCTTTCTAACAGCCTTGTCCGGACCGGGTCTTCGCGTTATGACGACGCGGCGTCTGCAGCGCGGCAAAGAAGACGCCAAGCGTTTTCACGAGCGTTTTGGTGAGGGCTCGGTGCCCCGTCCCGCGGGCCGCATACTGTGGTGCCACGGCGCCAGCATTGGCGAATCTCTTTCCGTCCTGCCTTTGTTGACAACATTACACACACGCCTGCCTGACTGGCATTTTGTTTTAACGACCAACACCCTGACGTCGGCGAAAATTCTGAGTCAGCGCCTACCGCCTTTTATCACCCACCAATTTATTCCGTGGGATCATCCGGTGTGGGTGCAAAAATTTCTGGAGCACTGGCGCCCCGATGCTGTCTTGTGGCTGGAATCGGAATTGTGGCCTAATTTTCTGGCGCAGATTAAACAACGCCGCTTGCCCGCCGCTTTGCTGAATGCGCGCATGCGACCCAAAACGGCCAAACGCTGGCAACTGGCTAAAAGCCTGGCCCGCGATATGCTGTCCAGCTTTCGTTTTATTCTGGTCGGTGCGCGTGACTATCGCCCCATCTTTGAATCGTTGGGCGGCCAACAGGTACGCTATATCGGCTCGTTGAAATTCGGTGCCAAGCCTTTGCCCGTCGAGCCCGCAGCACTCGACTCTTTACGTCAGGCGATTGGTACACGTGCCTGCATCGGTCTTATTAGCACACACGAAGACGAAGAAGCGCTTTTTCTGGACACCGTCCAACAGCTGCGCCAGCGTTTGCCGGGAACATTGATTTATTGGGTTCCGCGTCAACCGCAACGCGGCCCCTTTATCCGCGAGGCGTTACACGCCCGCCACTGCAGCGTCGCCTCGCGCTCTTTACAGGAGATACCCGGTGCCGCCACCGATGTGTATCTGGCCGATACGGTCGGCGAAATGGGTTTGTGCTACGCGCTGGCACCGCTGGCGGTTATCGGCGGTTCTTTTGTTCCGCACGGCGGACAAAACCCGATCGAAGGCGTTCATTTCGGCACGGCTGTTGTGTATGGGCCGCACATGTTCAACTTTCCCGAGCTGTGCAAGGCGCTGGAAGATGCGCAAGCCGCTCAACGCGTGACGAACACGGAACAATTGATCGAGACTCTGGTTTATCTGCGCACGCACGCCGAGGCCTTGGCCGCCATGCAAGCAGCAGCGCGCGATCTGGCCACGCAAAATGTCGCGGTTATCGATGCTTTTGCCGATGAAATCATTGCCCAGCTGGTGACCTCATGATGCGCCCCCCGCCTTATTGGTATGACCCTTCCCAACCGGTTCCGCCCGTCATAGAGACCGCTTCCCGCATCTATCGCTTTTTTTCACAGTTTCAGATTGAAGCCAAGCCGAGCTATACGTCGTTGTTGCCGGTGATTTGCGTCGGCAATGTCACGATGGGCGGCAGCGGCAAGACGCCCGTTGTTCATGCCCTCGCCCAGCTTCTTCTCGAGATGAATCGCGAGCCCGCCATCATGCTGCGCGGTTATGGCGGCACGTTGCGCGGCCCCACGTGGGTTACCGGCCAAACGCCGCAACAGGTCGGCGATGAAGCGTTGCTGCATATTGGCTATGCGCCGACCATGCTGGCGCGTGACCGCGTTGCCGGCGCGCGTATGATCGAACAAAATTCCAAGATCACACATATTATCATGGATGACGGATTGCAAAATCCCGGTCTGAAAAAAGATCTTTCGTTCCTGGTCGTGGATGGCGCGCATCCTTTTGGCAATGGCCGCGTTTTTCCGGCAGGCCCCTTGCGCGAGCCCGTCGACAGTGCCATCAAACGCAGCGACGCCCTTCTTATTCTGGGCGATGACCTGCATGATTTGGCAGGCACGTACCATTTCGCGGTGCCGATTTTTCATGCAACTATTGTCCCTAAAGTTCCAAAGCTTTTTAAAGGCCTGCCGGTGATTGCATTTGCCGGTATCGGACATCCGGAGAAATTTTTTGGAACGCTGGAACAACACGGTGCGATTTTATTCGACCGCATGGCATTTCCCGATCATTACTTTTACAAAGAAAAGGATCTGCACGCGCTGGTGGACAAATCGCAAAAAGCCAATATCCCGTTGGTTACGACACGTAAAGACTGGGTACGCCTGCCACCGCGCTATCAAGGCATGGTCGATGTCCTGGATATCGAGCTGCATTGGGAAAATGAAATCGGCATTACCGAGCTGATGCGGCAAAAAGGTGTTTTGTAATGAAAAGCCGCGACAAGCACCCGGCTCTTCGCCATTTTCACCATGTGGCGCAATCAATACCCGTTTTCTTCTTTTACGGTCTGTTCGCGTGCCTGCCTTTTCGCATAGCCTCTGCTGTGGGCGGATGGCTGGGACGCACGTTGGGTCCTTTGTGGGGCATTACACGCCGCGCCGAAAAAAATATTGCCTATGTCTGGCCGGAAACAACCCTTGAGCAACGCCGGGCGATCGTCCGTGAGATGTGGGACAATCTGGGGCGTAATGCCGCCGAAGCCCCGCATTTGCGCGCTATTCTCCACAGCCCGACAACAACGATTTCCGGCAGCGAGCATGTGCAAGCGGCAAAGGCCGCTGGCAAGCCCGTGATCTTTCTCACCGGCCATTTTGCGAATTGGGAAGTTGGACCCGGTGTTGCAATGGAACGCTTAGACACGCCACTGACAGTGATCTATCGTCAACCCAATAATCCGTATGCCGACTGGCTGGTACGCTATATTCGCCGCCATTCTGCACACTCCTTGCTTGCCAAAGGACCTGAAGGCGGTCGTGGGTTACTACAGGCATTGCGCAAAGGTCAGTCGGTGGGGTTACTTGTCGATCAAAAAATGAATGGGGGGATCGAATCGCCGCTTTTGGGGAAGCCGGCCATGACTGCTTCGGCACCAGCCATTCTTGCTTTAAAAACCGGCGCTGTATTATTGCCCGTGTGCATTCATCGGGAACGCGGTTTTCACATGCATGTCGATATCCAAAGCCCTCTTCACACGCGTGACACACTACGTTTCGAAGAACAGGTTGCTGACCTGACGCAGCAAATGAACGAGCGTCTGGGTGATTTTATTACACGACACCCTGGGCAGTGGTTATGGCTGCATCGCCGCTGGGGGCGCATTTGACATTCCCGCCTACTTGCGGAATAAAGAAGAAATGTATTTTTCACCCCTAAAGGAGATGTGACATGACCACCAGCACAGCACGCGCACAATGGCAAGGCGATCTAGCCACCGGCACCGGCGAATTTTCGTTGGCCAGCGGCACTTTCAAAGGTCATTACAGCTTTCCATCACGCTTTGAAGGATCCGCCGGAACCAATCCCGAAGAATTAATCGCCGCCGCGCATGCCGCCTGCTTCTCGATGGCTTTTTCGAATCAACTTGCCAAGGCCGGCTTCACGCCGACAAATGTTGCAACCCAAGCCGCTGTAAGCTTGGAAAAGATTGAAGGTGGATTTGGCATCACGCGCATTGTCCTGACCTGCGAAGCGGATGTGCCGCGCATCACAGAATCTCAATTTCTAGAACTGGCCGAAGCCGCTAAAACCGGCTGCCCCGTTTCCAAGGCACTGGCCAGCGTGCCCAGCATCACCTTGCAGGCAACCCTCAAGAAGGCCGCGGCTTAGTTTATTTAACACTACCGCCGCTGGTGTGAGCGATCCACGATCCATCTGGATTGGGAGTTACGGATTGAACCGTGCCCAAGCCCGGCACCGAATCACCGACCGCGTAGCGCGCCATTTCATCCGTCCCTTTACGGCCGATCCAGGCCACGCCGGGTTGTGCCGAACGTAATTCCCATGCCGCAGCCGTTTTCGGCGCGGTGGGCTTTTTAGCAGCCGCATGCTTAATCACGGGCGCGCGCTTCACGACAGGCTTGGGTTTCACGGGTGTTTCTTCCTGTTGTACGTCGATAACTTTATCAATCACAGGCGCTGCTTCTTGTGGCATCGATGAAGACATTTCGGCGTTTGAAGAAGAAGCGACGCGCTGTTCAATCGTATCCACCTGCGCTGTGATTTGATCCAGCTTGGCGGTCAAATTCTGTAAGGCTTGCGCGACCGCCGGATCTGTTCCGCCAGTTGATTTATTCGCTGTGATCTCGGTGGCCAGCGTCTGTAATTGGCTTTCCAAGGCGCCCAGACGTTCATTGACGTTTGCGTCCACAGCAGGAGCTGGCGTTTCTTTAAGCGCTTCTACGGGCGGAGGGGGAACCATCGCTTCAGCAGTAACCGCTTTGCTTGCATCCGCGGGGGTTGCTGGTGCCGCTGATGGCGCAGCTACAGGCGCAGATGTCGGCGTCTCGGAAACAGGAGGCAACGTTGCAACCGGTGGTACGGGCACAGCAGGTGTTGCAACAGGTACTTCGGCAACAGGTGCGGGCATTGGTAGCACCGCTTCCGACGATACATTTGTATTCAAGCCGGGTGCTGGTACAGGAGTTTCAGCGGATACTGCCGGGGCTGAAGGGGTCGGCATGGGAGAAGTTGCTGCAACCGGAGGCGTGACAGGTACCGAAGACGCTCCACCCACAGGCGCTGAAGGCGCGCCATATGTAGCAGCATCGATCATTTTTTGCACATCCATCGCGGGAGGCGCGCCGGGTGCTGGAGGAGTTGGCGCTGTCGACGCAACTTGTGGCGGCACTTCAGCAACAGGCTGTACAGGTGCCGCAGGTGTTACATTTTGTGGCAAGGGCGCTGGTGTCGGCGGCACTTGTGGACTTGGAACAGGCGCTG
>CAYRRF010000039.1:1211-2643 GCA_964426595.1 uncultured Bdellovibrionales bacterium | reverse complement strand
GTCGGACGTTGGGTCGGGGGAACGGGCGGCGCATTATTACCGCCAAACAGGACAAACCATCCTCCCAAGGCGCCAAATACAACCATGGCACCCATTACCGTGAAGAAGGTTTTTTGACGCTTGCGGCGCGCGACATCTTCGCTGGCACTCGGTACAAAACTTTCCGCTGCCAAGGTATCGTTTCCACCGGTCAGTGAATCAAAATCTTCATAGTGGTTAGGCTCATCCGAATGCATTTTCTTCTATCTCCGTATCATTTAAATTAGCGCGTGGGGGATGCCACGGGTTGTGACTGCGTCTGTTGTTGCCAGGGAGCAGCCAGAAACTGCGTACCTTGTTGTGCCGGCATTTGATAAATAGCCGGCTGTTGGGCAGAACCCCATGTGGCATTGTTATAAATATTATAGGCCTGACCCATAGGAGTTGCATTGAAAACGGCTTGACCCATCGATTGCTGTTGCTGCTGGGCTAACGTTGCCTGCCCTTCGGGATCATACACGGAATCGGTGAACAACAATCCAATCCGCGTACCAATAGCAATTTTTACCGTGATCGGCCGATTGGCTCCCTGATCGAAAAAGGTTGAGACCTTTTGCCCCGCATCATTAACTGCTTGGTACAATTGTTCTGTGGGATCTAATTTGTTTTGGGTCTCTGTGACAACCGTGCCATTCGATACAACGGTTGTTGTGTCCTTACGCGTTGCCGCTTGAGCAAAACTGGAAACGAATGTCGAAGCGGCAGGCAAAAAGACGCGGGTGAAATAATGGTGATTTACATCCGTAGCCATCGCCGTCAACGTTGTTGCTGGATCTACGGCAAACGCCTGCACGGGATATTCCTCTCCGTCTTTTATAACGCGGTTAAATTGCAATACCAGCTTGTCGTCTGCAAGAGATAACGTGCCGATTGCCCGCCCCCCCGCTAAGGGACCGGACGCCACTTCTGCAAGAATAGGGCCCGGAATATCCGAGTTAGCTTCGTTAAGCGTCTGCGCATAAGCAATTGTTCCCGCCGTAATAATCGGCTTCGGTTTTTTTACCACAGAACTATTGACTGCGGCGTTCCCATTATTACCCACACCTTGATCGGGTGCTTTGGTTTGCATTTGTGCAACCTGTACCGCCGGAATACTCATCTTGATTAATACAGAATCTTTGGGCACCTGCGTTTCAAGAATTGTTTGAAATTGCTGCTGCATTCCTTGTGCATAGGCTTGGACCTGCTCCGGTGAAGGCCCCGTTGGCAGAGGCGGCGGGGGCGCAGGTTGTGGAGCTGTCATAGCCGCAGGCGCAGGCGCTTGTTGCAGTAAGGGCGCTACGGGTAAAGGCTGTACCACTGCAGGTGTTGGCGCGGGTGGTGGCTTGGTCTCTTCCTCTTTTTTACGTTCGGCACGACGCACTTCGGCTTCGTGGCGCCATTCTGCAAGTGG
>CAYRRF010000039.1:0-1201 GCA_964426595.1 uncultured Bdellovibrionales bacterium | reverse complement strand
GGTCTTTCTCTTCAACTTGTACGGGCGCTTCGACACGTTCTGCAGGACGCGCAATCGGCGTCGGCAAAGCGCTACCCCCTGTTTGCGCAGCTTCTTCAATGCGCTTTTGCGAGGCGTCACGTACCGCTTGCTCATAGGCGGGAGGCAATTCCGCCGTTCCGGGGGGCTGTGAAACTTCGTTGCCCTGACGCACATAGGATTGCTCTTCGGCTTTAGGGGCTTCTTCTCCGGAACCAAACACCATGAACGAGATCAACAAAATTGCGGCGGCAGCAACACCGGCAAAAATCTTCAAAGACGGATTTTTCTTCCAGATCTCTTTAAAGTCTGGTCGTGGGGAAACAGTAGCACCAGCGGTATTTTCGGCATCAGCAGCCAATACAGCTTCTTCCTCAAGGAAAAAACCATCGTCCTGCGAGGGGGGTAATTCATCAACCATGTTTACTCCTTGGACTCCTTGGCGGCGCTTAAGCGTGCCCGTGTGAGTTTCCCTTGGTCCGATAATAATAAAATGGGCGCTTCTGCCAAAACATACACATTCATTCCGTCGGCAGAGGTTGCACTGCCGCGCCAAGCTGGCGACAATAATGTCAGCGGCGTACGCACGTACAACGATCCATTGATACGATAGGCAGAGGTACGCAGATCAATACCATCGACATTTAATTTTTCAGCGCCTTCGGGCGGCACACCTTCGAGAATACTGTTGACGACCGCATCGCCGGCAACGGTTTTTACACCCTCTTCGACGATCGGCATGCGTGCATTCGGTCCATATTGCGGGATGCGTGCATCAAAACGGTAATTCACAACCGTACCACCCGCTTCCAGCGTAAAAGTGATCGGCGTTGTCATCTGTAGCAAACGGATCACCATGTTGCCGCGTGCAAAGTCACGCATCGGGGTAATGCGCAAGATGCTGCCACCCGGATCGGGCGGCTTGACGTCGAATTGACCGCCGAACGCTACATCCACGATGGGCCATGGAGCGCCGGTCATATCCACAATGTTCAGAGCGGTCACATTTCCTACCGCCAAATGCACCACTTCGGATTTAACGGAAGGGTCTACCGAGATTGTTTTGATCACGTTTTGCGGTGTCGGCACCACCGAGACCTACACGGCTCTGACCACCCCATCCCCACCCGACGCTCTTCCGATCTCTTCGACGATCGGCATGCGTGCATTCGGATCGTCGAAG
>CAYRRF010000038.1:0-12264 GCA_964426595.1 uncultured Bdellovibrionales bacterium | reverse complement strand
CAAAATCCGCCTTACCGATGTGCACAAGACTTTTGGCCGCAACGCCGTGTTGCGCGGCGTCAACTTGGACATCAACGCCAAGGAATCGGTGGTGATTATCGGGGGCAGTGGCAGCGGCAAGTCCGTGATGCTGAAATGTATTTTAGGCCTTATTCCCGCCGATAAAGGACAAATTCTGGTCGATGGCACCAATATGGTTGGCTTGTCCGCCAGTGACCGCCAGGAAATGCAAAAGAAATTCGGCATGTTGTTCCAGGGCGGTGCATTGTTTGACTCGCTGCAAGTATGGGAAAATATCTGTTTCGGTTTGCTGCAAACCAAGCGCGTGACGCGCGATCAGGCCCCGGATGTGGCAATTGAAAAATTGCGCATGGTGGGCCTTGGTCCCGATGTAGCGACCAAGTTGCCGGCTGAATTATCGGGTGGGATGCAAAAGCGCGTCGCGCTGGCCCGCGCCATTGCCGCGCAGCCCGAGATTATTTTCTTTGACGAGCCAACGACGGGCCTGGACCCCATCATGGCGGATGTCATCAATGGTCTTATCAAAGATTGCGTGAAAGAGCTGGGGGCCACGGCACTCACCATTACGCACGACATGGCTTCGGTGCGTAAAATAGCCGACCGTGTCGCCATGATTTACGAAGGCCGCATTTGCTGGCAAGGCCCGATCGAATGGCTGGATAAATCCGACAACGCCTATGTGGACCAGTTTATCCATGGCCGCGCCGACGGCCCAATCAAAATGGCGGTTTAGTTATTTTTTCGCTGGTAATTTGTTATAGAATGCATTCACGAAACGATCCGGCAGTAGGTTTTGCAGCCGGGCCAGTACGCCCATCATAAACGGAAAAACAATCAGCGCTTGGCCTTGTTCCAGATCGCGTCGGATGATGTGTGCGGCTTTGTCGGCTTCCATCTTAAGTGGCATCGGAAAATCATTTGCATCCGTCATCGGCGTTTTGATAAAGCCGGGGCAAATCACGCTGACTGTTACGCCATGGGGTGCCAGCATCCCTCGCAACGCTTGCCCATAGACGCGCACGGCGGCTTTCGATGTCGAATAGGCGGGCGCGGTGGGTGAACCCCGAAACCCGGCGATAGAGCTGATAAGTGCAATCTGGCCGCGTCCACGGCGTTTCATTGGTTCTATTAGCGGGTGCACGCTGTTGAGAACCCCATCGATGTTGGTGGCAAAAATCTTCTTCACTTGGTCAAGGCTTTCTCCGCCGCCACCGGTGCCGGCCGAAATGCCTGCATTGGCAATCACCAGATCGATCGGAGTATGACGGTCGACCTCTTCCAGCCACGAGATGAAAGGGGCAGCATCCGTAACATCACAGCAATGCGTTGTTACAGAAGCGCCTTTGCGACGGCACTCGGCAGCAACGCGTTCCAGGCGATCGGCATCGCGTCCCGTGAGCACAAGGTGCTGGTCGGGTGCGGCGTAACAACGGGCCAGTGCAGCCCCCAGGCCGCTGGATGCTCCGGTAATAAGGATGGTTTTAGCAACGGTAAATGCACCTCTCCCCTCTTTAGAGCGGGAGAGGTCGTGAGCCACACTGAAGCCGTGAGGCGAAGACAGGCGAGCGGGTGAGGGGTGGTGGTCCATTGAAGAAAAGCTTGGCTTTATTCTGTTTCCCCCCTCACCTTGATCCTCTCCCGCCCGCAAGCGGGGGGAGAGGAAGTCTTCTTCTGGTTTATTTTTAGCCATTTGACGCCGTACCTTTCGCCCATTAGGATAAGGGAAAATCATATACAGGAGTAGCCCCCTTGGCCACACGTCGTCGCACCAGTGAATTTCACGTCGCCGAGTTTGATGAGTCCAAACTGAAACATATCGGCGGTTTAAAACGCCGCGGCTTGATGCTGGCATTGTCCTCGCCATCGGGGGCGGGCAAAACGACGATGACGCGCAAGCTGCTGGAGCTGGATCCGGACATTACCTTGTCCGTGTCGGCAACGACGCGCGGCCCGCGCCCGGGGGAAGAACACGGCAAACATTATTTCTTTCACAGTGTTGAACAATTCCAAAAGATGGTGGCCGAGCGTGAATTGCTCGAGCATACGAAGTATCAAGGCAACTACTATGGCACGCCGCGCGGCCCCGTGATGGAGGCTTTGGAATCGGGGCGCGATATCGTATTTGATTTGGATACGAATGGCGTTGAACAATTGGCCGCTTTTGCGCGTGCGGATCTGGTGTCGGTCTTTATCCTGCCGCCCAGTATTGACGAGATGGAACAGCGTTTGCGGACACGTGCGACCGATACGGAAGAAGTAATCTTGCGGCGTCTGCAAAATGCCGGCAAAGAGATCGCGAACTACGATAAGTACGACGATGTGTTGATCAATCGCGACTTGGAAGACAGCATGTACAAGCTGCGCACCATCTTGGGGGCCGAGCGTATGAAGCGCACCCGTTTGCGGGGCTTCCATGATTTTGTGAAGAAACTTACAAAGACCGACTAGCGAATACCGGAATAACCTTTGACAAAGCCGCGGAATTCGGCCGGCGGCAAAGGCTTGCTAAAGAAGTAGCCTTGGAACTCATCGCAGTTATTTTCAGTCAGGAATTTAACCTGCGCTTCGGTTTCAACGCCCTCGGCGATGACTTTCAGGCCGATTGAATGCCCCAGTTGGATAATCGTTTTAGTGATAGCCGCATCGTCGTTGCTGTCAGTGACGTGCATCACAAACGAGCGGTCCACTTTCAGGCGATGAATCGGGAAGCGTTTCAGATAGCTGAGCGAAGAATAACCGGTGCCAAAATCGTCAATCGCCAGTTCCACGCCTAAGTCGCGCAACTGTTGCAACAGCGCGATGGTTTGGTTGATGTCACGCATCACGGCGCTTTCCGTGACTTCCAGTTCCAGATAATGCGGATCCAATCCGGTCTTCTTCAAGACATCTTTGGTAAGTTGAATAATGTCGTCGCGTGCGAATTGTACACCGGACAGGTTGATGGCAATACGAAAGGGCGGCAGGCCTTGATCGACGCATTCTTTGGCAAAGCGGCAGGCTTCCTCGACAACCCAGCGGCCAATCGGAACAATCAAGCCGGACTGTTCGGCCACGGGAATGAAATGATCGGGGCGAACAAAGGCTTTTTTGCCCGTGTCCGCGTCGATTCGCTCCCAGCGCAGCAGGGCTTCGGCACCGATAATGCGGCGTGTCTGGGCATCGAATTGCGGTTGATACACCAGCGAGAATTGTTGCTCCTCGACGGCCGCCCGCAGGTCACGAACCATTTGAATGCGCGCCTGGACGTTTTGTTCGAAGGTGGGGCTATAAAGCCGGAAGTGACCTTTATCGTCCAGCTTGGCTTGATCAAGAGCATTCTCGGCTTTCTTCAAAAGTTCCAGTGCGCGGTCAGCATCATTCGGCCACAGCGCCATCCCCAAAGTGGCTTCCAGCACCAAGTCATTTCCTTGGACGTCGAAACTTTCCATGAAGACATCAAATACGGCATTGGTGACGGTGGTGATCTGGCCGTCAGGTTTGGTGGCCATAGGAATAATGGCGGCGAATTCGTCCTCGCTGAGGCGTGCGACCAACAGGGCGGAAGAAAGCGTTTTTTGCAGCTTTTTACTGACGATTCGCAGCAGCTCGTCGCCGCACTCAAATCCCAGCGTATCGTTGACGTCGCCAAAGTGATCGATATCGATGACCAGCACGCCCAAATGATAACGCTCGCCTTTGGGATCGTTTTGAATCAATTCATCCAGCTTGCTTAAAAAATGGGCGCGGTTGGGCAATTCGGTCAGCGCATCAAAGAAAGCCAGGCGATAGGTCTTGTCCTGCATCTGTTCGCCCAAGCGATTCAAGCTCTCGGCATTTTGTCGGATCAATTTGTTGGCGGACGAGATAACGCTTCCCAGCTCGTCACGGTAATTATAAGGCGTGAGATAGTCGGTCGGGTTAGTCGGATCCTGTGCCGCAAAAAGCAAATTATCCCGTAACGACAAAATCGGCTCCAACAGCCAGATGCCTAAAACCAAAATCAGCACGGTGGTGATAAGGGCCGATAAAAGCAGGGAAATCGAGGCGGTTTGGATCACGTAATTGATAACGCCGGTGCGGATCCCTTCGGTATCCAGGCGCAAGACCATGACCAGAGCCGAGCCCAGATTTTGTGGGCCAAGGCTTACTTCGTAACGCAGCTTGTCAGCGCTTAACCAGGTGACTTCACGATCCGGATGGAAACGATCGGGAAGCAGCAAGGGCGGCTCGCCGAAAATATCAAAAGCAACAACTTTTTTTGGCTCATACAAAGCAACGCCACGGATGTTTGTTGTCTTCAACAGACGGGGAATTGTTTGTTCGTTGATGGCTGATGCGTTTCCCGAAAGCAATGTCGTGATCGAGATGCGGGCGCTCTCGCGTAATTCATTCAAACGACTATCTTGATACGTCTTCGTCGTATAGTACAAGATCATCCCTTGCACCAATACGATCGTCATAAAGACCGATAGAATAACGCGCCACGACAGGCGACTGGTCAGCCAACTGTTCTTTTTCAAACTGTTCTGGGAAGCGGTTGCGGCCATTGTACTTTTGGAGTTTATTTGCTACTGATCTATCAGACAAGTAAAGAGTTAAAATACCTTTAGGTAAACGATGGCGCAGGCACAGCTCAAGACACTTCCGTACCCGTTGGCCGAGTGGCTCTATCTGAGCGGCGTGCAGTATGAAATTAGTGAAGAGGCCTGTGTCTGGGGGGGTGCGGAAAAGGAATATGTTTCCTCTTCTGTGACGTCTGTCCCGTCTCCCGGCCCGATCCCGGTCCAATCGCCCACTGCGCCGCGGGAACGCCCATCCTCCTTGCCGCATTTTATCGATCTGGCCGCCTTCAATAGTTATATTGCGACATGGCGAGGCCTTGGGCTGTGCAGTACGGCGACCCATGCTGTTCTGGGGCAAGGGTCTTTGCAACCGCGGGTGATGGTTATCGCTGAAGCGCCGGATGATGCCGAAGACCGCTCGGGCGAAACATTTAGCGGGGCCGCCCATCAATTGGTGATACAAGCGCTTACAGCAGCCGGATTTGACAAGGCTGACATCTATGTGACTTACTTGTCCAAGTGGCGGCCTCCGGGCCAGCGCAGTTTGGGCAAACATGAGGTGACTCCCTTGTCGGCGATGCTTTGGGAAGAAATTCGGTTGGTACGGCCAAAAGCCTTGTTAGTCCTGGGCGAGGGCCTAGCCCGGGCCATCGGGGGGGATTCCTTGCCGACTTCCGGCCTGCTGGGCAAAATTTTAAGCATTAATAATCAAATAGATAATTTAAATTTGTCCTTTTTGGCTTCCCAAAAGGCTGAAACCTTGCTAAAGACTCCGTCTATGAAGAAGACCTTTTGGTTTAGCCTGCTGTCCTATACAGCCACTCTTCGCGCCCAGGCGGCGCCCCACAACTTGGAGTATCAGCAACGCTCATAACGTTACTGTCACACACAACGGATTTCTAAAATGTTCTGTCACAACGGCAATAGCTGCCCCTCGGGTAGTCGGCTACGCCGCATCACCCTTAATCTCCTGTTAATCATCGTTGCCGTGGCCACGACCCTGTCGGCGGCTCAGTGGGGCTATCGTCACTATAGCGCGCCGGCCCCAGCGGCCGCTGTCAAAACGGCAGCGACAGCTCCCCAGGCAACTGCGCCCGCCATCGATTTCAAGACGGCGGATTTATTTGCGGCTATTGGACACCACCACAGCAATATATTGACGAACTATGATCGCGCTTTGTACGCAAAAATATTCGAAGCTCAAAACAAGAGCGATTGGTCGCAAGCCAACGCGCTGCTTAAGCGCGTGCATGATCCCATTCTGGTGGGGCATGTGTTGTATCAGCGCTATGTGCAAGCCAAAGATTACAAAGCCAGCTATGACGAGCTACGTCGCTGGATGGTCACATACGGCGATCATCCCGATGCTTATAAAGTATATCAGCTGGCACAAAAGCGTCGCAACAACAGCCCGTCCCAGTTACCTGCACCGCAGATGGCGAAAAAACTTTTGGGGACGTTGGAATATAATTGGCTTGCGCGTGACACGACACCACAGCCCAAGGGCAACGTGCCGCATGGCCGCGTGGTCGGCGATGTACGCCGTTTAATGGTGGATATCCAGAAAAACCTGGCCGAAGATCAAGTCACGCATGCCTATAATATACTGGGGAAATCGCCTGCGGCGCGTATGTTGACCAATGTAGAATACGACTCGCTGCTGGGTGAGATTGCCGCGGCGTATTACTATGCAGGTAAATCGGATGCTGCTTTGCGCTTAGCCAATCAGGCGATCAAGCGCTCGGACAAAGCGGTGCCGGTAGCGCACTGGATCGCAGGTCTAGCCTTGTGGCAAGAAGAAGACTATGCGCACGCGGCAAAACAGTTCACCGCTATTCACGACACACATACGCGTAACCCGTGGATGTTATCGGCGGCGGCTTTTTGGGCTGCACGTGCCTATGAGCGCATGGATCAAGAGTCCTTGCAAAACGACTGGTTGCGGGAAGCAGCCAGCTATCCGCGCACCTTCTATGGCTTGATTGCCAAAAATGCGTTGGGCAGTGATGTGAATTTTTCGTGGGAAACGCCCGAGCTCAGCGATGCGCTGATCGATGTGTTGCGCAAGAGTGCCGGCGGCAAGCGTGCCCTGGCGCTGCTGGATATCGAACAAAATACGCTGGCAGAGAAAGAATTGGCCCAGATCCATCCGAACGGTAATCAGCGCATGGAAAAGGCGCTGGTGGCCACCGCCCATTATTACAAGCTGGCCAGCCTGTCGATACGTTTGGGTAATGCATTGAACCGCCCGAACGGCAAACTCTACGATGCGGCTTTATATCCGGTCGTGCCATGGAAAGGCGACGCCAAGACTGGGATTGACCCGGCATTGGTCAATGCACTTATCCGTCAGGAATCGAAATTTGACCCTGAAGCCAAAAACGGCAGCTCGGGCGCCAAAGGCCTGATGCAAATCATGCCTAAAACAGCGCGCTTCGTCAGCCGTAACGCACACGAAGCAGAAAAAATGCACGAGCCGCAAGTCAATATCGTCTTGGGGCAACGCTATGTGCGCTACCTGTTACAATCTTCGGCCGTGGATCATAACTTGTTGTATATGGCTGCCGCCTATAACGCCGGTCCCGGTAATCTGGAGCGTTGGAAAAAGACCATCCGTTACAAGGATGATCCTTTCCTGTTTATCGAGAGTCTGCCGATGTCGGAAACACGCGCCTTTATCGAACGTGTCATGACCAATTACTGGATCTATGCCCAGCGTCTGGATCAGGAAACGGAAACGTTGCAGGCGTTGACCGACGAAGAATGGCCAGTGTACAAGTTACGCGAAGGCAACCTGAAACTGGCCGCCTTCTAGTAACCGCGCAAGGATTTAAATTCCCGCAATCCGTAATAAGGCGTGTTGGCGTTTTTCGTCATCACTTCTCCGGCGATATTGGCGCCACGACCGTGACCGGCACGTACATGACCGTCATCGGTGGCCGCCGCCTGAAAGTACGCCATGATAAAGACGCGGATCGCAGCGGTAAGCGACGTGTCCGACCGCTTGCGTTGCGCCACGACATCGCACAGCGCATGCACGGTACAGCGCTCACGCCGGGCGATTTCTTTGATGGCCATCCACATTTCTTTTTCGAGCCGTACCGAAGTGCGGCGTCCGTCGATCATGATGTTGTGGCTGATGAGGGTTGTCTTTTCACGTTTGGCTTTTTTAGAAAACGTTTCTTCTTGGAGCGAGGACGTATCTTCGCGTAGTGTAGTAGTCATAGTCATGTTTATCTCCGATATTAAAAATGACATCTCATAATTTAGCATGTCTCCCACACCAATGCAACCCTGAGTTGTGTTTATCATACGCATGAATGTCTTCGTAGATCGTTTCGTAAAAAAATATACGCAGATCTACTGATACAGGCGGATCGCCCAGCTCAAACTTTCAGGAGTACAATAAGGATCTTCAGAGCCGGCTTGTGGCACCAGATGGGCCAACATTTTGTCGGTTTCATGCCAGGCTGTACGCGCACGTGCCGGGCCTTCGGCCTGGACACGGTGTGCGAGGACAATCAAATGCTCACGCCCAAAGACCTGTTGACCAAAGCTGGCCAAGGTCACCGTTAGCGAAAATACGCAGAGGGTAAATAAGCGACGAATCATGTCTCTACAGACATAATAGTATATAATTCTATGGAAATAGTTAATACGCCTTAAGAACGTATGCGCCTAATAACACATTGAAAAACCGTCGGGTTTTCAGCAAGAGAGCAAAAAAGCGGGGATTAATGCTTGACGCACAAGTTATTCCAGACCGGAATAAAGGCTTTACCTTCCTGTTGCAGCGAGACTTTGTTGATGTCGCTGCTGGCAACAAACTTTTGAAAGGCGCCGCGCGTAGCGTCCGATGCCACTTCGCCGCACAACACATTCAGACGTGTACCGTTTAAATCGGGCGTCGAGAAAAATTGGTTGCGAAAAACGGCCTTATTGCCGTTTTGCAAACGGGCACGCACCAGCGTCTGGTTTTTTTCAAGCACTGGATTTTTCTGGGCGAAAAACTTGTCGAACACCTGGAAATCGCCGCGCATCACTTGTGAAACGGCGGTGCCGCCACCGATATAATACACGCCGATAAAAAACAGTGCAGCCAGCATGCCCAGCAAACCAATCATGCGCGTGAATTCCGCGTCATTGCGGCTGCGCATGCGGCGGCGGCCGCAATAGCCGCAAAAATCGGCATGCGCACTCATCTCGTGGTGGCAGTCCGGGCATTTGATCATGTTGGGCATGGGAACATCCTGAGGCAGCAGGCATCGGGAAAGTGGCTCCTCGGGCAGGATTCGAACCTGCGACCAAGCGATTAACAGTCGCTTGCTCTACCACTGAGCTACCGAGGAACAATAAGCCTGCATAGAAAAGCCAGAAACCGGCCCAAAAGTCAATCTATTTTTATGTATTACATATGGTAAATAATAAAGGGGCGGATTGACGGTGCGGTCCTGCGCCATCTATTTTAGCGTTTTCACAGCTTCATACGGAGACGGCGAACATGTTTAAAAAATTGGGTGTACTGCTTGTTATTGTCCTTCTTCTTGCGGGCGGAGCTGTGTGGTATGTACGGACCAATCTGGATCGTCTGGTCCAGCACGCGCTGGAGACCTATGGCTCGGCAGCGACGGGTACGGAGGTCGATGTATCGGGCGTGCATATCGCGCTGACGACGGGACGCGGCACGATTTCGCATCTCAAGATCGGCAACCCCAAAGATTACGTTGCAGCCAAAGCGCTGAGCATCGGCAATGTGACCATGCAACTGGATACGAATACGATTTTAGGCACGGGTCCGGTCGTTATCAAAGAGCTCTCCATTGAAAAACCATATGTGATTTACGAAGTGGGCGCGAATGGCAAAGCCAACCTGCAGGAAATTCAAAACAATGTTGCGCATGCGACGCCGGCGAAAACATCCAATGCGCCCAGCCGCAAAGTGATTATTCGCGACGTCTATATCCGTCAGGGGAAGGTCGGCATTACGCACGCGCTGCTTAAAGGCAAGGATATTAAAACCGACCTGCCGTTGATCCATCTGCACAATATCGGCAAAGAAGGCGAGGGCGCGACCCCGAACGAAATCAGCAAACAAATCTTGGGCCAAATTACATCCAAATCGATCCAGGCCGGCGCACAGGCGTTGCAAAAAGAACTGGTAAATTTAAAAGGTCTGGACAAGGACGCGCTGGTCAAACAAGCCAACGACTCTTTGAGCAATCTGCTGCATCGCTAGGGCGGGGGAGTGGAGGCACGAGCCGGAATCGAACCGGCATTCACAGATTTGCAATCTGCTGCATCGCCATTCTGCCATCGCGCCGCCTTGGGCTGGCATTCTATGGGGCTAAAGGCCCTTCGTCAAGCGAAATAGCCCCTTTGCGCCGCCGCCCGACCGCGTTAAACTGGGCCCCTTACGAGGTTTTGCATGCATTATTCCCCTGCCGTTGCCCGCACCAATATGATTGATGGCCAGATCAAGCCGTTTGGCGTCAATGACGAGGTCCTTTTGCACGCGTTCAATGAAGTACCACGCGAGGCCTTTGTGCCGTCGGAGTGGGCTGCCAGCGCCTATGCGGGTGAGCATATCCCGATGGGTCAGGGCCGCTATTTGCTGGATGCGGCACTTTATGCGCGCCTGTTGCAGGCGATGGCCCTGCCGGTCGAGGCGCGCGTGTTGGATATTGGTTGTTTGTACGGTTATTCCAGTGCGGTGCTGTCGCAGCTGGTGCGTGAAGTCGTAGCGGTCGACAGCGCACCGTGGAGTGAAAAAGCCAAAACCATTCTCGGCTCCTTAAAAAATGCAAACATTGCAGTAGAGACGGCCGAGCTGACGGCAGGTGTTCCGGGACGCGCGCCGTATGATGTGATTGTAATCAACGGTGCGGTGCAGAATATTCCCGATGCGCTATGGCGCCAGCTGAAACCCGACGGCTTTATCGCTACGTTTGTGCGCAACGCTTCGGGTCCGGAACTGGCCGCAGGGCAGGCGGTGATCCTGCGCAAAGATACCGCACCGCGCGTGTTGTTTGATGCGCTGGTTCCCGTACTCAAAGGATTTGAAAAAGCCGAAGGGTTTGTGTTCTGAACATGGACGAGGTCGATGTCCTGAGCTTTGCAAAAGAATGGCGGGGGCAGTCGCGTCCCTTCCTGCTGGATGTGCGCGAACCCGATGAAGCCGATTTTTGTCGCATCGAAGGCAGCACCCTTATCCCGTTGGGCGCGCTGCCGCACCGGTTGCAGGACCTGCCGCGGGATTTCCCCATCGTTGTCTATTGCCACCGCGGGGGCCGCAGCGCCCGGGCGGTGCAGCTGTTGAAAGAATGCGGGTTTGGGGATGTTCGTAACCTCAAAGGCGGGATCGAAGCCTGGTCCGTTTCGGTCGATCGGTCCGTTCCCCGCTATTGACTTTGGCGGCCGGGGCCGTAACCTTGGCTTAATTATTAACCCGCTAGACTTGCTGTCATGACCGAAACCAAGACTGAACCCTCCATCGAAGAGATCTTAGGCTCGATCCGTCGGATTATCGCCGAGGATGACGATGGCAGTGCGCCGGCCAAAGAGGCCGCAGCAGCGCCTGTAACGGATGCGGCAGAAGATGAGCCTCTTGAGTTAACCAATAAAATTGAATCGGCCCCCGCGGCACCTGTGGCCGCGCCCGAGCCGCCACCGATGGATGTAAGTTTCGTTGATGAAGCGCCCGCAGCGCTCGAACCTGTTGCAGAAGCCCCTAAAGAGGAGATGCCTGTCATGAGTAACCAAGATGATATCGACAGCCTGTTGTCCACCACAACAGTCGACGCGACCGCGGCCGTGATGTCGCAACTGGCGCGGCATACAGCCATCACCGACGAAGGCCATGACGGTATCACGATTGAAAGCGTCGTGCGTGAAACGCTCAAGCCGCTGCTGCGCGATTGGCTGGACAAAAACCTGCCCGCGATGGTCGAGAAAATGGTCGCCCGCGAACTGGACCGCTTAAGCAAGCGGCTTTAATGTGAACGCCAAGGGCCTTGCTATTTACAAAGAATATGCCGGCGCGGAAGCCGTCGACATGTTTCTGGGCGGTTTCGCCAAACAAAATCCCGCTCTAGCTGATAGAACCGTTACGATCATTTATGCCGATTTTTTTGCCAATCCGTTGCTGAGTTATTTGCAAAAAGCCGCTTGTGTCGTTGCGTCCTTTGCCTTGCGCGGCGATGTGCCGGGGCCTTACAGTTTCCACCGTGGCGCCTTTCTGCGCAACGGCGGCACGGAGGAACAAGCGCAACAGATCGAACGTTTTATCGTGGCTTGTGATGAAAAAGAACTTGTCAAACTGGGCGAGATGCTGGGCGAAGAGACGGCAGCGTTAAGCGCGATTTCCGCCTGCGGCAGCGGTGGCAGTAAAACAGCCGACAAGCTGTCGATGATATTCGCTTATGCCGCCAAACACAAAGTGCCGGAAGATAAAATCCTTTTCACGATGAATATGATGTCCTGCTATGCTGGTTTTCCCATGGCGATCGGCACATCGGTGGCGTATCAGAATTTCTTGAATCGGGCCTGATAATTACGTCTTCTGCCCCAATTCAGCCGTGATGCGATAGCGGGCGGCATCACCATCAAAGGCGTTATCGTTGGCTAAGGGCGCGTCCTGCCACCAAAGTTGTTCACACGAGATCGTTTTTTGCAAATCCGGCCATAAGGCTTCGATGTCTTTCCA
>CAYRRF010000037.1:2213-12693 GCA_964426595.1 uncultured Bdellovibrionales bacterium | reverse complement strand
ATCGTTGGCTAAGGGCGCCTCCTGCCACGAAAGTTTTTCACACGAGATCGTTTTTTGCAAATCCGGCCATAAGGCTTCGATGTCTTTCCAGGTGCTTTGCGTTTCCGGAGCAGGGGACAGGGCCAGATGCACGATCGGCACACGCATCGACATGTTCAGTGCCGATTTCATTTTGCGAACGGCGGATAAAATATCGATGGCCGCTTCCCCGCGGGTCAAAGATGTTTCCGTTGCGGTATAATCCTGCGTCTGTGGCCAGGTACCGCGTGTGTGCACCGAGTGCTGCTCTTTGAACTCGCGCGGATAGAGTTCTTCGAACAATTCTTCGCACAGATACGGGAAGAAAGGCGCTAGAAGCTGCAATAAGCAGCGCTGTACGAAATACAGCGTGGCCTGAGCGCTGGTTTTATCCTGCGCAGTGCCGACTTCGCCATACAGGCGGCCTTTGGCCAATTCCAGATAATTGTCGCAGAAATCCGCCCAGAAGAATTTTTCCACGGCGGCCAGTGCATCGGTGTAATCATAGGCGGTAAAGGCTTCAGTCATGTCACGGATAACGTGATGCAATTTCGATACCAGCCACAGGTCAAACGCACCGTGAATGGTACCGCTGGCGATCGCGGCGGCAGCGGTCTTTTCCGACGGCGTATAACCGGCCACACCGATGGCAACCAGGCGCGAGGCGTTCCACATCTTGGTCAGCATGCGCTTGCCGTTTTTCAGCACATCGTCTGAATAGGCGCTGTCCTGCCCCAGACGGCCTTTGGCGGACCAATAGCGAATGGTGTCGACGTTATAGGTCTCCATGACGTCTTCGGGACGAATGACGTTGCCTTTGGATTTCGACATCTTCGACTTGTCATGCGCTAGGCACCAGCCGCTGATGGCGGTGTTTTTAAAAGGCACGCTGTTTTCATGCAACGCCGCCTTGACCACCGTATAAAACGCCCAGGTGCGGATAATCTCGTGCGCTTGCGGGCGCAAATCCGCCGGGAATAATTGGGCGTGGCGCTTGGCATCAATAGCAAAATCCGAGCTGATGCCATGGCTGTTGATTTGAGGGGATCCCGAGCTGGTCGCCCATGTATCCATGACGTCTTTCTCCGCTGTCACTTCGTCCATACGGTAACCTTTGGGCGGTGTTGCCAAAGGATTGACGGGTAATTCTTCAGCACTGGCGAAAATCACTTTGTCTTCTTCGCCGGCGCGTTTGGAATACCACACCGGAATAGGTACGCCGAAATAGCGCTGGCGTGAAATACACCAGTCCCATTTCAGGTTGGTGATCCAATCCTCGAGGCGTTGCCGCATATATTCAGGGTGCCATTGGATTTCTCGAGTCTTTTGCAACAGCAGGTCTTTTTTGTCGAGTAAACGCACCATCCATTGCGGCGTAACGATGATTTCCAACGGGGCTCCCGAGCGTTCGGCACAAGGAATTTGCTGAACAATATTTTCTTCCTTCAAAACGAGATTTTTTTCTTTGAGCAGATCCACGACAAACTTGCGCGCCTTGCGTACATGCTGGCCGTTTAGCTGGGCCGCAACTTCTTTGGCCTGTGACGGATTGCGGGTTGGCCAGTTGGTATCGCCGATACTATTTAAATTGTGCAGCAGTCCGTCCTGACCGACGATATCGCGTAAAGGCAATTGATATTGCTTCCACCATTCGACGTCCGTCAAATCACCAAAGGTACAGCACATGACGACGCCAGTTCCTTTTTCGGGATTAACGCGTTCATCGGCGATAACGGTGACTTCGGCTTCGAACAGGGCTGTATAGATTTTCTTGCCGACCAAAGGCTTCATGCGCGCATCTTCGGGATGACACATGACGGCAACGCACGCGACCAGCAATTCGGGACGCGTCGTGGCGATGGTAACGGTGTCGCCATTTTCTGCCGTGAACGGGATATGATACATGATCCCTTGCTGTTCTTTTTCTTCGACTTCAGCCTGGGCGATAGCGGTACGATCTACCGGGTCCCACAGGCTGGGCTGCAGGCTGCGGTAAATATGACCTTTTTTAACAAGATCCAAAAACGACATTTGCGAGATCTTGCGCGAGTGATCGCTGATTGTTTGATATTCGGTGCGCCAGTCGACACTGAGCGCCAGGCGCGTAAACAGATTGCGGAAGACATCTTCGGAAGCTTTGATCTCTTCATGGCAGATGGTGATGAAGTCCTCGCGTGACATGTTGGAGGCCTTGATGTCACGGTTTTTCTCGACCAGACGCTCGGTCGGCAAGCCGTTATCATCATAACCGATCGGGTAAAAAACATTCTTGCCGCGCATGCGTTGAAAGCGGGCGATGAAATCGGTCTGGGTAAAGCTGTAAACGTGACCAATATGCAAATATCCAGAAACCGTCGGCGGCGGGGTGTCGATCACATAGGTGTCCTCACGGCCGATAGTGGCATCCCACTGATAAACACCGCTTTGGCGCCATTGGGCCGGCCATTTGGCTTCAATCGCACTAAAATCCAGTTTTTTCATCTCGTTATCGCTCATGTCGAATCGTCCGTGTTTGGTTGTCTTTAAAGCCTAATAATGTTATTCATAGCAGGAACCCTCACAAGAGTAAAACCATGACCTATATCGAAGAATCCCTGTCACCGGGCGAGAAAATCCTCAAAATAACCAATTACCATTGGATGTATCTGGTCAGCGGTATCTTCGGGGCTGTCCTGTTTTTAGCGATGGCGCTTTTGATCCTCTTTCTGGCGGTGGTATATCACTATTACGATATCGTTCGCCTGCCGCCGTGGAATATCCCGCAGGCCGCGCATGAATTGGCTTTCGCGGATTACACGCGCGCCTTTTGGCACACCAACCCGATTGCCCGCGTCGCGGCCTTTATTCTTATTTTCATGGGCTTCATGCAAGTCGGCGGTTTGATGTTGGTGCGTACCGCAACCGAAATAGCCGTGACCAACCGCCGCGTGGTGCTGAAACGCGGATTGGTCTCGCGCAAGGTCGAAGAAATGCGTGTGGACTTTATCGAAGGTGCGGATGTCAACCAGACCGTTATGGGCCGTATTTTTGGCTATGGTCAGGTCAAATGCTATGGGACAGGGACGGAGAATATTTTCTTCCCTAAATACACGGCGGATGCCATCGGTTTTCGGCGCGCCATTCAGGCAGCACGTGGCATGAACATGCAAGGCTTCCCGCCCAATCAGCCGAACATGATGCAATCGGGCGAAATGCCGATGCCGCAACAAATGGCGGCCGGCGGCACGCCGCAGTCGCGCTAGTTTAATTCAACAACTAAAGGCACATGATCCGAGGGGCGTTCCTGGGCGCGTTGCTCTTTATCGATCCAGCAGCGATGCAACCGATCCGCCACTGTCGGCGACAAAAGCGCGTGATCGATACGAATGCCGTTGTTACGTTGCCATGACCCGGCTTGATAATCCCAAAACGTGTATTCGGTTTGCTCCGGGTGTAAGGTGCGAAAGGCATCGCTTAAACCCAGATGGACAAGCTCGTGCCAGGCGTGCTGGGACTCGGGCTGGAACAACGCGTCGTGAATCCACTCATCGGGACGCCGCGCGTCGCGGTCATGCGGAATGATGTTGAAATCCCCGGCAATGACAAAGGCCTGACGCGCCTGTCGTAATTCGGCGGCATAGCTATGCAACGCTCGAAGCCAGCGCAGTTTATAATCGAATTTTTCCGTGCCAATCGGATTGCCATTGGGGGCATAGATATTCAGTACGCGCAGATCGTTGTAGGCGATATCCAAGAATCTTGCTTGGGTGTCATCGGCTAAAAGGCTTGTGGCAATCCGTTCTGGTTTTTCCAAGGACAGTAGGGCGACGCCGTTATAGGCCGGTTGGCCGTTGACCGTGCAATGGTACCCCAGCGATTCCAGTTCGCTGGTGGGGAAGGCATCGCTAACGCATTTAATTTCTTGCAATAATAACAGATCGGGGCGGTGCTGTTTCACCCAGGCCACCACATGCGGCAGGCGCACCTTTATAGAATTGATATTCCAGGTAGCAAGCTTTATCATAGGCCCAGCATAAACCAAAAGGAATATAACGCCAATGATGATTTGGGGCCATCGCGGCCATCGCCATCACCGCGTGCCAGAGCGCTATTTTCAACCGGCTTACGAGAATTCGTTGCAGGCTTATGCCGATGCCTTGAGCGTATGCGCGGGGCTGGAATGCGATGTGGTGCAATCCAGTGACGGAACCGGCTATTTAATTCATGATACGCTTTTTGAAGGTATTGTTCGTTATGAGTTAAAGACGCATCTGGATGAAAAAAGCAAACAAATAGTGGGTAATCAGTTTATCTATCAAATGTCAGATAAACAAATAGCCGATATTCGTTTAAAAGACGGCCAGCCCTTACCTCGATTACGGCAGCTTTTTGAACTAATGAAAAAATACCCAAATCGTGTGTTAAATCTGGAACTCAAAGGACCTCATACAGCAGATATGACTGTTCGTGCAGTGGAACGAGCAATCCAAGAAGGTTTTTTTACACCCGATAACATTGTTTTTTCGAGTTTCAATTTTCCCGCATTACGCCATTTGCGCCAACAAGTGGGAACGCGCTTTAAAATTGGTGCTCTTTTTGAGCCAAGTGATAATGAAAACTGGAACCGCATGTATCCCAGTTGGCCGAATGCCGAGCAAGATGCTTATTATGTGCCTATCAGCGAGAAAAATTTACAGCGTCCCGACTTGATTGATATACAGCCCGATTTTTTTAATTTAGAACGCTCGTCTGTTACAACGCGCAATGTCGATGCTATAGACCGCCATTTTCCCAAGGCCAAGTTGATCGTCTGGCCTGCGGGTGAGCAGCATCCAGACATGGACCAGACGACGTTAATGCTGGCCGAGGCTGTTTCTGTAACAGGCAAGCTTTACGCTGTGACTACGGATTTTCCGGAAGTGGTGCAGCAGCGGCTTCTGGCGCGGGGACTTCCGCTGCAGCTTCCGGAGTAGCAGGGGCTGCCTGTGCGGCTTGCGGCAGCGTTTTCTGATAAATGTACAGGGTATGGACGTCGTCGATTGTCAGCTTCTCGAGTGTTTTTACACGGGGCAGGCCACTATCCAAAGTAAAGAGCAATGTCCCGGGCTCAAGGCGGCGGGCCAGATTGCTTTCCCATTTTTTGAGGATGGTGGCGTTTTGATTGGTGTACACCACATCGTAATTCCGCAGTGGAATCATTGTCGCATCGCCAATAAAAAAGCGATAATTTCCAAGGTTTTTCCCGATACTTCTCAAATTCGACATTAACCAGGGTGTGGGCGATTGTTCGACGCCGATAAACTCCCACCCGGGCAGGCGCTTGGCCAGGCCGAAGATCAACGTGCCATAGCCCGACCCCAAATCAATAAAGGTGCCGGTGTCGCCCAGCCCCTGCAAGATACGGGCAAGCTCGTCGATGACCGACGAAGGGGTCGGCCGCGGACGAATGCCTAATTTGATCTGAAAATACTCTTGCAACCCGTAAAGCGTCAGGCCAATCACGATGAAAAGGATAAGGAGCGTTTGCATTACGAGGTATGACCATAGCGCCTGGGTAGCGCGCGTCAATCCATTTTAACGGCAAACGAAGCGCCGCAGCCACAGCCGGAAGCCGCGTTGGGGTTGTTGATGACAAAGCGCGACCCGGCAAGCGTCTTTTCGTAATCCAATTCGGCGTCTTTGATGAACTGGATCGACAAATCATCCACCAGCACGGTTGCGCCGCCTTCGGTGAAAACCAGATCCCAGTCATTTTGGGTGGCGTCCAGCTCGAACACGTATTTAAAGCCCGAGCAACCGCCGCCCAGGACCGAGATGCGGAACTTGAGGTTGGGGTCACCTTTGGTGGCCAGCATTTTCTGAATGTGTGCCGCCGCCGCAGGGGTAATGGTAATCGAACCGAGCATATGAGCCATGCTAGCCTACTTTTCGTGGACAATAAATAGCGCTAAGTTGTTGGGATGACCGACCCTTTTGAAACCCTGCTTGCGCCCTATGCCTGTAAGCCCAGCCAATCCAAGGGGCGGTATGTCGACGAGCCCTCGACCGACCGGCGCAATCCGTTCCAGCGCGACCGCGACCGTATCATTCACTCGGTGGCGTTTCGGCGTCTTAAAAACAAATCCCAGGTTCTGGTGGTGCATGAAGGCGATCATTACCGCACGCGGTTGACCCATACTTTGGAAGTGGCGCATGTCGCGCGCAATCTGGCACGCTCGCTGCGTGTGCAGGAAGATCTGGCCGAAGCGGTAGCTCTGGCGCATGATCTGGGCCATCCGCCTTTTGGTCATTGCGGCGAAGATGCGTTGGACGCCTGCATGAAAGAGTATGGCGGGTTTAATCACAACGACCAGTCGATGCGGGTGGTGGCCGTGTTGGAGCGGCGCTATGCGGCGTTTGATGGTTTAAATTTGTCGTGGGAAGTATTGGAAGGTCTGGCCAAGCATAACGGCCCGGTGCTCAAAAAGCCGTTGCCGCCGACGATCGAGAGGGTCGACCGGCAAATGAATTTACGCCTGAAAACATGGGCCAGTCTGGAAGCGCAGATCGGCAATCTGTCGGACGATATCGCCTATAATAACCATGATATCGATGATGGGCTACGGGCCGGATTTTTTACGGTCACAGACCTGTTTGATTTACCCTTTATGGGACCGATTGCGCGCGAAGTGCATCAACGCTTCGGAACGATGGATCGTCCGATTGTGGCTAATGAAATCGTGCGGCGCATGTTCGCAGCGATGGCCTATGATGTCTTTGCCGAGACCACCCGTCGTCTGGAAGCCCTGCAACCGGACTCACCCGATGCTATCCGGCTGGCAGATAGTCCGATGGTCGCGTTCTCGCAGGACATGACCCAGCACGTGGCCGCATTGCGCAAGTTCTTGTTCACGCGTATGTATACCCATCCGCTGGTGCAGCAACCGCGGGAAAAAATGGGCCAGCTGGTCACCGATCTATTCCGTACCTATTGGGATAAGCCCGAAAATCTGCCCGTGGACTGGCAAGACCGGATTGCCGGGGCCGATGCCGAGCGCCGCGCCCGGGTAATTTTGGATTATGTCGCTGGAATGACGGACCTGTACGCGTTGCAAGAGCATAGCCGTTTATTGGAATAGAATGCTTGCGGCAGGCGCATAAAACGGGCTAGAATGCCGTAAATCTTGTTAACGCTAGAAGGATTTCCCCATGAACGACCTGCGCAGCCCGCTTGAAGACCGTCCCTTTCGTCCCAGCCCCAGCCGAAGTGATGAGCGTGTGATCGCGACTTCCGAGTATTACCGTACAAAATTCGGTAGCATCCGCCAAAGCCGCTGGTTCCCGCTGGCCAGTGTGGTGGTTGCGGTCGTGGCCTTCAGCGGCATCGTCTCGTATGCCTACAAGCAAGGGTCCCAATCGGGCGCGAATGCGACAACACCGATTATCGAAGCCAGCAATGAAACGGTAAAACAAAAGCCGGAAAATCCCGGCGGTATGGAAGTGCCTTTCCAGGATGCGGTTGTATTTGATCAATTGCAAAAAACACCGGATGCCAAACCGAAAGAAACCGTAGAGAATTTATTGGCCCCGCCCGAGCAACCGGTTGCATCGACGACGGCGCCCGCACCAGCGCAGACCGAACAACAAGTAACGGCGAAGACGGAAACAACTGCTCCTGCAGCAACGACGGACAAGGCAACACCACCGGCAAAAACGGCGGAAGCGGCTCCCTCCATTGCACCGCCTTCCGAGGCTGTGGTAACGCCACCTGAAGCGACCACTCCGGAAGAGCAGATTGCACCCAAGCCAAGTGAAACGCTGGCCGTTGAAAAAGCGCCAACGCCCGCGGAAACGGCGGCACCTGCTGCGACGGAAACATTGAAAGATGTCGTGGCCAAGACCGCCCAAAGCAAGCCGGAAGAAGTGAAGAAAATTGCAGAAACGGCTCCCGCATCGGCTCCGGCTAAAACAAAAGTACAAAGCGGTACGTATCGTATACAACTGGGCGCGTTCCGCGATCAAGCAGCGGCGCGTGCGGCCTGGGCAAAATTCCAAAAAGAATTTTCCGCACAGCTGTCGGGTGTGACGCCGGACTTCCCGCGTGCTGATTTGGGCGCCAAAGGAACGTTTTACCGTGTACAGGGAACGAAGCTGTCGAAAGCCAGCGCCGACGAGCTGTGCCGCACGTTGAACGCGGCCAAAGCGCATAGCTGCATGGTTGTGAAGTAATAGAAACAGAGAGCCAAAATGCTGCCAGCGATACTAGGTGTGTCGGGGCCAATCTTAACCCCACAAGAGCGCGATTTTATTCGCGATGCAAACCCTTTTGGCTTTATTTTGTTTCGGCGTAATATCGACAACCCGCAGCAAACAAAGCACTTGATTGAATCGATCAAAGAAGCCTGTGGCGGTAACCGCTATATCCCGTTTTTGGTGGATCAGGAGGGCGGGAAAGTACAGCGTTTGCGCCCGCCGCATTGGGTCGATCTGCCGCAGGCCCGTGCCGTGGGTGACTTGTTTGTTAAACAACCGGAAAAAGGGTTGCAGGCTGTTACGTATCAAGCCGAAGCGATTGCCGGCATGTTGCACGAGCTCGGTTTTACGGCGGTATGTGCGCCGGTTATGGATGTGCCTGTGCCGGGTGCGCATGATGTTATTGGCGACCGGGCCTTTTCGGAAAGACCGCAGATTGTGGCCACATTGGCGACACATATGTTGACCGAGTTTTTACGCTGCGGAATGACGCCGATTGCAAAACATGCACCGGGTCATGGGCGTGCCATGGCGGATAGCCATTATGCGTGCCCCATCGTAAAAGAAGATCTCAAAGATCTGATCATGACGGATTTTGTACCGTACCATCACGCTGTTCAAAAAACGGATGCCAAAGATTTTTGGACGATGACAGCGCATGTGGTTTATACCGCTATCGACGAGCTGCCGGTATCGGTTTCATCCAAAGCTATTGATTTTATGCGGCACGAAATGGGCTTGAACGGGTTGATTATCCCGGATGCCATTGAAATGGAAGCTTTGGGTGGAACGTTATACGAGCGGGCCCTGGCGACGTTAAAGGCTGGCTGTGATGTGACCCTGTATTGCGCCGGCGTTCTGGAAGAGAATATAAAACTGGCGGCGATATTGCCGGCGATGACCGATATGGCTGTGGCGCGTGCCCGTGCAGCCGAACAGGCGCGTGACGGCAAGCCGCAAAGACCGTGGAAAGAAGCCGCCCAGTTGTTACGTGACTTGATTCCGCAAGAAGAAGCCTATATCTATGCTCAACACCACGCTTTGAACGTTGCATGAACACAGTAAACACCACCGCCCCGGAAGAAGAACTCGGCCTCGACTTTACGCCGCCCGTACATGATCCGTTTGTCGTCGATCTGGAAGGCTTTGACGGCCCCATCGACTTGTTGCTGGATTTGGCACGTAAGCAAAAGGTCGATCTGGCACAGATTTCGGTGCTGAAACTGGCGGATCAATATCTGTCCTATATCGAACAGGTCAAAGAGCTTCGTCTGGAAGTGGCTGCGGATTATCTGGTGATGGCGGCGTGGCTGACCTACCTCAAATCGCGTTTATTGCTGCCGGGCCAGCCGACGGAAGAAGGGGATTTGACGCCACAGGATATGGCCGACATTCTGGCCTTCCAGCTGCGTCGTCTGGAGGCCATGCGTCAGGTGGGCGAGAGCTTGCTGCAACGTCCGCGTCTGGGGCGTGATGTTTTCAAGCCTGCCGATCGCGGCGAGACGTTCCTGAAAACGCAACTGGTTTTCGATCTGAAATTCCATGATTTGATCAACGCCTATGGCCGCATTCTGGCCGAGCGTGAATTGGCGTTCTATCAGCCAAAAGTCCAAAAGATATTCAAAATCGAAGATGCGCTCGAGCGTCTGGCGACGATGATCGGTCTGGCCAAAGAATGGATCAGTATCGACAGCTTTATGCCGCTGGATCAGTTAGCGGATTATTTGATGCAAAAATCGGCCGTTTCTTCGACATTCGGCGCGTTTCTGGAATTGGCCAAGCAGGGCCAGGTATTCCTGAAACAAGAGAAGAATTTTTCCCCCATTTTTATGCGTGCACGAGTTGCCGGTGAAGAGGATGAACCACATGACCATAAATGAAGAAGATCTGTTCCAACATTTGCGTACACTGGAAGCAGTATTAATGACGGCTACGGATTTGGTCACGGAAAAGGATATTCAGCAATTCTTTCCGCCGAAGACCGATATTACATTGCTGCTGGAGCATCTGCAGCAGCATTACCAATCGCGCGGCATAAACATCGTCAAGCGTGGTAATGGCTGGGGGTTCCGTACGGCACAGGATCTGGCGGAAAAGCTGGAAGTGCGCAAAGTCGAAGTCCGTCCGATGTCGCGCGCGGCGCTCGAGATGCTGTCGATTATCGCCTATCACCAACCGGTAACGCGGGCGGAAATCGAACAAATTCGCGGCGTTACAATCAGTAAATCGACTTTTGAATTCCTGATGGCCG
>CAYRRF010000037.1:0-2203 GCA_964426595.1 uncultured Bdellovibrionales bacterium | reverse complement strand
TCAAGCCGGGCAAGCGCAGGGAAGTCGTCGGCCGCCCGTTAACATGGATTACAACCCAGCACTTCCTTGATTCCTTCGGTTTGGAAAGCCTCAAGCAATTGCCGAACTTTAGCGAATTGAAAGAAGCGGGCTTGTTGTCTGTCCAGCCGCCGCAACTGGCCAATAGTGATCAGCCATCGCTGCCGCTGGTCATGGAAGAGTCGGATGGACCGCAAGAAGAAGAGTTCAGTGATGAAGATTTTGTTTCGGATGAAACAGGAGAGGAGGAAGCGGCATGATCGGGTTTTCTGAAATTGCGCTGATTTTAGTAGTGGTCCTCATCGTCTTTGGTGCGGGCAAATTGCCGCAAGTCATGGGCGACTTGGGTAAGGGTCTGCGTGCCTTTAAAGAAGGCATGAAAGAGCCAACCGACAGCAAGAAAGACGACGCCGGTAAAGATGTTTGATATCGGCTTTAGCGAGCTATTACTGATCGCCATTGCGGCTTTGGTGGCGA
Organism: uncultured Bdellovibrionales bacterium; assembly: GCA_964426595.1. Classification (GTDB taxonomy): domain Bacteria; phylum Pseudomonadota; class Alphaproteobacteria; order Micavibrionales; family SZUA-601; genus JAQGJA01. The sequence goes on along the minus strand of CAYRRF010000037.1, from coordinate 1,708 downwards.
TCGGGCCTAAAGATTTGCCTGAAATTCTGTTCCGTTTTGGCCGCCTGATGCGTCAGGTGCGCCTTGTTTTTAATCGTTTCCGCGACGAATACGCCGAAGTCATGCATGACATCGAAGTCGAGCACTATCGCAAGAAATACGGCGATACCAGCGTCAAGCCGCAACTCGAGGAACCGAAAAATGACGGATAAGCAACAGCCCTTGATCGACCATCTGATCGAGTTGCGCAACCGCTTGCTGTGGGTAGCGCTGGTGTTTACGCTGGCTTCCACCGTGTGTTATTTTTATGCGGCGGATATTTACGGTTTTCTGACCGAGCCGCTGGCGCGCATCCAGGCAACGACGCCCCGACGCTTGATCTATACCGGTCTGACCGAGGCCTTTACCACCTATATGAAAGTGGCCTTGTTTGCCGGTGGGTTATTCACCGTGCCGTGTTTGTTGTGGCATATCTGGCGATTTATGGCGCCAGGTTTGCATGCGCCGGAACGCCGCAGCGTCGGTCCTTTTTTCATTGCCGCACCGTTGTTGTTTGTTGCGGGCGGATGTCTGGCTTATTTCGGCGTGATCCCGATTGCGTGGCAGTTTTTTCTCAGTTTTGAAACGCCCCAGCCCAGCAACGGCTTGCCAATCGTTCTGGAAGCACGGGTGGCCGAGTATCTGAGCCTGACCATGACGCTGATTTTCGCCTTTGGGTTGGCTTTTCAACTGCCGATTATATTGGGGCTTTTGGGCCGCTTAGGGGTTGTTACCGCCCCCCAATTGGCCAAGTTTCGTAAATGGGCCCTGGTCCTGGTCCTGATTGTGGCGGCCATCCTCACTCCACCCGACGTTTTGAGTCAATCGGCGTTAGCAATTCCTTTATATTGTCTGTATGAAATATCGATTTGGCTAGTCACATTTATGAGTGGAGAACGACATGTTGGATCTGGAACGAATCCGTGAACATCCGCAATGGCTGGATGTCGGTTTGCAAAAGCGCGGCTTGCCGCCGCTCGCGGATCAGATATTGGCGTTAGATAAACAAGTACGCGCCATCAAGACCAGTTTGCAACAACTGCAAGCACGCCGAAATGATTTGTCCAAGCAAGTCGGGGATGTCAAGCGCGCGGGCGGCAATGCCGATGCTCTGATGGCCGAAGTGGCACAGCTCAAAGATAAAATGGCGGAAGAAGAGGCGGCTGAAGCACGTGTTACGGCTGAGTTAAATGAATTTTTGGTCATGTATCCCAACATGCCAGCCGATGATGTACCGCTGGGAAAAGATGAAAGCGATAACAAGCTGGTGGGATCTTTCCTTGAACCCACGAAATTTGATTTTACCCCAAAAGATCATGTGGATTTGGGCGAAGGGCTGGGGCTGCTGGATATGCCGGCGGCGGCCAAGATGTCCGGTGCACGTTTTGTGTTGACCAAAGGTGCTTTGTCCCGTCTGGAGCGGGCGATGCATTTGCTGGCCTTGGATATGCTGACGCAAGAGTACGGCTATACCGAAGTATCGACCCCCTTCATGGTCAATGACGCAGCGGCGTTTGGTACGGCCAATTTGCCGAAATTTAAAGAGGATCTTTTCCAGACAAATACAGGGCACTGGCTGATACCGACCTCCGAGGTTTCTTTGACCAATATCGTGATGGATCAAATTTTGGGTATCAAAGATCTGCCGCTGCGTTTTGTGGCGCTTTCACATTGTTTCCGTAAAGAAGCG
>CAYRRF010000036.1:12787-13236 GCA_964426595.1 uncultured Bdellovibrionales bacterium | reverse complement strand
GCTGAAAAGTCCGCTTCTATCACAAGCCGATTCGAAGCGCAGCCAGGATCCAACTCCCTCGGTCAGTAGCCTTGCATAGTCCATGATGGAATCCCTTCAGTTGTCTTTCAAATTTGGAGAATGAGACCATTTTTTAATTAAAGCGTCAACACAAGCAGAGCTGTCATTATCGAGTTCTTTTTACGTCTCTTGCATTTTCTTTGAAACAATCATCGTCTTATTCCTATACGGTGCCTGCTGCTCCTCAAGCTCCTGCTCAAGTGTAAGCCCCCTTGCCTGCGCTTCCGGGCTGGCGACACCACGGCCCGGCACGACCAGTACACCGCCCGGTCTTTCATTGACGGATTTGGTCTCAAGCGTCTGACGGTCGATCTTCATGATCAGGTCGATAGCCTTTTTGTCTCCCTTGACCGCAAGGTTCACCAGTTGCTCGACGATAGTCTCGCGGT
>CAYRRF010000036.1:2437-12777 GCA_964426595.1 uncultured Bdellovibrionales bacterium | reverse complement strand
GGAGACCTCACGGACCTCATCTCCAATCTTCACCTTCCGCTCCTTAAGCAAGGTAATGATGAGGTGCTCATGTATGGTTTCTGCCTTCTTTTTGCGCGGACGGCCTTTGGGATTGCCAGACTGCCCCGGCTTCCACATCCGGCTGCGCGGCGGCTTGCCAGGGCCAGTGCGATATCCGTCATCAGTCATGTGCTTTCTCCTTCTGGGCTGCAGTTTCATCGAACGTCATGCCGGTTGCAGCATGGACAGCAGCCCGTCCGGTCATGCGCTGCCAGCGCCGGATGGTCAGGTCGATGTATAGGGGCTCATATTCGATCAGCCGCGCTTGCCGCCCGGTTTTCTCGGCGGCGAGCAGGGTTGTGCCGGAACCGCCGAACGGGTCCAGCACGATGCCGTTCCTGTGTGAGGCATCGAGGATGGCATCCGCAACAAGCTGGTTCGGCTTGACGGTGGGATGGCTGCCCAGCTCTTCCTCGCGATTGGCATGGAAGGTGTTCTGCCCCGCGTATTCCCACACGTTGGTCCGGTAGCGGCCATGTTTGCCAAGCTGCACATTATTAATGTGCGGAGCATCGCCGTTTTTGAACACCGCGATATGCTCGTGCTGGCTGCGGTAGAAGGAGCCCATGCCGCCGTTGGTCTTGCTCCAGACGCAGAGGTTTAGCAGTTTGGAATAGACCTCCCTGCCAGCAGCATAGAGCTCTTCCAGATGGCGCCAGTCCATGCAGACGTAGTGGACACTACCGTCCTCCGAGAACCGCGCCATGTTGGCAAGGGCGGTTTTGAGGAAGGTCATGAACTCGTGGAAGCTCATCTCGCCGCTGCCCATGGCGAACTCTTCGTGTTGCACCTTTCCGAGGCCGACGATATTTTTGACTTTTACGTTGTAAGGCGGGTCGGTAAAGACCATCAGGGCCTTCTCGCCGGCCATCAGCCGGGCATAGTCCGTCGGCTGCAGGGCATCACCGCAGAGAATGCGGTGCGGGCCGAGAATCCAGAGGTCACCCTTCCGGCTGACCGAATCTGGCTGGAAGAGGTCTTCGGGATTGTCCTCGGCTTCATCTTCGTTCCCATCTAACAGCATGATCCTGTCCAGTTCGGCGGTTTCGAAGCCCGTTACCGTCAGATCCAACGTCGGGTCGAGATTGACGATATCGAGAACCTCGATTTTGAGGAGTTCCTCGTCCCAGCCCGCCAGCAGCGCCAACTGGTTGTCGGCGATGGCATAAGCCTTGATCTGCGCTCGGGTCAGGTGGTCGATGCGGATAGTCGGCACCGCCGTGAGGCCGAGCCGCTTTGCCGCCTCGATCCTGCCATGCCCGGCGATGATTTTATTGTCGCCATCGATCAGGACAGGATTGTTGAAGCCGAAGGTGGAGACGCGGTGCTCCAGCTTCTGAAGCTGCTCCTTGCTGTGGGTGCGGGCGTTACCCCGGTGTGGCCTGAGGACGGCCGGGTTCTGGTAGATGATATTGAGGTTTTGCATTGGCATGGGTTCCCTTGTTGACCGGAACCACTGCCATTAAAAAAGGCGCAGTCCCGGAATTAATCCGAAGACCACGCCGCCCCATGGAAGCTAATGGACATTCCCTGAATTGATGCGCTATGCCCTGATCCGCTTTCATTCAACGGCAGGCGACTTGTTTTACCCATGTAAAAGAGGTCGGTGTGCCTAGGAACGATTCCAGAATAACAAAGGATTTTTTATTTTGCAAATGGGTCAGGAGAATTTTTCTTCTGCTGCAATCATGAATGCGGGATTCATCTTTGAAAAACAACTCGATGCGAAAGCAAGAAAATTTATCAGGAAAGTTTTTTCAGGATCGCAAAAGCATCTGCGTCGATAATTTCAGCAACCTCAAGAAACTCGATGACGTCCAGTCGCCTCTCGCCGCCTTCGTATTTTGCAACGAAGGACTGGGGCTTGCCGAGCTTCTTGGCGAGTTGTGTCTGCGTGATCCCGGCCTTCTTGCGGCCCTTCATCAGCAAATCACACAACAGCTGCTGCTTTTCTGTATAGATGCTCTTTTTCAAGGGTTTAGTGATTATCTGGTTGATGTTTCCACCAACCAGAGTTAATCCTATAAGAGGATTATCCCAAAATAGGATACTTATATGACAATGTAGGTGGCGCCCAATGAAGCAACATTATTATCAAGCATGGCTTCTGCAACAGGAATACCCTGAGAAAACCATCCACTCCCGCATGAGCAATGCCCGCCGTGTAGAGGAACATTACGGGGATCTGGATGCCTCTTTTGACCAAGATGGCCTTGAAAGTCTGATTGCCCTGTTCAGGTACTCAGCGGACGATGCCCGGCAAAACAAGCCGAACCCGACGACCCTCCCGGTGAATGGCGATCTGCGCACGAACCTCTCCACGTACAGGAACGCCATCGGGCTTTATCAGAAGTTCCGGCAGGAAACGGCTGGGATAATACAGCCCGTACCCAGCGAACCCACACCCATACAGGCCAAAACGCCGCCAACACTCCCCAAGACCAAATTTGGCCTTGAGCGCGATATGCAGATTTTGTTACGCCGCAACATCCATCAGCTGGAAGCCGGTCTTGAAATCATCGATGACGGCGCAGAACGCAAAGTAGATACCGGATTTATCGACATAACGGCACGGGACCCCAGCGGAACCATCGTCGTCATTGAACTGAAGAGGGATATTGCGGGTCAATCCGCCCTGACCCAGGTTCTGAGCTATATGAGCAATATCCGCGAAGAAGAGGGCGACACCCCCGTGCGCGGCATGCTGGTGGCTGCCGGGTTTGACAAAAAAGTTACGGCTGCCCTGCGGGAGATCCGGGGCGATGTATCCTTGAAGAGCTATGCCGTGACCTTCAGCTTCACCGATGAGCCCAAAGACTGACCTTTATCAAACCCTGCTCTGTTTTTTAATAAGCCTGCTCGGCTGATTTACAAAGCCTGATATTCTTCTGATCAATCCCTGTTATTTTGTTATCCATCTGCATATAGAAGTGCGGAATAACAGCATGTTAGCGAGGGAAAACACGTCCTCTACGGCCTCTGGGATGGGATTTGTCCCTGTTTTATCCCTGATAAACAGGGACCAAGCCTCAGGTTATTATATCGCTCTTGTGCAAGGTCAAAATTCCGATTACGTTCCCATTAGACCCGTGTTGGGTGGGCAAGACGCTTTATCGCTATTATCTATCCAGCACCAATTTCTTTTGTGCACCGCCGCACGTGTTTTTAACTGTTTGCAGAGCAAGATTCGGCTATATTTGCCGTTCGTACCTTGATCACTTTTTTTGGGGACACCACGACTGATGACTGATGAATTGCGTAAAGCCGCGCTGGAATACCACCAATATCCCACCCCCGGCAAACTGACCATTACCCCGACCAAGGACATGACCACACAACGGGATCTGGCGTTGGCGTACAGTCCCGGCGTCGCCGTACCGTGCGAAGAGATCGCAGCCGATCCGCTCAAAGCCTATGATTATACGGCGCGCGGTAATCTGGTAGCCGTGATCAGCAACGGTACCGCCGTCCTCGGCCTGGGCAATATCGGCGCGCTGGCTTCTAAACCCGTCATGGAAGGCAAAGCCGTTCTCTTTAAAAAATTCGCAGGCATCGACAGTATCGATTTGGAAATCACGCCGACTAACATCGACGAAGTCGTCGCCACGGTTGCAGCGCTCGAGCCCAGTTTTGGCGGCATCAATTTGGAAGACTTTAAAGCGCCGGAATGTTTTGAGATCGAGCGCCGCCTCAAAGAAAAAATGAAAATCCCGGTGTTTCACGATGATCAGCACGGGACAGCGATTGTGGTTGCTGCTGCGGTATTAAACTGGGCGAAAATTACCAAGCGCAAAATGGAAAAAATCAAAATCGTCACCAGCGGTGGCGGCGCTTCCGCCATTGCCTGCCTGAACATGCTGTGTTCGGTAGGTGCCAGCCGTGAAAATATCATGATCACGGATCGTGAAGGCGTTGTCTATGAGGGCCGCGCCGAAATGGATCCTTACAAAGGCGCCTATGCACGCAAAACTTCCTCGCGTACATTGGAAGAAGCTTTCAAAAGCGAAAAACCGGATGTGTTTCTGGGACTGTCAGCAGCGGGCGTATTAAAAGCGCCGATGCTCAAACACATGGCGGACAAGCCGCTGGTTCTGGCGTTGGCGAATCCGACACCGGAAATTATGCCGGACGAAGCGCGTGCGGCACGTCCCGACGCAATGGTTGCCACGGGCCGTTCCGATTATCCGAACCAGGTTAATAACGTCCTGTGCTTCCCGTTTATTTTCCGCGGCGCTTTGGATGTCGGCGCTACCACGATTAACGAAGAAATGAAACGCGCCTGCGCCATGGCCTTGGCCGAGCTGGCGCAACGCGAAGCCACCAACATTGTAGCCGAAGCCTATGGCAGCAAAGATCTGGTATTTGGTCCGGAATATTTGATTCCAAAACCTTTTGATCCGCGCCTGATGAGCGTTATTCCCATGGCTGTGGCCAAAGCCGCGATGGATTCCGGCGTAGCTACGCGCCCTATTAAAAATTGGGAGCACTACGAACAGAAACTGCGCCTGTTTACAAACCGCACGGCACACGTCATGCGTCCCGTCATTGAAACCGCGGTCAAAGCCAAGAAAAAAGTTATTTTTGCCGAAGGCGAAGAAAGCAACGTCCTGCACGCGGCGCAAATTATTGTCGATGACAAAATTGCACACCCGGTTCTGGTCGGACGACGCGCTGTTGTTTTGCAGCGTATCGAGAAGCATCATTTACGCCTGACGGAAGGCAAGGACTACACGCTGGTCGATCCGGAAAACGATGAGCGCTTTCATGATTACTGGACGACCTATCATCAAATGGTCGAGCGCAACGGCATGACGCCGGGCGACGCCAAAGCCGTGATGCGTACCAATACCACCGTTATCGGCGCAATGCTGCTGCATAAAGGCGCAGGCGATGCCATGATCTGCGGCGTTATCCGCAAGTACCACTACCACTTGCAGCATATCCGCAAAATCATCCCGATGCGCGAAGGCATTCGCACGCCGGCAGCATTGTTCATGCTGATCTTGCCCAACCGCAACACCCTGTTTTTGTGCGATACACATGTGAATTACGATCCGACCGCCGAAGAGCTGGCGAATATCACCGTCATGGCCGCCGAACAGGTACGCCATTTCGGGATTGATCCGCATGTGGCGCTGCTCAGCCATTCCAATTTCGGTTCACACAAAACGGCCAGCGCCGTCAAGATGCGCGATACGTTGAAAATATTGCAACGCATTGCGCCTGAAATGCAGGTTGATGGTGAAATGCATGCCGATACGGCCCTGAGTTCTGAAATCCGCGAACGCATCTTCCCGCGCTCGCGTCTCAAAGGCGAAGCCAATCTTTTGATCATGCCGAATGTCGATTCGGCCAACATCGCCTATAACCTGCTGAAAATTACCACCGAAGCCACACCCATTGGTCCGATGCTTTTGGGTCTCAGCAAGCCGGTGCATATCGTCACTTCGGCGACGCGCGTCCAGGGCCTGGTCAACATGACGGCACAGGCGGCAGCCTTGGCTTTTGATTGGGAAAATAATAAGAAACCCGCAAAACGCGAGCGCTAATGGAACTCAAAGCGCCCCCACCGGAAAACGATGCCGAACCATTCAAGCTGGTGCCCCCGCCCAGCCATCTGGACGATGAAGAAGAGGGAGAATCGTTTTACGGCTTAAGCGATGAAACATTTGGCGGCATCACCGCAGCCTTACGCAACGAAGACTGGCTGACTGTTGAAAAAGAGGTGCTGGCGCTCGAGCCTTCGGATGTGGCCCAGCTTTTCGAGAAATCTTCGAAAGAGCACGCGCTGGAACTGGCGCGTCACCTGCACGGGGTCGTCGACTCGGAGACTTATACCTATTTAAGCCATCAGCGCCTCAAAGACCTGTTTGCCGTTTTATCCTCCCGCGAGATCGGCAACATCATTGCCGATCTGGACACGGATGATGCGATTGCCTTGCTGGAAGATATTCCACAAGAAGATCGGCGTGAAATTTTGCGGCATGTCAATACAGCCGCCAGTACCCTGGTCGAAGAAGGTCTGACCTATCCGGAAGAATCGGCTGGACGTTTGATGCAGCGCCACGCCATCGCCGTACCGCAAGACTGGACGGTCGGCAAAACAATTGATTACCTGCGCGAGATGCGTGACCAGCTTCCCGAACAGCTCTATGATTTGTTTCTGGTGGATGATCGCCATCACGTCGTAGGCCAAGTCCCCACGGGTCAGATTTTGCGCTCGCTGCGTGAAACCAAGATCGAAGAAATCGCGCGGCAAGCACCGCATCTGGTCCCGGCGGAAACGGATCAGGAAGAAGTCGCAGCGCTATTCAAGCGCGTCACGCTTACTTCGGTTCCGGTGGTGGATGGCGAAGAGCGCCTGATTGGTGTGATTACGGTCGACGATATCGTTTCGGTCGTTGAAGAAGAAACCAGCGAGGATTTGTTGCACCTCGGGGGGGTTGCCCAGGATGATCTTTCTCAAAATACATGGGTAACAACCCTCTCGCGCTTTAAATGGCTGTTCGTCAACTTACTCACCGCATTGCTGGCGTCAGCGGTGGTGGGGCGTTTTGAAGCCGTCCTCAGCCAGATCGTAGCCTTGGCCGTGCTGATGCCGATTGTCGCCGGCATGGGGGGCAATGCAGGCACACAGACGCTGACCGTAGCCGTGCGCGCACTGGCCACTAAGGAATTATCCTCGGCGAACTATTGGCGCGTGACCATGAAAGAAACCTTTGTCGGTGTTTTGAATGGCTTGGCGTTTGCCGCCATCATGATGGTGATTACATGGATGTGGTATCACAATTTACAGCTGGGACTGGTCATTGCCGCCGCGATGCTGATCAACCTGCTGGCCGCCGGTCTGGCCGGAGCCCTGATCCCCATCACCTTAAATAAATGGCGCATTGACCCTGCGATCTCGTCGGCGGTCTTTTTGACCACCGTGACCGATGTCGTTGGATTCCTGTCCTTTTTAGGCCTGGCGACGCTGTTTTTAATGCACTAATTTGTATAAAATCCAATCCTTTCCTTAAGTCCAAGTTTACCGTAATGTGGTCTAATAAGGGTGCCGGCGGAAAGCCGTTGTCCCCTACTACTGCCAAAGGATTTGCGCATGCAGCACACCACTGCCCCCACCCCCTCGGCCTTTACAGGCACACTTCATAAAGGGGAGGAGCTGTTGAGCCAGCTGATCGAGGCGTTACGCGAATCGAACGAGCAGACGCGCAAAACAAAACGTCACTATCAGCAATGGCGCGCCCAGCCCAAACCCCAGGCCTTTCTCCGCGATCAACAAAGTGCCGCGGGTGGAATGCTGGAATCTGTTCTAACGGAAATGGTCTTGGGTAGCTTGTTCGGTATGCCGATGTTCATCAGCCTGTCCTCGGCGATGGTGGACGGCCTGCATGGTGCGGCCCTGACCAGCATGGTCGGACGCGGCGCACAGGAAGAATCGCCGCATGCCGAATTACAGGAATTTATGCTGGATGCCGAAACCGAAGAAGAATACGCCGCCATGTGCGCTCAGGCGCTGGCTGCTCAACAGGCGCAACAACAGGAAATGTCCCGTCAAAAGAAATTGTTATTGATGGCGCTGGTGACCTTGCTGATGCAGCCCGACACCGCCAAGCCCCGTGAAAATGTGGTGCCCGACGTGCTGCGCCATCCCGCGCGGGCACGCTTCAAGCAAAACCGTCACAGCATTGACTGTATCCGCAGCGCCTTTTCGCGTCAGGCCGACAGCGTGCTGGCCCCGCGCTTTTCGGCGCCCAAGTACCGCATGGCGGGCTAGGTTATTTTTTAAACAGCAGCCACAAAAATTTTTCAATCAGCTGATAGCCGGCTCCGGTTTTATCTTTGGCCGGCACATACTCGACGATTTCCACCGCACGCGGGAAGGATGGAAATTTCAACGCCGACAGCACTTCCAAAAAAGATTGTGTGCGAATACCGTGTGCTTCGGGTGTCCCGACACAGGTGATATCTTTGGGATCAAATACATCCAAATCCAGCGACAGCCCCCAGCCTTGCGGAGCCACACTGACAATTTTCAGCGCGCGCTGCAGGACTTCTGCCAGTCCCAGCCGGTCAATATCCTCCATGGTAAAGATCGTCACACCCAACCCGCGCAACAACGCTTCTTCTCCCGGCTCGAACGAACGAATTCCCACCAGCGCCACATGACGCGGGCTAAGCTTTACTTTTTTCGATTCTAATTCGCACAGCTTTTTATCGCCATGCCCCAATAAATGCGCCAGCGGCATCCCATGCAGATGACCGCCCCACTTGCCTTGCACGCAGGTGATCGGCGTATGCGCATCCATATGCGCGTCCACCCACAACAACCCGAATTTTTTATGTGCGTTCAGGGCATTGATAACCCCGCTCCATGTTCCCATCGCGACCGAGTGATCGCCGCCGATAACAACCGGCGTCGTCAATGGCTGCGCATAGAGAGCGTTTTCCACTTCGCGCGCCAAACCTGAGACCAAATCCAAGACATTCGGATAGGCTTCGTCCAAACGTATGTCGCGGCGCGGCGGCGCTTTTTCTGTCTCCAAAATTCCATGCCAGTCCACTGCACATTGCGGACGCTCCAGCGCTTCGGCCAATCCGCCGGTCCACAATGCCAAGGGCGCTTGCTCGGGGCCGCGCTTGGCCGCGCCCCATGAGCTGGCCGCGCCGACAAAGGTGATATGTCGTTTCATGCTTTCGTTCTAGCAAACCAGCAGTTAATTTTTCCCTGCTTTTAATTCAGGATATACCGCGAACGGGGGGAGTTAATAAAAATATCTTTTGCACCCGAAATCGGCCGAACTTTTTCACATTCTTTTTGATTAAGCCCTTTGATTTCCTGATCTGTATAAGCAATGGTACGTACGTTCATTAAAGCAATACGCACTATATTCATCTGATTTTCCCGAACGCTTGCCCAGTCAGAAATCAATGGATGAATACTGTCATTGCGACTGAATAATTCCAGAATTTTAAGCCGATTTTCTACATCCATAAGTCTTTTATAATCTGTCGTTTTTTTCTTGCTCTTCTTTTTGTTTGCGGCGGCTTGATGTGCACAGAACCGCGCGAATAAATCATCCATTAACGAAACTGTTTCATCCACATCGTTCTCAAAATCCGCGCCGGCAGACAGTGCATATTTAAGCATTAACTTACCTGTTGTTTCAACTGTTCTTGCAGCTTTTTCATGTGCTATTTTTATTTGGGGATCTTTTTCTTCCACTTCGGTTTCATCGCGCTTCCAGGCAATAGAATCACTTCTTATATTATTCATTACCTGAATAATACCGTGCAAAATCGACCTATTTTCACTCTCATCTATTGTTTCATCCAAAAGACTCATTTGTATAAATTGAATATCATCTTGAATTACAATTTCCTTGTCATCCACAACAACCGCCTCTTCACTCGATTCAGTGGGCGCCGCAGCATTCCACTGCAGGGCAACCAAAAGGTTGTTAAAGACTACGGCATATTTCGTCTCTACTGCAGGATCGGCTTGTAGCTTGGGAATAACACGTGCTGCAACCCAAATGGGGCCGTGTTGCATTATTTCTTCTGCGCCTGACGTAGAGGGGTGTTGTAAATGGGCTTTCATATAGCCAAGCAATCCCTCCGCCGCTCTTTCGTAACACCAGAGAGGCAATTCATCGGCATTTAGTATCGTCTCATTAAAAATATCTTCGACATTCTCCGGAAAGAAAGCGACCATCTTATCACAGTTTTCCTTCCAAGAATCCTTCCATTGATCTAACCTACGATTATCATTCAGTATATAAGCGGATTCAATAAAAAGGGTCTGCGCTCTAAACAGCAAAAAGTCATCAAGCGCGGCTTCATTCTGGGTGATGATTTTTTCTAATTTCTTCTCTAATTTTTCTCGCTGCACCGATCCACTAGGAAGCAAAGAAGCGCCCATGACATACGCGCTCAGGGCATAATCAATATCATTCCCTTTAGTAACGTCCGCATAGTGATCGCCTGTTTTTTCTAAGGGCTCTTGCACAAATTCACAAAGAGTATAGTCGGCACGAATAGTATCGAAAGTCCTATAGATAAAAGCGTACAGACTTTCGACTGTTTTTTCTTCTTTCACCAGATGCATGAACCGTGCGCGCTGATCCGGACGCAGAGGGCCTGTGACCGTATAAAGTCCTTCGATAAATTTTTGCTGCTCCGATGTAGACGGTGGAAGATTGTTGCCATCTTCCTCGTCGTCTTCATCATCTCCATCATCGAATACATCTGACATAAGTTAAGTTTAGCCATTATCTCTG
>CAYRRF010000036.1:0-2427 GCA_964426595.1 uncultured Bdellovibrionales bacterium | reverse complement strand
ACAGGCATGCCCTTATTTTCCACGCGTACAATCTATATACGACATAATATAAACTCCGTTTGCTTTATACTTGAATAAACCTTGACTCACAGGGGGGCTTGCCCTAACAAGGGGGCCGCTTTGTTGCCAAAGGCTGAGTAGCTCAGCGGTAGAGCAGGGGAATCATAATCCCTTGGTCGGGGGTTCAAATCCCTCCTCAGCCACCATCTTCTGTTCTGACAGATTCCGAGGTCTTCTTCGAAGTCCCCGTAAAATCTAGGTTTCTTCTGTATTCTGTTCTTTTAGCTTCCGACTTGTTCCTACCAGAACGGCATCCTGGTGGGGGCATATCTGGGGGCATATTTGATACCTGAAAACCTAGATGCCCCCACATGAGGAAACCATGACACTAACAGAACTGAAATGCAAGAACGCAAAATCTCGTGAAAAAGCCTACAAAATCTTCGATGGCGGCGGCTTGTACCTTGAGATCATGCCTAGCGGAGCAAAATACTGGCGGCTTAAATACCGCTCTGCTGGTAAAGAAAAGCGCTTGGCCATAGGCGTATACCCTACCGTCTCTCTCGCCAAGGCCAGAGACGCCTGTATCGACCCTAAAAGAGATATTCGTAAAGGGGGAGACCCCTCAGCAAGCCGCCAGGAGACAAAGCGGCTGGATCGCCTGAACGCCCAGAACACTTTTAAGGCGATCGCCCTCGAATGGCATACGCATAATTATAGCACTTGGTCAGAACGACACGCTAAACACATTTTGCTGCGCCTTGAAAATGATGTTTTCCCTGAATTGGGTGAAGTGCCAATTCGCACGATTACTCCCGTGCATGTAGTCGCCTGCATAAGAAAGATCGAAGGCAGAGGCGCCGGCGAGATGGCGCGGCGCGCAAAACAAATGTGCAGTCAGGTGTTCCGCTATGCCGTCGTTACCGGACGCGCTGATCGGGATGTCACCGGCAGCCTGAAAGACGCCCTAAAAAAGCGCAAGGTAAAACATTATGGGGCTATCGAAGTAGACGATCTGCCTAAACTTCTGGCCGCTCTAAAAGAAAACGACGCGCGAATATCCAGGCAAACCAAGTTGGCCATGAATTTAACGATGCTCACCTTTGTACGCACGAGTGAACTAATCGAAGCTACCTGGTCAGAAATTGACCTGGAAAAGCGCGAATGGCTTATTCCTGCCGAAAGAATGAAAATGCGTCAGCCGCATATCGTACCTCTATCTGAGCAAGTCGTTGAAATTTTCAACGAACTTAAAACGCTCAATCCGAAACGCGAGCATGTGTTTCCAAGCATCCCACGTCCGCACAAGCCCATGAGTAATGCCACAATCCTGCGCGCTCTAGAAAGAATGGGATACAAGCACAAAATGACGGGCCACGGTTTCCGTGCCTTGGCATTAAGTGCGATCAAGGAGAAACTGAGCTACACGCACGAGATTGTTGACAGGCAATTAGCCCATACACCTAAAAGCCGCGTCGACAAGGCTTACGACCGCGCCAAGTTTCTGCCTCAACGCCGTAAGATGATGCAGGACTGGGCTGATTACGTAGACAGCATCAGGTAGTATGAACATGACACAAGGTAAAAAGATCATCCGCGATGTAGAAGACTTGCCAGAATGGTTTTCTTTGGAAAAATACCGCTCTGCTCGTAACCTTGATTTCTTGGGCTGGCTTGAGCAGATACAAATAAGACGTAACTTTCTTCTGTTCATCCCACCTCCATACGCTGAGAAAAATTCTGCCTTAAAAGCCTATCAAGCAGGGTTTTTAGACCGTCTTCGAAGCACTCCAATCCTTATAATGCAGGACGAATTTGACATCTTTGGCATTGGTGGAATTGAGTTGCTTTTGTTGAAAAGCACGGCGCATGAAAAAATTGCCGGCATAAAAGGCGTACAAGGCTTCAGCTTCTTGACTTATCACAACTTGGGTAAAAGGATACCGCCAGAAGTTCAGGAAACACATCGTGAATTTTTCGATAGGCTTATTGCGGACTATATAGCAGGGAAAAAAGATCCACTACTGTTCGAAGAAATAAAAAAACCTATCACGGAAACTGTTAATTGCGGATCGTCCGATTATATTGAAATTGACCTGGACGTTCCTGACACAATACTCATTAAACAATTTAAGGACTACTTGAAGAAAAGAAAAGCAAAACTGGGCGTAAGCGAAGGCAAAAACTACGTCACCTTACAAGTCAAAAAATGGGCAGACTATAATATCCTGCCTTACTGGGACTTAAAAATATGGGCACAAAAAGAAGGGTGTGAGATTCCAGCACGATTAATGGCTGAAGCCCTTTTTCCCGGCAGCCAGCGTGCCGAAGAATTTGTGAAGAAGACCCTTGCACCCTTAGCAAACTCCTTGCTGAAGCGCTCAGACCTCAAGCACCTCCTAAATCTTGCGGCTGAAAATGGTCTGG
>CAYRRF010000035.1:13152-13489 GCA_964426595.1 uncultured Bdellovibrionales bacterium | reverse complement strand
GGACGCGGCACAACACCGAAACGGTCCAAATCATAGCGGCTCATATAGGCATGGATCATTTCGACCGCACAGCACGCCAGACCAAACGTCATCGGCCACATCGAGCCCGTGCGCGCCCAATCCAGCAGCGCATCAATCTGCGTCAGGATAAAGCCTTTATCCTGCAACTCTTCATTCGCTTTGACCAGCAGTGCGTTTTGCGTGTTTACATCCGCGATCTTGTGACCGACACCGATTATTCCCATTCCAAAGCCCCTTTGCGCCACTCATAAACAAAGCCCACCGTCAACACGGCCAAAAATACGACCATCGACCAGAAGCCAAAGACACCGATTTT
>CAYRRF010000035.1:0-13142 GCA_964426595.1 uncultured Bdellovibrionales bacterium | reverse complement strand
TTCGTGATTTTCGATCTGGAAGTCGCGTTTATTTTACCGCCCACGGAAAAATGAACGCGACTTCCAGATCGAAAATCACGAACAGGATCGACACCAGATAAAAGCGCACATCAAATTTATCGCGCGCATCCTCGAACGCATCAAAGCCGCACTCATACGCATCCAGTTTTTCCGCATAAGGGCGCTTCTTGCCCGCCAGCCAGCTGGCCGTTACCAGAACCAGACTTAAACCAATTGCCAGCCCCAGAAAAATGACGACCGGCAGGTAATGCTGTAAAAAATCAGACGATGCGAACATAGCGCCTCACATTGCAAAAAGGTGAGCCTAGGCTAGCACGTCTTAATAATCTTTAATAGAGGGGGGGGAATGGCGCGAGTGACGGGACTCGAACCCGCGGCCTTCCGCGTGACAGGCGGACGCTCTAACCAACTGAGCTACACCCGCGCAGGATGCAGGGCCCGCACCATAGGGATAAAGAACTGCTTTGTCAACCAAGAACCCCTCTTAACCCTTTTTCCCCAATTTTCAGGTATACTGGTCGGATGCTGGTAAGCCTTGACCAGGTCCGTAACCGATCTGCCGCCAAAACCATTACATTCAGCCGCGCCGAGCTGAATGCGATCGTCTCGCTGTATTCCACCCATGTCGCAAGGGGCACCTGGCGCGACTATGCGATGGATTTTACACGGCAAATGGCTGTATTTTCGATGTTTCGCCATGCGCATGAGCAGCCCCAAGTCGCTATTGTCAAAACGCCCGGAAACACCTCGACAGGGTCCCTGTTCGAGGTCTTATATGAGGCCAAGCCCCTCTCGCGGACACCTTTCCTCGACCGGGCGCTGGCCAGTCTCTACGAAGCCTTAAGCGAATAGCCCTAAAAATACAAATTAACTAAAATGCTTGACATTTAACGCGAATCGATCTATACTATATGAAAAAATTCGAGGGTGTTTATGAATATGCGATTGAAAACCTATCTTATGACGGCTGCAATGCTATTCAGTGGTGCAAAGGGCGCTGCTGCGCAAGCCACCCCCGACAGTTTGAATTTAAAACCGCAAAAGCCGACCACACACATAGCACCCCCTGCCGCTAACGACTCTTCAACAGCTATAATCGATTCAAAAGATGTGGATAGTTTGTGCTTCGAAGACCAGGACACTCTCATTCTAACGGCATTGGCTTCTGACGATTGCGATTCAGTGGCTGCAATTTCTTCAAATATTATTGATAGTGTCAATTGTGAGACGACAAAGTCAACGGATCAAACAATGTCGTTCTACTATAGCATCATTCCAACAGTTACAACGGCCCATCACAAAACAAATAGCCAGACTGCAAAATCAGAACTACCAAAATCTCCTACGACCTCTATTACTTATACCCTTACTGCGGCAGACATGCCTCCTCATGACAATGCCGACAGTTTAGATTTAAAGCCGCAGAAGCCAAAATCCCCTACATCTTCCCATTCTAATTCCACTACCACTACTCCTGCTGTTTCTACATCCGACTCCTCTCCACGGAATACCGATGATAATGGCCATCCCATCGGCTATTCACGCTTGGCGATTGGCTATGTGCACTGCCCCGACAACGGACTTTATGCCGCACGTGGACAAGGGCAAATCAGCGGCATGGCTTCTTTTAATGGAAAAGTTGGACAACATTTTCATGCCAGCGCCGCCCTGACAACGGGGAATAAACACTACGGATATTCGGCTCACTTTAATTATAACTCACCTTATACCGGCCCCGTGTCTTCGAATGTTACTTATAATTATATACCGTTTGAAGGTCGCGTCGGTGTCGGCGTCAATGCCTCAATGCCTATCAAAGGCAATGGCACACATGGGTTAATGGCCGATTTTTTTGCGGAAGCTACACTTTCCGCTTTGCCGAATCCTGGTAACTTCACTATGAATTGCCAAGGGAGTCCCGGGTGGCGTGCAGGCTTTGAAATTGCACTCGGAAAGTTTTCAGATAAAAATACCAGTACTACAGGATTGATGGCTTTTGTGGCTTACAAACAAGAATTTCTGCGCCATGACTTCATTGAACATTATTGGGGCCATAACGCCACTTACTCTTCTTTCCCAAGTCTGGAATGGGGGATAACCGTGGCTATCCCCAACCGTACGCCCAAACTATGGTTTTGATAAACGATCGGAAGCGCTTTCGATTTTTTCTTGCAGTTCTTGAAAAACTTCTTCACCGGGGCGATGCGGTGCAAGCGGTGGCATGATTTCGACCGTTATCACACCACTTTTTTTCCAAAAACTATTCCGGGGCCAGAAAAGGCCGGCATTCAATGCCACCGGCACGACGGGTATATCCAGCGCCTCGTAAAGCTTCACTATACCGCGATGATACGGTGCTTTTTTTCCTACCGGCACGCGTGTGCCTTGCGGGAACACCACCAAAGGACGCTTGTCCGTTAAAACGGACTTTGCGCTTTCGACCATCAGGCTGAGTGCACGATGTCCTTTGCTGCGATCAATCGGAATCATTTTAACGGCATGTGCGTAACGGCCCCAAAGGGGTAAATCCATCAATTCTTTTTTCAACACCACAGCCGGATCCCCGAACAGATGATAGATCTTCATCGTCTCCCACGCTGATTGGTGTTTCATCGCCACCAAATAGGGTGGCGGCGGCAAGTTCTCGGCACCGATGACTTTATAATCCAGACCTAAAATATATTTTTCGGCCAGATAAACCATTTTCACCCACATGTCCGGCACTTTACGTTGAATACGCGGCGGAAACAAAAGCACGGGCAGACACGCCGTTAAAAACACAGCACTACCGATATAAAACACGAAATTAAAAATCAAACAGCGTAAACGTTGGATCATGTGCGTATAAACAGGATTTGAGGATAGGTGAAAAGAAGTTTGGTATAGTCGGACACCAGTACATTCCAGGCGGCTTTATCGCGGTACCACAAAGGATTATCAAACAGCGTTGCCTTTACAGGATAAGGGTATAGTGCGACATCGGGCAGCTCAGATCCCAAATGCAATAATGCGCGCGGCATATGGTAGTGCGCCGTTACAACTATTATTGACTGTATGTGATGTTGCTCGACCCAGTCCTTTGTCTCATCGGCGTTGCCCAGTGTATCAAAAGCCGTCTTGCCTAAATCGATACGCGGCTCCAATTCATTGCTATAATTTTTAAAATGCTGTAGCGCTGCGGCCGACACATCTTTGTGTGCGCCCGAGATCAACAGACGCTCGCCTTTATGTTCGGCCAAGAGCTGTAGCCCGGCCTCGACGCGGCCTTCGCCGCCCGTCAGAACCACGATCCCTTCGGCTATGCCTTCATAGGGTTTGGCTGTCGTTATATGCACTACAAAAACGACAAAACCCGCAATAACCGCAAAAGCGGCCAGGCCTGCTAACTGTAATAGTCGTTTAAGCATTTATGCTCTATCCTCTCCTTATATAACCTAAACGGATTAGCGGATGAGTAAAGACCCTGTCATAGTAAAATTGGAAAAAGCGCTGGAGCTGGAAAAACAAGGCCAGGTAGCGAAAGCCGTTACTATGGCCAAGCAATTGTGGGAGTTAAATAAAAGCCACCCGGCCGCCTTGATGGCGGCATCGCTGTGGGCGCGAAACGAGAATACAAACCCCGAAGCCCTCTTTGCTATGTCGATTTCGTACATGCTGCAAGGAAAGTTTCAGGAAACGGTGCAAGGGATGACCCTTGTAACCAAAATGAAGCCCGATCACGCGCAAGCCTGGGCCGTCTTGGGAATCGCTACACGCAGCTTGGGCAACTTGCCCGAAGCACACAATGTTACTCAAAAAGCATTGGCCTTGGACCCCAACAATTTAAGTGCCCTGGCCTGTGAAATCGATACCTTGTGCGATCAGGGAAATTTTGAAAAAGCGTTGGAGATGGCGATCGACTCAACGAAACGCTTTCCGAACGAAGCGCCCATGCATAGCAACGCCGCTCGCCTGTATGCTAAATTTGACCGCCATGACGAGGCAGTGAAACACCATGAAGCTGTTATGCGACTGTTGCCTAATAATGTCGGGTTATTGGTCAATTACATTGGTTATTTGTGGGAATACAAGAAATTCGATTTGATGCAGAAGCCACTCAATCATGCCATGAACCTCTTTAAAAATAATATCTCGGCCCAGCGGATGCACACGATGGCCTGGAAACAAATACAATACATGTATGCCTTAACAAACAACCAGCGCGTCAAGCCTACCGATTTGATTCTGCGCATGCGTGACATGGAGAAAATAGGCACAGAACTGGAAAGCCTGAAATGTATCGACAACACGCATCCGGCATGGCTGTTTGAAGCCAAAAATCTGCGCTGCTATACAACTGACTGGGCTTATTTTGATGATGAAAACATCTTCATGAATCATGAAGTCACGGGCCAGTTCTTTGTCTTTTTGATGGGCTATGGCATCCACAACCACGCCTATGTCGAACCAGATTTTCCCCAGATAACCATTGAAGAACCTTGTATTATCTTAGGCGGCGTCGACAATTATTATCACTGGCTTGTCGATTACCTGCCGCGTTTATCCATTTTGGAAGATCACCCGCAGCTCAAAGACTTGCCTATCTATATTTCTGATCGCAACGCTCCGTTCCAGTGGGATAGCTTTGATATCCTCAACATTCCACGCTCGCGTATCAAAACAGTCCCCCAAGGGCATATCGCCATGGTCAAGCACGGCTATATCGGCCATGTACCGGGACGACCGATGCAGGAAGGGGGCGACCCTGTGTGGATGACCCCCAGCAACAACCCGTTTAATGTGCATTGGCTGCGCAAGCATTTCCTAAAAGATATTCCCGCAACCGAAAAGAAAAAGCGTTATTTTATATCACGCGAGAATGCCAGCTTCCGCCGTTGTATCAATGAAAAGCGGCTTTTTGAGATGGCAGCGGAAAAAGGATTTGAAAAATTATTCAACGAAGGCAAAAGCTTCAAAGAGCAAATCGCTTCGTATGCCGCCGCCGAGGCTATTATCGGACCCCACGGCGCCGGCTTTACAAACATGATCTTCTCTCCCGAGGGAACAAAGATCATCGAGATGTTCCCTAAAAATCGTACACAGGCTTTTTATAAGACGATCGCCGAGCAATTGAACCAGCCCTACATTCGCCTGGAGGGTTATATCCAACGGACATTTGCCGACAAGACACCCGATTTTGGTGATTTTGAAATCGACGAAAACGAATTCAAAACCGCCTTGGATAAGATTACCTAGAACTTTACACGCGTATATTTGTTTGTAGCCATTGCTGCAAAGAAAGAGCGATGCTTTTCTGCATCCATGCTGTCATTACATGTAACGGCGCCCCGCGGCTAAACATCTCGAATATTTGTTCAAACAATGTTTTTTCTTTCGGGAATGATTCTAAATTGACATTGCGCCCAGTGGGTACCTTCGCCAGTTCACGCGCCAGATTAACAGCTACATCAATACCGCCTAAGGCATCTACAAGGCCGTTCGCTTTGGCCTGTTCACCGGTCCATACACGCCCTTGGGCCAATTCCTCGACACGCGACCGCTTCATCTTACGGCCAGAAGCCACATGACTAATAAAAATATCATAGGTTTCCTGAATACGCTGCTGTACTTTGGCCCGACTCTCGGCGCTATAGGGTTGATTGATTGACCACATATTTTGCTGGCCATTACTTGGAATCTCTTCCCAGCGCACACCCGCTTTTTTCCACAGCGCGGCTAAATTGAACTTACCCCCGAACACGCCGATGGAACCCGTTAGCGTTGCAGGTTGTGCCACAATTTTATCGGCATTAACGGACATCCAATACCCGCCTGACGCCGCCGTGTTACTCATGGAAATCACGACGGGTTTACGTTCATGCGCCAGGACGATGGCGCGACGGATCATATCCGCCGCCAAAGGCGTGCCGCCCGGGCTATCCAGACGCACCACAATCGCTTTGATATGTTTCTGATCCACCGCATCCTGAATGGCCTGCACTACATCTTCGGCAATTGCTACCTCATGCGTCATCGCATCGGCATCGCTGCGACTGGCCAAGGCCCCGATAACTTTGATGAGGGCCATTTTCTCGCCCGGTACAGGACGAGGTCCATTCTGCTGGTAAAAAGTGAATTCAACAGGATCGCCGCCCTTGGTCACTTGTTCCACACGTCCCTCGAATTCATCGGGATAACCGACCGCATCAATCAATTTATCGGCACGTGCCTGCTGGGCGCTCAACGGTGAGTCCTGCATCAGTTGCTGCACTTTTGTGATGGGAATATGCCGCGCTTGCGCCACGTCGCTTGCGAACTGACGAGCTAAAACGCGCAACATATCCTCGGTCATGGCACGGTTCTCAGGACTTGCCGAGTCACGCATTGCCATTTCGGGGAAAGATTTATATTTGCCGACATGCAGCAATTCAGGCTCGACCCCTACTTTATCCAAGAGTTCGCGCCCAAAGGGCATTTCCGCCCCAAAACCTGTAATCGCCAGCTCACCCAAAGGCTGCAACCAGATTTTATCAAAAGCGCTTGCCAACCAATATTCAGCCATCGCCGGATGCTGTCCCAAAGTATTCGCATACAGATAAGCAAATTTGCCGCTCCGTCGGAAACGTTGAATGGCGTTACGCAATTCTTGTACATTGGCCAGTCCAAAATCGCCGTCTTCAATATTAACAGTAAGCCCTTGCACCCGCTGATCCAGACGCGCCTGGTCCAATGTCTGGATAATTTCCTGCAGGGATAGACCCTCCTGCTCGCCTTCCAGCAAACCCATCAAATTTTGGGAAGAGTCGTTTTCTTTTAATCCTTGATCCAGATTGAGCGCTAATACCATCTTATCAGGCAATTCCGCCCGTTGCGGTTTATGCCCCCACGATATTGCCAAAACAGCCAGAAAAACGACCGTGACAAAGAAGATGCCGATGCCTGCAAAAAGATTATATATAAATTTTTTCATCGCCCATCTCCAAAATCAAATTCGATCGTATCTTTAACGGCTGCCTTGTTCTTTTTCTCGCGCGTCAAACGCCACTTCACAATCATCTCATTATCAGTGGTATGACCTGTCAGTACTATTTGAGTGGTTTTCTTAGGCTTCTCGCCCATCTGGGGCACATAAATGCTTTCTTCTAAACTGACATGCACACCGGTTGCACGGAAACGCCAACCTGCCCCCGAGCGCAATCGCAGCAGCACGCCCGCATTATTGCCTGTAATCGACGCTTTGATATCCGGATGCAAATGAAAACGCAATGTGAAAACATGTCCGGCGCTGCCGACGAAGCTGTCCTGTCCGCGCAAATCTTCTCCCTGATCGCTCAGGTATAATTGCCGGGTACAAATAACACCTAAATTACTGTGATACCCGTCATGGCTGGCGGCGACCAGCATGTGATCACGTCCCTGCTCGCGATGCAGATGGATTGTTTTAGGATGACGGCCGACACCCCCCTCAGGACGCAGCTCGACACTATTAGTATCCGCAACAACCGCTACCGAATGCGCAGCCGTATGACGCAAAGCCAAATTCATCGGCAGCGCCTGGAACAGGCTTCCGCCATGTCCGCAATTAACAATCAAACGTTCACGTGCAACCGAAAACTCGAACGCCAGTGGCGCAGCATGGATCTGCGAGTCATAGCCCGGCAAAGGGGGCGTGCCGACATCGAACAAAACAACACTGCGCGCCAGCGATAAACGCTCGTATCCCGTGTGTGCCAGACTTGCGGGGGCTTTTACGCCCGTATGCGCCTGTTGCAGCACAGCTTCGATCAACGCGCTATTGCCTTCGCTACCACCATTCATCTGCACCAAATTGCCATCGCCATGCATATAAAAACGCAGCACCGGCGCCATCGCATGAATGGCTTGCGTTACCGACTCCGGCACAGCCAGTCCCGCACAGCGCAAAGCGGCACGAATATCAATCAAATGCCGCAAGACCTGCACATGCGTTGTCGGATTACGCTCGACATGGCCGCCATCGGGAAGAATCTGCTTGTTTAATTCTTCATGCAACAAAGCCAACGCCTGGAACAAGCGCGGTTGCGCATTCGGTAACGCCAAACAGGCATATATTTGCCCTTTAAGTGCGGTAATCAACCGACTGCCGCGCATATGCCCCGGCAAGACGCGCGTCAAATAACGCGATTGCTTTTGAATAGAGTCAAATACAGCGGTGCGATACCCATCATCAGCGCTATCCAAAAAGAAATCATGCAGGCCGATCCAGGCCGCCAGACGCGCACCCACCAGATCCGGACGCCAGGCCAGTGGATCCCACCGCTTGAAATGTTGCAACCAGTCTTTTACCAGCATACGCGCGCCACGGCGTGCGGAATCACCGCCCACCGCCCGCAAATCCCGCAGCCATTCAAAGCCATGCAACGCCGCCAGCCAATCGGGGCCCGCTTCTTCTGGGTGCCAGCGATGCGCCCGGGCAACGAATTCCTGCCCACAAAAACGAAATTTGTCTTGCAAGATATCACGCCCGACAGCCGTTTGCCCGCTCCATGGATCGGGGGGAATAACAATCAGATTGTGAATAGGTTTTTGTCGCCAGCTCAACAGACGCACCAAAGACATCTCGGAAAGACGATGCCAGAAACCGGGTTGAGGTGTTACCGTTTTGCGTGGACGCGCGGGCGCTGCAATGGGTTGGCGCAGTTGACGCGCCAGCGCTACATCAGGTTGCGTTGGATTCTTGCGCATGGCATTGGCTGCATTCATGCCGCCCCTCCGCACATCGCCGTAACCCGCGCTTCATAAGGCGCACCACCGCGCATCAAACCACTGCCGCTGATCAAAATATCCGCACCAGCAGCCCGTATAAACCCTGCATTTTCCGCGTTAATCCCACCATCCACAGCTATTTCCAATGTCGGAAACTTTTGACGCAGCGCGGCGATTTTCGGTGTGATATCAATAAATTTCTGTCCGCCAAATCCCGGTTCTACGGACATTAAAAGAACACGGTCGACAAGACCCCATATTTCTGCAGGCACATCGTCGAATGTTGTTTTAGGATTCAACACCAGACCCGCACGACATTTTTTCTGGCGAATCAATTCGATGGCAGCGCGTGCGGCGTTCCCACTTTCCACATGCACATCTATACACTCCGCCCCTGCCTCTATAAAGGGCAAGACCCATTGCACCGGATCGGTAACCATCAAATGCACATCGAACTCCAAAGAACTATGTGCACGACATGCCTTCACCACATCCGGACCAAAAGTAAGGTTAGGCACAAAATGCCCGTCCATGATATCCCAATGCCATCCACGCACGCCTGCGGCCGCCAGAGCGGTCATGGTATCCGCCAGGTGCGCGCCGTCCGTAGCCATCATGGAAGCAAAAAGCCGTGCCTTTGTCATACGCCGATTTCTAACGTTTTTAGAAGGGTTTGTCACGTCTCTTTTCCCTCCGCGGCGGCCGAAAAGAGGTTTGCGGAATTCCCTTGCACTTTCCGCATGAATCGCTAGATTGGGGGATAATATTAACCATCTGTTAACCCTGTAGTGATGCCCATGAAATTCTCGGTGGAACGTTCTGACCTGATCAAAGCCCTCGCCCGCGTGCAAAGCGTTGTCGAAAAGCGCACGACTATTCCTATATTGTCGAACATCTTATTAGGCGCCAATGACCAGCAGCTTGCGTTATGCGCAACTGACATGGACCTGGAGATCATCGACGTCGTGCCTGCCAATATCGGCGAAGCCGGATCCACCACCGTCCCGGCCCACACGCTCTATGATATTGTGCGCAAGCTTCCCGAAGATTCGACCATCAATATCACCCTCCATGATAACAAGTCTTCTATTACCCTGACTGCAGGCCGCTCCAGCTACAAGCTGGGCTGTTTGCCGCGTGAAGATTTCCCCGAAATGGCTGCAAACAAAGCCGCCAACAGCTTTACCGTCCCGGCCTCGACTTTGCGCAATTTGATCGATCGCACGCGTTTTGCCATGTCTACCGAAGAGACCCGCTATTACCTGAACGGCATCTATATTCACAACGCCCAAGACTCGGATGGACCGATGTTGCGTGCGGTGGCCACCGACGGACATCGTCTGGCCCGCTTCCAGGTTCCTCTGCCCGAGGGTGCCGCCGGCATGCCGGGCGTGATCTTGCCTCGCAAAGCGGTGCTCGAGCTGCGCCGCCTGCTGGATGAAGCTGCTGACACTATCCGCATCGATGCTTCGGAAAAAATGGTGCGCTTCACCTTTGACCATGTCACACTGACCACCAAAGTCATTGACGGCACCTTCCCGGATTACGAGCGCGTCATTCCGAACAACAATGACAAGACCTTGGATATCGATCCTAAAAACTTCAGCCGTGCCGTCGATCGTGTGGCGACCGTAGCTGCTGAAAAGACCCGCGCGGTTAAGCTCAGCATTAAGGATCAGGTGATGACACTGTCGGCTAATAACGATAACAGCAGCGCCACCGAAGAAGTCGAAGTCACCTATAGCACCAGCGCCCCCATGGATATCGGTTTTAACGCCCGCTATCTGCTGGATGTCACCCAGCTGCTCGAAGGCACACAATGCCGCCTTTTGATGAGCGACTCGGCCTCCCCCACAATCGTTCAGGACAATGATGACCCTTCCAGTCTCTTTGTTCTGATGCCAATGCGCGTCTAGAAAGCGCTCATGCCCAAACGCTCCACCCCTGTTGCACACAAGCAAGCCAGGGAAAGCTCTTCGCACCTACAGGGCCTGACGCAACTCACCTTGCAAAACTTTCGTAATTACGGCGATGCCTCCTTTTCGCTTCAGGCCAAGCATATTGTGATCACTGGACCGAACGGCATCGGCAAAACAAATCTTTTGGAAGCCATCAGCTTGTTTTCTCCCGGGCGTGGCTTGCGCAATGCCACCGCCGAGGAATGGCACCGCAATAACAGTACCGGACCGATGGGGCTGGCCGTGACGCTTGCAGACACTTCCCGTCTGGTCATTCGCCACACACAAGAAGACAAGCGCCGAAAGATCACTTTTGAAAACACGCCCATTACCACCCAGGCCGCACTCGCCGAGCTTCTTTCGATCGTCTGGCTGACACCCCAGATGGATGGCTTGTTTCTGGACGATGCATCGGCCCGGCGCAAGTTTTTCGACCGCCTTATCTATGCCGCGCATCCCGAACATGCGGCGCATTTGCAACGCTACGAACACGCCCTGCGGCAACGTAACAAAGCACTGAAAGAACGGGCCAGCGATACGCTGATCCGTGCCTGGAATCCCCTTCTGGTCGCTGAAGGCGTAGCGATCGCCGCCGCCCGTCTGGAGAAAACGCAGCAACTGAATGAGGCGTTTGAAAAAATGGATACGCCGTTTCCACTTCCTCTCCTCAGCTGGCGTGGAACGGTCGAGCAATGCCTGTCGGAAAGTACCGCCTTGGGCACCGAAGAACTTTACGCCATGCAATTGGAAACAAATCTTGAACAGGATCGCATTCTGGGGCAAACGCGCCTGGGCGTGCATCGCAGCGATGTCATGACCCGTCACCGCGAAAAAAACATTCCCGTATCGCAATGCTCGACAGGCGAACAAAAAGCGCTTCTCCTGTCTCTTGTGCTGGCACACGCCGCCTGGCTCAAGCATCTGGAAC
The DNA here is from genome assembly GCA_964426595.1 of uncultured Bdellovibrionales bacterium. Lineage (GTDB taxonomy): Bacteria > Pseudomonadota > Alphaproteobacteria > Micavibrionales > SZUA-601 > JAQGJA01. The sequence goes on along the minus strand of CAYRRF010000035.1, from coordinate 1,511 downwards.
CCGAGCGTCCGCTGCTGGTGCTGTTGGACGATGTTGTCGCCCATCTGGACAACAAACGCCGCGAACAGCTTTTCCGCTGGATCGAATCGTTGGCCGCGCAGACCTGGATGACCGGCACCGAAGCGGCGGATTTTGCCTCGCTTGACCAGGCTCAATCGTTAACATTAACTTCTCCCTCTTATAGTGGTTAACGCCTGACGACCCCCTAAATTTAGGTGTTGCCGGTGAACGGCGAATCCGGCCAAGATGATCGCCCCTCCGCGACTTTCTCCTGATTCTGCATCAAAGGTATGACCCGCATGTTAGCTCCGTATATCGAACTTCCGGCCCTAACCAATGCCTGGCATCGCTTGTCGTTGCGGTTACGCGGAATGTTCGGAGACGAGACCTATCGCCAGTGGATCAGCGACCTGCAACCGATTGCCCTCGATGGTGATACGCTGATCCTGTCGGCCCCGCACAACCTGACCTCGCAGTGGCTTGTCCTGCAAAAAGCCGATCAAAAAATCATCGGCCTGTTACAAGAAACATGGCCGGGGCTACGCCGCCTGCAATGCCGCGTCGCTTCCAACGAAGCGCAATCCAGCCTTTTCGCCCAAGCCGTGCCTGTGCCTCCCGAACAAACAGCCCCGGAACACGAGTCCGTCACGCTGTTACAAGGCACGTCCTTGGACCCGCGCTTTACCTTCGAGAATTTCGTCGTCGGCAAACCAAATGAGTTCGCCTATGCTGCCGCCCGCAAAATCGCGGATAGCGAGCAGGTTACGGCCAATCCGCTGTTTTTATACGGCGGAGTGGGTTTGGGCAAAACGCACCTGATGCATGCCATCGCCCACGCCATCAAGCAACGCTATCCCCAGCGCACCGTTTTGTATCTGTCAGCTGAAAAATTCATGTACCGCTTTATTCGTGCGTTGCGTTTCAAAGACACGATGGCCTTCAAAGAGCAATTCCGCTCGGTGGATGTGCTGATGATCGATGATGTGCAGTTTATCGCCGGCAAGGAATCCACACAGGAAGAATTCTTTCACACCTTTAACGCGCTGATCGACCAGAACAAACAAATCGTCCTGTCCGCCGATAAAAGCCCGAACGATCTAAGCGGGATCGAAGACCGCCTGAAATCCCGCCTGTCCTGGGGCCTGGTGGCCGACCTGCACCCCAGCACCTATGAATTGCGCTTGGGCGTTTTACAAGCCAAAGCCGAACGTTCGGGCCGGGCCGTACCCAAAGACGTGCTGGAATTTCTGGCACACAAGATCGCCACCAATATCCGCGAGCTGGAAGGCGCTTTTAACCGCTTGATGGCCCACGCCGAACTCATTGGCCGCCCGCTCAATCTTGAAACAACCCAGGAAGTCCTCGGTGACCTGCTGCGTGCGCATGACCGTCCGGTTACAATCGATGATATCCAGTCCAAGGTCTGCGCCCATTTCAATGTCAAATCCATGGACCTGCTGGGGCAAAGCCGCGCCCGCACCATCGCCCGTCCGCGTCAAATCGCCATGTAT
>CAYRRF010000034.1:0-13794 GCA_964426595.1 uncultured Bdellovibrionales bacterium | reverse complement strand
GCTCAGGCGTGAAGCTTGGGCATTCAACCCCGGAACCGTATCCAGCATTTCCGTTTCATCCGAGCGCGGCACGGGCATTTTGTCGCGCCAGGCTGCATCGACATAGACATGACAGGTCGCACAGGCACAAGAGCCACCGCATTCCGCCCGAATAGGCAAGCCATTATCCCGAATAATCTCCATGATTCGCCATCCCGCCAATGCAGGAATGTCGTGACGCTCGCCGTGTTGATCAATAACGACAATATGCAGATCGTCGGACATTTATTCCTTTACCCCTAATTTTTTCTGCAAGTTTGTACTCGAAGTTGTGTATTCAAAACGCAATTTTTTATCCGGGTGTACTAAACGATAGACGGCCTGGGCCATCAGCGCGGCCTCGTGAAAGCCCGATAAGATTAATTTCAGTTTGCCGGGATAGTAATTGATGTCACCTATGGCAAAAATACCGGGAACAGAGGTTTCAAATTTTTCTGTATCGACGACGATGCGGTTCTCATTCAGATTTAAGCCGAAATCCGCCACCGGGCCCAGCTTCATCGTTAAACCAAAAAAAGGCAAGAGCGCATCACAAGGTAATTCGCGCACCGAGCCGTCGTCCTGCTGTACGACCACAGCGTGCAAAACCCCTTTGTCGCCGCGCAGCTCCGTAATCTGCCCCACGTGGAAATCAATCGTTCCTTTCGCGGCTAATTCTTTCATTTGCGCAACCGAGTGCGGGGCCGCACGAAACTCGTCCCGACGATGCACCAGCGTGACATGTCTTGCCAGAGACTGCAGATTAAGCGTCCAGTCCAACGCCGAATCGCCTCCGCCGACGAGAACCAGATTCTTGTCTCGGAATTTTTCGCGGGAACGCACCGCATAAAACACGGACCCGGCTTCATAAGCCTCGATACCGGCAATGGGAGGCTTTTTGGGTGTAAAGCTGCCACCGCCGGCAGCAATTACCACTGCCTTGGCATCGATCACCAAATCGTGATCCGTGGTCATACGCCACAATCCTTCCGCCGTTTTTTCAAGCGTGCTGACAAGATGCTGAAAATGAAAGTGCGGTTGAAACGGCTTGATCTGTTCCAGCAGGCGCTCTGTCAGCTCTTGCCCCGTTACCACAGGAAATCCTGGAATATCGTAGATGGGTTTTTCCGGATAGAGCTCGGCACATTGACCGCCGGGACGATCCAAAATATCCACCAAGGTTGTCTTTATATCGAGCAATCCCAATTCAAAAACGGCAAAAAGTCCTACCGGACCCGCGCCGACAATCAGGACATCTGTAGTACGAATTTCTGTCATGATTTAGGCTAGAGCAAAAAGGACCCCATCGCAAGCCTCAGGCCGAGTCGCGCAAGCGGCTTTGCAAGGCGCCGCTTTCTTCCAAAATATCATAGGCCGTGCTTGTAAGGTGATCATTGATCCGCCGCAGATCGCGAATCACGTCCAGATGCACTGAACTGGACCCTAAGGAATCCATCAAACCCTGACGCAAGCGTTCAAAGTGACTTCCGGCCGTAGAGGCCGTTTCACGGCGCAAGGCTTCTTTATTCTGCACCAGTTGCTTGGCAAGACCAGCCTCACCGCTTTGAAAGACATTCATCGCCAGCCTAAAGTTTTCGCAAACATGTTCGTGATAGGCGCTGATCTCGTCCCATCCTTGCTTGGAAAATTTAAGGTTATTGCGCCATTTCTTTTGCGAAAGCTCGCACAGGCTTTTAACAATGATATCACCGATATGTTCCAGATTTATAATGAACATTAAAATATCGACGTGGCGTTTCGCTTGGGCTGGCGTCATCGCCTCGCGCGGTACTTTGGCCAAATGCAGTTTTATCTGCTCGTACAGGCGATCTACATTATTATCATCTTCGCGCAGCAATTGTAACGCGCGTGCGTCGTGATTTTCAAAAAGATATTTGACATCGTTCAACATCTTTAAAACCAAGTCGCCCAAATGCAGACTTTCACGTACAGCCGAAGCAATCGCTACGGAAGGCGTGGCTACATCCCGCGGATCCAGATAGCGGGCGCGCGAAGGATCATTAAGGTCCACCTGTTGCGGGAAGGATTTTTGCAAATACCGGGCAATCGGCGTCAAAAAGGGCAGGAAAATAATCCCGCGCACAAAATTAAGCGCCATATGAAAGTTTACAACTTGATATTGTAACGAGGTTGCAAAATAATCTCCATGCGCAGCCAAAATATTTACCAAAGGCAATAGCCCTACAGAAAAGAAGAAGCGCATCAGAAAGCTGCCTAGCATAATAATGCGCGAGTCGTCTTTGTTTTTGAGTTGGGACAATAATGGATTAATGGCTGATCCCAGATTCGCCCCCAGGACAATCGCATACGCTACATCCAGCTGTATACTTCCCGTGCCTGCAAAGGACATCACCAACAATACGATGGACAAGGAAGATTGTGCCAGCCAGGCCAAAACCACCCCCAGCAAGAACGCCATCGGCAAATCATTCGATAGCGACTGCACGATCGTTTTAATCACAGATGAATGCTCAACAATCTGAGCAGTATGACTAACCGTGCTTAAACCCAGCAATATAAGACCAAAACCGACCAGTGCCGTGCCGACATAGCGCATACGGTGCAGCGGGAACCAGCCGATAAGTACCATTCCCAAAAAGACAAAGATCGGACCCAGACTGGAGATCCCGGACGAAAATATCTGTGCAACAATTGCAGCGCCAATATCCGCGCCCAAGACAACCGCCAAGGCCGCTGGTACGGTAATAAGTTTTCGTGACGCAAAGCCCGCGACAATCATCGCCGTCGCATTCGCTGTTTGGATAAGTAGTGTTACAACAATCCCGGCTGCAAAAGCCTTCAGGCGGCGGCGTGTAGAGCGTTCAATAATATTGCGCAGCTGTGGGCCAGCTGTTTGCATGACACCTTCGCGCATCTGTTGTACGCCGTACAACATCAACGCAATGCCACCCAAAATCATTAAAAGGAGTGTCGTCCTCGTAATAGCCCACCTCGCACATTCCAGTGTGCGCTAAAAGGCTTAAAAATACTTAACGAACGGTGCCGCTTTATTAATGCGCGAGGCGATCTGTCTCAACAACCAAAACCGGCTGGGCGCCGACCGATTTGTTGCGGAAAAGACGTGCCAACGGGCGTGGTTTGGCCTTGCCAAAACCGGCCAGCATGGTACGCACGGCATCCGGGTAAGACCCTTGGATACGCACATCCGTTTGCAGCGGGTAATCGTACTCGGACGACCATACCATCGACACATCGGCCGCACGCGACCACTCGGTCAAGGTCTGACGCAATGTCTGGCCCTTCTTGCCCTGCCATTCCTGCGAGGAGGTCAAGTCGCCGGCCGCACCATCTACCTGTGTCGTCGGCTCAACGGACGCCACGGTTGCAACGACCGTTTCTTTGGACTTCTCGACAGTATTCTCATCCCACGCAACCGCTGCAGGAGCAGGCTTAGCTGTGGCCATGGGTACCGGCGGAATTTCTTTTTCCTGAACGATTACTTCTTTGATCTCGGGGGTTTTTTCAGCTTTCACCGGCGCTGTTTCGGGCAACGTTGTTTCCGCTTCCGCTACTTCGATTTTCTTGGCGTCTAAAGCTGTATCCATTTTGTTGGACGAATGGTCAAAGTCAAAGAGGCGATCAAAGAATCCTTTGGGTTTATCTTTGGCAGCAGACTCTTCTTTGGCTGGAGCGGCATCGGCCATCTTGGCTTCCGGCTCTTCCGGCAGGCTAAAAGCATCCACTTCCAGCGCACCTTCCGGCATCGGTGGTTTTACAGCAGGCGCACTCTCGGCGACAGGTGTTTCCATCGATTGTTTTTCCAACAGTTTAAGCGGCTCTGCAGCTGCAACTTTTTCTTCGGCCATCGGTGGAGCTGTTTTCTCCGTCTCGGCACTCATCCACGGGGAGGGTACGGGCGCTTCGGGTGCAACAGCGGCCACAGGTTTCAACTCCATCCCCTGCACCGTATCGGTTGCACTGGGCGCTGCACTTTGGGCCGAGATAATATCCATCGGATTACGGCGACGGAACGCAATGACATTATTGACGATTTCAACATTCATATCATTGGCACCTGCCATGTCCGCAACAACATCGCGCCATGGTTTGCCACCTGTCCAATTGACACGCAACCCTGCCGGCACACCATTGCCGAAGGAATAACGGTAGTGCGAAGGAACGATCTGTTGCAACGCCATGACCAAAGGCACCGAACGGCCAAAGCCTTGGACCGGCGTATCTGAATCTTGTGGCAATGCGTTATTTTCCACTGTCGGACGGGGCATCGGCAAGGCGGGCGGCATCAACGGTGTCGGCGCATGCAACGCAGCGGCTTTCTCTACGGGGGGCAACGCGGCGGGCAAAGAAGGTGTCATCGGCTCGTCACTGATAACCAACGCATCGGATTCTTTAACGACCGGTGTTAAAGGGATGGCTTTATCACCCAAAGTTTCTTCCGCTGCCGAAGGCATCAACGGTTCCGCTTTTACGGGCTCATTGGCCACAGCCGGCATCGCTGCATCACCTGCTGTTGTTTTGGCAACGCTGGTGGGCGCTTTATCGGCGGGAGCCACAAACTGGAATCCGGCAAACGCCGTGACCGGCACAACGCCCAAAACCACCGCACACAATAATGACGTAACACGCATGGGGAACACCCTTAAAAGCAAAAGTCGAAAAACCGCCTTATCATGCCGCCAAAGCGCCATAAGGTCAATCGGTTAGGTGGCCCCGCGGTCCGTCATGACACGGTGATGGAGCCTGGATAATGCCGGGCGGTACGAGCCGATGAACAACAGCCGCAGACGGCGCATCGCCAGGGGCATGGTCAGGCCACGGCGCTCGAGAAACCACAGCACGAACAGTGCCGTCAGCATCAACAGAAACGTCCACAGACGGATATGCATCATGAAAATAAACAGAAAAATCCCGGCCCGGTAATCGACGCTGAAAAAACGTACGGGACGCGCCGTGTTACGCCAGTGGTTGTATGCATTGAACATCGCCTACAGGACCTCCTCGCCGGAGCCGCGTGCCACCATGTTATAGTGCATCTTGTCAATCAATTCGGCGTCATAGGCCTGGCGCGCCGACTTGACCATCGCATTGCCGCGCTCACGCACAACCTTCAGCAATTCCACCGGCCAGTCTTCAAACGACATCCCTAAAAACTTCTCGCGAATCTCATCGGTGAATACCAGATATTCCCGCAACGCCTGACGGCCGCCACCGATTTTCGGCACCAGAATTTGTGTAACGATCATGCGCATCGTTTCCATCAGCGCATAGGCACGCTCGGTACGTTCACCCGATTCAAAAGTCGCCACCATACGGCGAATTGTTGGCGCAACACCGATTGTGTGCACGGTGGAATAAACGGCGTGGCCGGTTTGACCCGCTTCGATGGCTGCGGAAATCGTTTCGCGGTCGCGCGCCTCCCCCACCAGAATAATATTGGGTTTACGGCGCAAAGCGTTACGCACGCCCGCTTCAAAGCTCTTCAGGTGACGCGGGATTTCCGATTGCGAGACCAGGGATTTCGGACCCGTAACGCCATCATACACAAATTCAATCGGCGCTTCATACGTCAGCATTTTACCGCATCCTTGCGGACGCTCGATCAGCATGCGCATGCCGGAAGCCAGTAAAGTGGATTTACCGGAACCGGTTGGTCCCGTTATCAGTATCAGACCATCGCGCGGCGCCCAGGCATCAATAACCGCCTGATCGACATTCAAATCAGTAATCTTCGGTGGCACATCCGGCAACGCCCGCATCGTAATCTGAACCGCATCGCGTCCTTTGCTGAGGATGGGCGTAATATTGACACGAAAACGCACACGCGTATTGCGATCGGGACGCACTTCGTACGACAAGTCCAAATCAATCCCCGACGCCAAACGCGCCAAAGCATCCGCCCCGTAAATTTTATTCAGGAACACGGCAATATCCGCCCCGTCCAGAGGGCGTTTGGTTGCAGGGCGCAAAATCCCGGCAATATCATTGTAAATCGGCCGATCCGTCTGGATGGAAATATCCGACGTTTTACGCTGCACGGCCCAAATCAAAATATCATCGATATGCGATTCATGAAACCGCATCGGCTCGTCGGGCCAGGTTTCGTCCAGATCAACGCTGGCCGGTTTGAAGTAATCTTTTAAAACGCCTTGTTCAGCTTTGGGATTTTCTTCCGGCATTACTGCGCCTCCTCAACTGGAGGAGCCCAGTCCTGGCCTTTGCGTGAATCTTGCAAGGACGAAGGGCTGGTAATGCGTACCGCCCGGTCACCCACACGCATTTGTGTCGTGATGTTTACGGGCTTGTTGCCGATCATGGTTTGTACCTTCATGCCGCTGACACCGCGATCAACCATTGTGGCGAACGGTGCCGAAATTTTATTCTCCGCCAGCAAGCGGCGATAGCGCACCATCCCTTCGAAATCCGCAACCAAAAGATCCAAATCCGCCTGGAAAGTGTCATCGGCCTGTTTGACGCCCTCTTCCCAGCCTTCTCGCACCCAGCGGCGCCAGGCTTCGCGTTCCACCTTGTTTTCAGGCAACAGAATATCGGGCGGCGGTGCCACCTTGTCCCAATCGCGCTCGACATACTGGCGCCAGTCGCGCGGCGCCGAGACGATACGCGCCTGGTTGGTAATTTGATAAATCACATCGGCCACAGCTGCTTCGATTCCATTCGGCGTCACGATAAAATTATTTTGCGCTTCGGAGACAATCGGCGGCTCGATGAACAGGTTACTGGGGGCGCGGATCAACAGCCGGCGAAAATTAAAGGCCTTGTCCATCGCATAGGACGATTTTTTCAGCTCGTCCATGATGTTTTTTGTACGCCACGACAGGCCGCCGCGCGCGCCGTAGGAACGCGCCGCATCGCGCATGGAATCGCGGCGGATCTTCAGCGCCAGATCTTTTTCCTCGGCGACGATATTTTCAAGCTTGTCTTTGGAGTTGGTTTTTTTAACCGTCGTGTCCGGCGTTTTGCCGCCGACTTCCTGTAAATCTTCAAGCGAAGGCGGTGTTTCACCGTTTTCAAAAGCCAGTTGTGCACGGGCCGGCGGCGCAAAAATCAGCGCCAGCATTCCCATCACAACAAGGAGCTTATTTCGGCGATTCAATTTGCACCACTTCATAGGATAATTCGACGGTTTTCTGGGTAGCATCCACATTCAACTGGGCCCGCGTTCCCATTTGCAAACCGACATCGCGCAACGCTTCGATCACGGGCTGATTGCGTGCTTTGAGCGTTACAATGATACCGCTTTCGGGCGGGTTGCCTGTGATCAGCAAACGATACGACGCCCGGTCGGCTAATGTTTTCACCAAGGGCTCGACCGGACCATACCAATCGAATGTCATGCTGCGACGCAATTCGGGCGGCGCATCTTGTGTCAGAGGAGGCAACTCGCTGGGTGTGCGCGTCTGTTCAACAGAGGCCAAACTATCCAATGCGTTGGCGGCACGATCGGCCGCTTGCGCCAGACGTAATGTTACTTGATCCGGTTCGGCAACAAGTTGCGGTTGTGGCTGGCCCTGGGCACACGCCACCAGCAACAGCGCGCTGGCAGACAACAGGAAAAAGGAGGGTATCAAACGGGTCATCGGCTATCCATTCAACAGCAAAGAGGTTAATGTTAACCTATCATGAGAAAGCTTTATTGGGAATTGGAAATTTAGCCGCCTACTCCTGAATCAGATCCATCCGGCGCATGGCACTGATGACTTTCCGGGCATAGACATAGCCGAAACGCGGCGTCTTGGAGTGGTAATGGGCAATGGCCAGGGTCAAATTCCCCGATTCATTCAAGCGCTGGCGTAAAATCCAGGCCGCCACGTTTACATTCACGCAGGGGTCATCTTTGACCATGCGAAAAGCCGTGGAATGGCTGACATTCCAATAGCGCGACAAATCCCGTAGCCACATTGTATTGACCTGCATCGGACCCAGATCATAGGTCCCATTATCGTTGGGGCCGACGGCCTGACCGGCCCGGCCGCCCTCGACATGCATGATCCCCATCATAACGGCCGGGGGCACGTTATAGGTTTGGGACGCCATCAATAAGCAGGTGGCAAGAACCGAGGTAACTCCAGACACGGGCTTCTCCGTACAGAGGATGAAAAGAGGTTAGAAAAGGCCTTACTCTTCTAGCATAGGCGAATCATTTCGACAAATGGTTAATAAAACCTTCAGTCTTATGGTTTTTCGGGAACGGTTACCACCGTCGGAGCCGGAGCCGAGGCTTCGGGGGTCGCGGCCGAGGGCGGGGGTGCCGCTTCCGGGGCGGGTGGGTTCGCCGCGGCAGGCGCCAGTGTCTCTGCAGGAGCGCCAATCACCTCGGCTTCTAAAGCCGCCCAGTCTTTGGGCATGCCACGCACCAGGCGCACCAGCCCGGTATTGTGACGCTGGTACAAAAGCACCGGCACTGCGCGCAAGCGAAGCGTTTGCATCAAATCAACATTGTTTTTCAAATCCAAAGCGCCTTGCGGATTGGCGGGCGCGCTGCTGGGCGGCAAGGACTCACCGACAATCAGTTTGCGCCAATCGGCGGCACGATCCGCATCTCCCAACAAACGTATAATCGTCGGCACCGTGTCGGCTTTGGTCGTTGCAACCGGAATCACATACAGACGAATCTTGTTCAGCTCTGCCAGGGGAACAAGCTTGGCCCACAGGGCGCGCGATTGCGGCTGATAGGGATCCAATACCGCATACAAGGCCGGCGCCGTCACATCGGAGCCAAAGCTGATCCAGCCGGTTTTTTCCAGCATCGTCCAGATTTTTTGCGATGCCGTACCGCCCGAGATTTCATGCGCAGGAACATCCGCCACCGATGCGGGCTGATCGTCTTTTGCGCTTTGCACGGCTGCAATCATTTCCTGCGCACGCTGCGGATTTTTCGCGATAAACTCCTGCTGCATGGCCGTGCTTAATTCTTTGCCATCCCCATCAATCAACGTCCCGCCGATAATAGCCCCTTGATTATTCGGCAAGGTGTAAATGACTTGCATGATGCCCGGGCCGCTCACGACCCAGACCTCCAGACCCTGACGCTGGCCCAAGTAATCATAGGTAATGCCCTGGCTTTTTTCTTTGATCTTTGCCAGCACAGGAAAATTTGCCGGATCCAACGGCGGCAAAGTGGCGCCCGTCGCGGGTGGCATTGCGGCCGGAGGTGTCGCTGCCATTACCGGCGAAGTGACGGGGGCAGGAGCCGAATCTGCTGCCGCCTTGGCCGCCACCGCCGATGTCATGACTTCAGTCAAAACAGGCGGTTTTACTTCAGAGGCGGCAAAAGAGTGCGTTGCACATGCAAAACAAAAAAGAGGGGCACAGAGCCACAGGCGTCGTGTTTGGTTCATGCCGCACTGTATCACGTTTAAGCGGCGGCGGAAAGGGTCGTCCGTTTCAGAGAGGGCGCGTTTAACGCTACAAAGCCTTGCAGTTGTTGCGCCGTCAAGGCGACCTGCAGCGGCGACGCATCCTCGGGCAATACTTCCAGCGCCTTTATTACCGGCGTGGTTTCTTCACCGCACACCAGGGTCAGCGCTTTTTGCAACAATTCCGCCAATACGGGTGGCGCCAACACGGGCAGACACGCCATGCGGGCCGCGAGCGTTGCACCCAACGCCGCACATACATCCGCGCGACCTGTCGCCGCAAACGCCGCCATCACCTGTACCGCATCCCCCGACAACGCCGCAGGCGTCAGAGGCAGCGTGGTGTATTCCTCCAGTAAAGCCAATAACAGCACATCGCTATTTTCTTCTATCGCCATCAGGCCATAGCTGATCGCATGCGCCGCGCGCGCTTCGTCCAAAGGTGCGGAAGAAAGCGGACCCATCTCGTACACGCGGACATCCCCCTGACACAGGCCCATGACGCGCGACAAAGGATGATCGCCCACTTGCAACTTTTCCAGCAGCTGCGGGGTGTGCGGAGTCGTCACCGTATAGAGCGCCAGACGCGGGCGTGTGATATGCGGCCAGGAAGAGTGCTGCCACTGCGCCAGATGCTGCAGCCTTTGTTCGATGGATCCAGGAACACCACACGGCACAGAAGCCAGTGGACGCGCCTGTGGCAAGGCGGATCGTGCCGCCAACATCGCTTGCAATTCGGAAAACGTAACACTCATAAAGCCAACCCCATAAACAAGACCGCTATTAAAACTAAGGCCAGCATACCCAAGGTTACAGCATGCAGCCACATTCCCGCGCGTAAATGCGTCCGATCTGCCCGCGCGGTAGCGCTGGATCCTCCGAACCACGTATGGTGCGGGGTGTATGTCGGCAAAGCAACATTCAAGGCTCCGGCAATGGCGGCTTTTGGCCAGCCGCGACTGGAAGGCATGCCCCACGATCCTTGCGCAAAGGCAGTACGCAACGCCTGCACAGGATTTGCTTTAGGTGTGAAAATCGAAGCCAGCGCCAGAAACACAACACTGATACGCGACGGCACAAAATCAATCACTTCTTCCAATACACGAAAACCCTGCACGAAGGGTTGATCCTGTTTTTCCGGCGTTACCAGTACACGCGCACTTTCAAGCAACGTTACCAACGCCACCACCGTCACCAGTACCGGCAGCTTTAATACCGAGGCCACCAGCCCATACACCACCGGCGTCAAAAATCCCGTCGTCAGTGTTTGTGCCACATCTTCCAGAACGTCTCGAATGTGCGGGGATATATCCGTATTTTTTTGCTGCTTGATTTTTACAAAACGGCCCCACGGCAATGTTACGCGCACCAGCATAAACCATACCAGCGGCTCGATCATCGCGTTCAGACGCGCCATCTCTTGTAACCCAACACCTAAAACCACGCCCAAGGCCAGCATGATCCCACAACTGACCAGGCCGCGTGTGGCGCGTACATTGCGCGGCCGCTCCATACGGTTCAATTTTTTATCCAAGCGCACCGCCATGCGCGCCGGAATACCCAACAGTGGCGGCAGATGATCGCGCAGAACAGGCATCAGGCGCGACAAGACATCGACGCTCAAAGCCACCAGCAGCGCAGACAGCATCGGCACACATTGTTGAAGATAATGCATCCTGTTCTCCTAAATCAGCGCCATCAGCGGCGCAATAAGCGGAATATTCGAGGTCAGTATATTATAATCGGCCAGACGCGGCACCCGTACCCACGCCAACTCTTGTTGTATTTGTGGAGTGGGTAACCCTGCCCAGTTGCGTATACCAAAAAGCGGCATGACGATATGCTTGTCCGGGCGGGCGTGGGAAATGAAGCTGATGGGAAAAAGCGCTTTGATAACCGTGTTAATATCCAGCTCTTCTTTTAGCTCGCGCACCAGCGCCTGCTCGGGTGTTTCGTTCGGTTCGATTTTGCCGCCGGGAAATTCCCAAAATCCGGCATACTCTTTGCCTTCGGGGCGTTTTTGGATCAACACGCGATTATCTGCATCAATCAATGCAGCAGCCACACACAGAACAATAGGAACGGTCATACCGCTACTATAGGGTCAAATCTAGGAAAATGAAAGATTGCTTGCGCCGTCAAATGCAAAGCGGGGACCATGCATAATTTTTGCCAGGTCGCTGTCTTTGTCAAAGTAGCTGTAGTTGACACGGAAACGGTTTTCGCGGTGCTTGGCAACCGCCTGCTCCAGGAGTGTGGTCGCGTTTTCGCCATAGGCCTGCTGCATCGAGCGGATAAAGCTGTGGTCAACGGTATATTTGATGCCGTCGATTTTTACGGTACGGCCCATATGCTTTAACGCGGCGTCATCGGCCGTATATGATTTTTCGCCAAAACCTTGGGACGTCCCAAAGAAATCCGCCATGGACTTGTAAAAATAGTCATGTGCCGACGAGCGATCCTGTGCGGTATGGCTTTGATAATTTTCATGCGAAGCAAAAGTAGCCTCGGGAAGGGTGGCGTGAAGAGAGTCATGATCATTCCAGCAATGATCGTCCGGCACTGGCTCACCCGTTGGCTTTGCTTTTCTGTCGTTCGGATTACGATCTGTATAGGCATTTTCGCCTTTGGGACCTTCTTTCTTCAGTGGCGGGTCATCATCCCCGTCACCGCCTGTCGGTTTTGCTTTATTCGCCCCACCCTTCGTGTAATGACGTGGTTTTGCGTCAGCCACCACTTCGTCTTGTTTGCGCTCTTGAAATAATTCTATTTCACGGGGGGCAACCTGCTCAAAATCCATATGCTTGCTAGCCTCAACCGCTTCCCGACGCGACTCTCCTTTAAGTTGATAATGCCAAGGCTCTACAACGTGCTGATCATGCTCAAGATCGTATTTGGAACAATTTTGATCCAGATAGGCCTGCGCGGCTGAAGATAAATGTAAATCTACCGCACCGCCTTTGGGATGAAGCGACTTATCCTCAGCTCCTGCTTTATCAGGATTTTTTGAATGAAGATCTCTTTGTCGAGAGTGATTTCTCCAGCCCTCGTTAAGTCCGATACCATTTTTTACACTATCTGCTGCACGGAACACGAGAGCCGACATACGCACTGCCATTTGGGGGGACAGATTAAATGCCGTACGCTCTTTGTCGACTTTATGCGCAAAACCGCTATTATAATTGAAGCGACTCATTAAATATGCTTGCGCTATTGCAACGAGGTGCTTATCCGCAGCAGCCTTTTTAAAATCCATATCAAAGTATGGTTGCGTGAAATGACGGGAAAAATCCTGATCTTCTATTTGTGGATGCAAAACAAAAGCTTTTCCTTGACGCGTCTTGCCTTCCAAAACAGTCTCTAAATTTCCCAAACCCATATGTGCGGCACTTACCAGCACACTTGCATTCAATATTACGGGCGTTTGATTGCCTTCCGCATCTTCAACCCGTATTTCCTGGCCATTCCATTTCTTGCCGAGATGCTTTTCAGCCAACGGCTTGGCTTGGGTGTAGTTATAATCAAACAGGGCGGCGGCATAGCGCGCTTGCAAGCGCACCTGATCTTTTCGGTTAAGATGCTCACGATCCAAAAGCGGCAACCCATAGGCTGCACTGATTGTTTGTTCGGTAGCTGCCGTTATCTGGAACAGGCCTTTGGCCGATGAAGCGGGATCCGCACAAGGCGCATCTGTTACAAAACCGTTTCCGGTTACAATCGTTTCATGACGGGCAATCCCAACCATCGTGACAGCAACTTCAGTCTTGGAAACGCCCGGGACATTTGAGGCCTCCGGCGCCTGCTCAATCAGCCGGAACAAGGTCAGCGGCGTGACGTAATCGTAGGTACTTTGCTGCTCGATGGCCTGAGAAAAATTCTTGTTAGACCCTTTGCTTTCATTGGCGCGTGCCGAAAAACCCGACACGAGCATCGTCCCTGCCAAGAGCAGAGTGCGCAACGAGCGGGACGGAGAAAAGGCTTTTGCCATTTTTTGTTTTTTCTCAACACGTTAAAAGCATGATTCTTCGAATCATCGGGGGAATGTTTATATTACCGTATAAATTGATAAAAAGTCAAGTAATTTTTACCCATTGGCCTGCGGATAGCCAGTCCTGCGTATGTCTGCTAAAGCACAGCACATGCGATTGTTCCACACCCTGTTGGACTGGATTCTGCCTCCCCGCTGCCCCCTGACGGGACGCTTGACAACGGACACGGCCACGTTGGATCCGGAATACTGGTCGCAGCTGACTTTTATCCAAGCTCCCTTTTGCGACAGCTGCGGCAACCCTTTTCCCAATGCCGTGGCGCAGGGCGTGCCGCTGCGCTGTGGCCGTTGCCTGCAAGAACCGCCTTTGTACGATGTCGCGCGCGCCGCCCTGAAATACGACGATGCGTC
>CAYRRF010000033.1:9268-14290 GCA_964426595.1 uncultured Bdellovibrionales bacterium | reverse complement strand
AGGATTTCACAGCGCGTTTGCATGGCGGTGATAAAGGCTTGAGGGCTTTGTGGCAGCATCTGGTGACGATGTCGGTCGCGGATATGAAGCGCAAGCTTGTGGATTTCGGCGTGCCGCCGATGGATACGTGGTACGGTGAAAGCTACATGGAGCAATATATTCCGTGGATGATGCAAGATTTGAAAGAGAAAAAGATTGCGGTCGAAGTCGAAGGTGCAATCGGTGTGGATGTGGCAACGTCCGAAGATAAATTCGAAATCCCACCCCTAATCCTTGAAAAAACCATGGGCGGTGTGACCTATGCAACCACGGATCTGGCAACGTTTTACCAGCGGCAAAAAGATTTTGATCCGGATGTGTGCATTATTCTGACCGATTATCGGCAGGAGCTGCACTTCGAGCGCGTCTATCGTGCAGCCAAGCGCGCGGGCTATGCAAGCCGCATGGCGTTCGTGCATTTGATGTATGGCACTATTGATGGCAAGGATGGCAAGCCTTTTAAAACGCGCTCGGGCGGCACCCCCAGCTTTGAATATCTGATGGATTTGATTTTCACAAAGGCCGAGGAACGTTTGCACGAAATTCATCTGCATGAAAAAGTAACACCGCAGGAATTCAAAAACATTCAACACCAGATCGGTTTGGCGGCGATGAAATTCGGCGATCTGATTAACTATCGCCGCAGCAATTACATCTTTGACCTCGACAAATTTGTAGCGTTTGAGGGCAAGACCGGGCCGTATATTCAATATACAGTTGTGCGGATTAATTCGTTGCTGCAAAAAGCGGCTGCGCAAGGTTTTGAAACCGGGGCGCTGACCGTGGATCTCGCGCATAAAGAGCTGGCATTGCTGTTGTTGGAGTTCCCTGAGGCGATCAAGGGTGCGCTGGCGGATTATGCGCCCAATCTCCTGTGCGATTATTTATTCCGTACGGCGCAGGCCCTGAATCGTTATTATCAGGCCGTGCCGGTATTGACCGAAGCGGATCCAGCCAAACGGGGTGCAGCCCTTGCGATTCTGCAGCTAACGGCTAGAATTTTAACGACTGGCTTAGATCTTTTAGGTATAAAGGTACCATCACAAATGTAAAAGGAGGCCCCCATGGCCCAACGCTCTACCGAAGTCTCGATCATTAAAAAATACGCGAACCGTCGCTTGTACCACACGGCCATCAGCCAGTATATCACGCTGGAAGATGTGGGCGAAATGGTGCGCAAAGGCGAAGAGTTCAAAGTGGTCGATGCGCGCTCGGGCGAGGATTTGACGCGCTCGATTTTGACCCAGATCATCGTCGAGCAGGAAGCCAAGGGCGACAGTATGCTGCCGATTAAATTCCTGCGGCAGATGATCAATCTGTATAGTGACAATTTACGTCCCGTGGTCCCGCAATATCTGGATCACATGATGGACACGCTGATGAATAACCAGGAACAATTGACCAAATACTGGACCGATCAGTTGGGCACAACGACCAAGACGCTCGAGAAAAATCTGGGCGGTATTCTTCCGACCGGTACCGTACAGAAATTTAATCATGGGGTCGAGGAAATCGCCCGTCAGAATCTCAGCTTGATGGAGTCGGCGATGAAGATCTTCTCGCCGTTCGTCAATACGTCGATGCATGATAAAAAACAAAAGATCGAGCATCTGCGCCAGCAGCTCAAAACTATCCAAAACCGTATCAACGAGCTGGAGCGGATGACGGATTGATGGAAGTAAAAAAAGACAGCAAAGTCGTCTTGGAAACGCCAGTATTTAATGTCGAAATGGCGCATGTGGTATTGCCAAATGGCAAGGTTGAAGAACGTTGGTTTGTTGTAAAATCAGGCGTGTCTTTTATCATCCCCATAGATGCTCAAGGAAACATTCTTCTTGTTAAAGAATGGCGCAGTGCTATAGAGAATTATGCATGGCGCATTCCTGCTGGCAAGCGCGATAAAAATGAAGATTTTCTGGCGACGGCAAAGCGTGAGCTGCGCGAA
This sequence comes from uncultured Bdellovibrionales bacterium, assembly GCA_964426595.1. Taxonomy (GTDB): domain Bacteria; phylum Pseudomonadota; class Alphaproteobacteria; order Micavibrionales; family SZUA-601; genus JAQGJA01. Next base: position 12,306 of record CAYRRF010000033.1, on the reverse strand, counting down.
GATACAGGGTTTGATGCCAAAAACTACGAAGAAGTTGAGCGTATAAAGCCTGCATCTGCATGGCTGAAAAATGAGAATGTTTTCTTTGTAGCGCGTGATCTTTTTGTCTCGCCTCTGAATACAGGGGATGAGTATGAGCAGCTAAAATTATATCCAACATCTCCTCCAAAAGTTTTAGAGATGATTTATAATGGGGATATTCAGGGCGATATTGCGCTTGCGTTGATGCGCTATATTAAAAAGATAGTAGGTATATAATGCGTATATTTTTTATTATTCTGATATCTGTTTTATTAAGTATTTCAATCGTGCGTTATTTGGATACCACGTCGCCATCAGGGCGGCATGTGTATAGATCTGTTTATGATCGTGTCATGCAGGATCAAACAATACGGTGTGGTTACGTACCCCGTGCACCAATGTTTGTTGTCGATCCGAATACCAAAAAGATGTCTGGCATCATGTATGATATTACAAATGAGTTGGGTAAACGCTTGAACTTAAAAATCAAATGGGTCGAAGAGACCACATTGGCCGAATTTGTTGTGGGTGTACAAAATAGTCGCTTTGATACGGTATGTAGCGGAGTCTGGTTGACAGCTCAACGGTCGCGGGAAATAGATTTTAGTGCTCCTGTTTTGTACGAGACGGCAAGCGTGTATGTGCGTGCAGACGATACGCGCTTTGATAATAATGAGACTTTGTTAAATGCGCCTCAAACAACTTTTTCAGTGATGGATGGAGCGGTCAGTCACTATCTTTCAGAATTACATTTCCCCGGCGCAGCAAAGAAGACTATCGCCGAAAATGCGCCTTATGCCCAAATTATGTTGGAAGTAACGGGCAAGAAAGCTGACGCAACTGTATTTCCGGATACAGACGCGCACGCCTTTTCTTTGCAGCATCCCGATCAAATTAAGCGGCTTGAGAATGTTGGTACATTAAGTGCTTTTGCCTCGTCATATCCTGTGGCGCGCGATCAACTGGCTTTTCAGCGGATGATTTCGAATGCTGTCTCGGACATGGTTAATCAGGGCGCAGTGGATGCGATATTGGAAAAATATCCCGCATACAAGGGAATTATAAAGCCTGTTGCAAAAGCATATAGAGAACAACTACTTCAACATCTTTCTATCAAACGCCACATCGGTCAGGGTGCGGAAGGTCAGCATTTTTCTCATATCGCCGGGCTTGGTATCCTCCACGACAACGACCAGATTTTCCAGCCGTATGCCAAAAAGCCCGGTGTGATAGACGCCCGGCTCAATCGACAAAATCATGCCCGGCATCAGCGGGGCGAAACTGCGCGCGGTAAAGCCCTGTGGCCCTTCATGCACGCTCAGATACGAGCCAACGCCGTGGCCGGTGCCATGCCCGTAATCCAAGCCCAAAGCCCACAATTCACGTCGAGCGATTGCTTCTAGCTGTGCGCCACTGGTGCCACTGGGAAAGCGCGTTGCAGACAATGCCTGTAACCCACGATAGACAGCTTGGTAATGCTTCTTCATTTGCGATGTCGGTTTACCGATCGCCAGCGTGCGCGTGATATCGGTGGTGCCGCAACGGTATTGCGCGCCCGAGTCTAATAATAACAAATTACCGGGGCGAAGACGTTTGTTGGATTTAGCATCCGCGCGATAATGTACAATCGCACCATTCCCGGCAAAGCCGGCAATCGTGTCAAAGCTGTCATCCATAAAGTCACGATCTTCGGCGCGAAAAGCGCGGAGCTTGGCAGCGATATCCATTTCGGTGATGGTTTCGCGAGCAAAATCGCGCTTGTTAAACCAGGTGAGGAATTTTTTATAGGCGATAGCATCTTTTTTGTGGGCCAGTACCGCACCCTTGACCTCTGTGGTGTTCTTGCAGGCACGTAATTGAATGCAAGGATCGGTCGCTTCGATCACGGGGATTTTCTTTTGGCTGAGAGCGTGCTTAACCGCAAAGGGGCATTGCTGTGGATCAATTTGCGGCGGCGTTTTAGTACGTGCCAGCGTCGGAATCAGCGCTTCCAGAGGGAGTGTTTTTAACTTTAATGCACGTGGAATTTTTTTGGGATTGGCAAAAACGGTGACCTGGCCTTTGCGGGTTACAAGCGCCAACGCCTGTACTACCGGTACATGTGCGACATCCCGTCCACGAATATTCAGCAGCCAGCACACCAGAAGCGGGTCGGAAATTAAAATACGATCCGTATCTTCTTCCAGACGCTCCATCAGATCTTTGATTTTTTGTTTAGCGGTGCGACCCGCATAGCGCAAAGCATGTGATTCGGCCGGTATGATCGGCTCGGGCGGGCGATCGTTCCACAGCGTATCGATCGGATTGGTTTCCAACGTTACCAGCTGGGCTTTGGCGGCAGCGATGGCTTTGCCCCATTGCGCAAATTGAGTGATGGTAAAAAGCCAGGGGTCAATACCAATGCGCTGCTTGGGCTTGATCTGGTCTTGCAGCCAATGCAAGGGATGGGTTGCGGCGCTATCCAAAATAGCAAATCCTTTTGCCGTTTCCTTTTGCGCCTGCAGTGTATAGCGACTGTCGGTGAAGAGGGCTGCTTTTTTGAGCGTTACCAGCGCCATGCCGTTCGATCCGGTGAAGCCTGTCAGCCAGGCCAAACGCTCGTCACGGGGTGCCAGATATTCGCTTTGAAAGCGATCGGCGTGCGGCACGATCAGCAAGTCGATTTTGCTGCGCTTCATCCAGGCGCGTAGCAGCTCTAGTTTTTGCGTAGCCATAGCGTCATCCATCCTTCCAGACCATCGGCGCGGATTGTTTTGCAACCGCGGGCGTGATAGGCTTTTTCCACGTAAGGGCATTGTAGATCCGTAAATCCTGAAAGTAAAAGGTCGCGTGTGGCCGACATGCAAAACGCTTCGGCCATATCGATCAGGGGCTGGGCCAGGATATTGCCAAAGACCAGATCATAGGGTGCCAGTGCACGGGCCTCGGGTGTATGAAACCCATCGCCATGAATAAATTGAACGCGCTCGGCGAGGCCATTGGCGAGGGCATGATTTTGCGCGACACGGATACTGGCG
>CAYRRF010000033.1:0-9258 GCA_964426595.1 uncultured Bdellovibrionales bacterium | reverse complement strand
CTTTTGTTGCTGCCAGTGCCAAAATGCCCGAGCCGCAACCCATGTCCAGAATTTTACGCGGCTTTTCCGTTTCCAAATAACGGTCCAGCATCAACAGGCAGCCTTTGGTGGTCGGATGCTCGCCGGTGCCAAAGGCCGCCGCTGCTTCGATAACGATTGCGAGCTTATCGTTTGGAATTCTGGTGACATGCTTGCCATGTACAAAAAACCGCCCTGCCTCAATCGGCTGCAGGGTCTCGTAAACATGCTGGAGCCAGTCGATATCCGGCAAGGCCTCGATTTTGATCGAGGGGGGCGTAACATCGCAACTTTCAAAAATATTTTGCAATTGTTCTTGGAGAGCCGAAGTTTCCGGCGGCTCGGGAAAAATCAGCGCCACCGCCTGATCGCTGGTCGGGTCGTTATTCACCAGCGGTTTAACGACCAAAGCTTCGTAAAAGTCGCTTAGCGCGCCTTCGGTGGCTTTCCAGTCATCAGCATTTAAAATAAAAATAGCCTGCCAGGATTTCATGCGTTTTCTGCTCCGCGTAAAAAGTTTTCCTGCACTTTTTTAGTGCCGGCCTTGTCAAAGGCCACGTCGAATTTGTCGCCATCGATGGCGGTTACGCGGCCATACCCAAACTTGTCATGAAAAACACGCTGCCCCATTTTAAAGGTGCTGGGGGATGCCAGATGTATGGCTGTGCCTTCGATAATGGCGGGTGTAATTTTTTTTGTTTTCCACCCGCCCCAGCTGCCGGTACTGGAAACAGAAGCTGCTTGTGTCCATTTTTGCTGCAGCTGGCGTGCGGTATTGTCGACGGCAGGCGCAGGTAATTCTTCGATAAAGCGCGAGGGCGCGGTGTCGACAAATTCGCCATAGGTCTGGCGGCGCAGCGCGTAACTGATAAAGGCTTTTTGGCGCGCGCGCGTCAATCCGACATAGGCCAGGCGGCGCTCTTCTTCCAGGCCTGCCATACCGCTTTCGTCCATGCTGCGCTGACTGGGGAACAGGCCTTCTTCCCATCCCGGCAGAAAAACGATTTTGAACTCGAGGCCTTTTGCGGCGTGCAGCGTCATAAGTGTTATACGCGGCTGGTCGCGGTTTTCCTGATTTTCCATGACCAGTGAGACGTGCTCTAAAAAGGCGGAAAGCGACGTGAAGCCCGCGATGGCGTTGATTAATTCTTTGAGGTTGTCCAGACGCCCGGCCGCTTCGACGGATTTATCCAGCCGCCACATTTGGGTGTAACCTGATTCTTCCAGAATTTGGGCGGCGAGGTCTTGCGGTTGTATTTTGTCGATTTGATCACGCCAGCGCCCGATATCCGCAACAAATTGTTGCAAAGTTTTACGTGCAGCAGGTTTAATCTCGTCGGTTAAGACCAGGCTCTCGGTTGTCGCAAGTAACGATTGCCCCATACGACGGGCGGCGATTTGCAAGTCCTGAATTGTTTTCGCTCCCAGGCCGCGTTTGGGTGTGTTGATGATACGCTCAAACGCCAGATCATCCTGTCCTTGCTGCACCAGACGCAAATAGGCGATGGCATCACGGATTTCCATGCGTTCATAGAAACGCGGACCACCCACGACGCGATAGGACAGGCCGACCGTATTAAAGCGCTCTTCAAAGGCGCGCATTTGTGCCGTGGTGCGCACCAATACAGCGATATCGTCCAGGCTGACGCCGTGACGCTGCTCTTGCTCAATTGTTTCCGCTACGGTGCGTGCTTCATCGTAATGATCCATGGTGGCTGTCACGCGCAACTTGTCGCCGTGCTTATCTGCGGTCCACAGGTTTTTTCCCAAACGTCCGCTATTGCGCGCAATTAAATGATTGGCTGCATCCAGGATCGTTTGTGTCGAGCGGTAATTTTGCTCCAGACGGATAATCCGGGCTTCCGGGAAGTCTTTTTCAAAATTCAGGATATTGCTGACCTCGGCGCCGCGCCAGGCGTAAATCGATTGATCGTCATCACCAACACAACAGATATTGTGATGTTGCTGGGCAAGCAGGCGCAGCCATTGATACTGGACGGCATTCGTGTCCTGATATTCATCGACCAGCAGGTACTTATAGCGTGCGTGGTACTGCGCCAATACGCCATTGGAGGGGTCGCGGAACAAGCGCACCAGATGCAACAACAAATCGCCAAAATCACAGGCATTTAAAGTGCGTAAGCGCTCTTGATAGCCTTGGTACAAGCGAACGATCTGGTCAAAAGAAAGGGGCAGATGATCTCCGGTGTGTATCAGGCTAATATCGTCCGGGACCAGCCCCATATTTTTCCAGCGATCGATAAGCGCCAAAATAATGCGCGGATTAATCGCTTTGCTGTCAATGTGGTGCAGCTCGAAAACCTGTTTGAGCAAGCGCAGCTGATCGTCTTCATCAATGATGGTAAAATTAGAGGTCAGCCCCACCAGTTCGGCATGACGGCGCAGCATACGCGCGGCCAGACTGTGAAAGGTGCCCAAGGCCCAGCCGGCGACGTCAACGCCGCCCAGCAATGTGCTGACGCGGTGCTTCATTTCGCCCGCGGCACGATTGGTAAAAGTCACGGCCAGAATTTGACCGGGGGTTGCTGTTTGCGTGGCCAATAAATGCGCCAGGCGCGCCGTTAGTGCACGTGTTTTGCCCGTACCGGCTCCTGCCAGAATCAAAACCGGACCTTGCAGTGTTTCAACGGCCTGGCGCTGGGGCGGATTGAGGCCCTGTAAATAGGACGGTTCCACAGGAAATGCGGGGGAGGACATCATGGGCGCCAGCATAAGCGACGATGCGGCCCGAGGCAATCAAAACTTGGCCGTTAAAGGCCTGTTTTTTGATCCAGTTGCAGTTCGTCGAGCATGTTAAAGATGCCGTGGATATCCCGTAAAATAACGCGGATGTCGAGATCAAAAGTAGCCGGGGTAAAAAGCGACGACCCCGCCAGCCATTGTTTGCAGGGCATGCTAAGAAGAAGGTGTTGATCGTAAAAGCTGCATTGAATATCGCCGCCATTGTGTCCGTCGGCGACCGTTAAAAGACGGTCCATAAAGCTTGTGGTCAGCAAATAGCGCGATTCGATTTGCGAGGTGCTATAGACGTCGAATTCCTCTTCAAATTTTGGGTCCTCCAGCTTTACCCGCTCGAAACGCTGGCCTTGCGGATCGCGCCAGTTGAGCAGGCCTGTGCGGTTGCGTTTTACGATCGTATAGTTGCTGAATTTTTTATAGATACCCAGCTGGATAAAAAGACCTTCAAAGACCGGCACGGTGCGGCGGTTTTTGCCTTCCTGAATTTCGCGCGTCAATTCAGCGTTGTAGATAGCAAATGGCACGCCTTTATAGCTGCCACTCACATAGTCTTTGACAAGCTCGTGGGTATAGTCGGGCAAAATACCGGAAGCGGCAAAGCTGTGGAGGGGATGGGGGCTGCAGGTAGCGTAACTGAAATCCGGCCCAAAAAATTCCAGGACCAACGGATATATTTTGCGCTTCATATTGCCGATATAGAATTTACCCGGCAGGGCGATAACCATACACGAGATAACCGCAAGTGGTACGGCGATAGAACCGAAAAATCCAGGGCCTTTATCGGGCAGCAACGATGTATAGAAATAGACGTATCCGATGAGGCTATAGGCGCTAACAACGCCCCATGTCAGTCCGCGAGTCCAGCGCAAGGCGCGCAGGCGTTGTTGTTCGAATACACGCAACAACGGCAAGAGCTTTTGCTGATAATGCGGATAAAAGGCCTGTTCTTCCGGCGTCATCGGTTGAAAAGGCGGCACCTCGTCCAGCGTCACAACGCCGCCTGTGAGGATAAGTCTCAGGAACGACGCAAGCTGGGAAAACATGGTTTACTTGAGGATTTCTGCTGCGGAAACGGGTTTCTTGTCCGCTTCCTCGGCAGCAAAGAACGGCATCTCGCTAATACCCGCCAGGCGTGCAATCAGGTTGCCCGGGAAAATCTGGACGGCGTTGTTCAGATCATTGACGGCAGAATTATAAAAGCGACGAGCAGCAGTGATTTGTGCTTCTACTTCGCTGTTGGTCTGCATGGCCTGCACCATTGTCTGGTCGGATTTCAATGCGGGATAATTTTCCATCGTGATTGCCAGCTGGCGCATGCCTTCGGACAAAGCGTTGACATCGTTCAAATGCGCTTGTACGGCGCTGGTTTGCTTCGAGTCGTACGGCGTCAAGACGCGGCTGCGCAACTCGGTGACCTTGCTGAACAGGCTTTGTTCGTGTTCCATGAATTTTTTAGCAATGACCAGAATATTCGGAATCAGGTCGGCGCGCTGTTTCAGCTGCACATCCACCCCGGCCAGTGCTTCACGCACTTTGTTGCGTTTGCCGACCAGCGAGGCGTACCACGCATAAATTCCAACGATAACAGCAGCAGTAATAATCCAATGTAACGGCATGGCAAAACCTCCCTTGCTTTGTCCATTATAACAGATTCGTTTGTGAAAGGGTAGTTTTTAACGATTTACGTCGATAACGATATCGCCATGGCCGGCGTGAAGTTTCTTATCGTACTCGATGCAGATAACATTATTGCGTCCGGCGGCTTTGGCTTTGTACAAAGCGCGGTCGGCGCGTTCGATAAGCTGAACCAGCGGTTCGCCCGGCTCCAGCTGGGCAACGCCCAGCGAGACGGACAAGCGCCCCAGCTTCTCGTTCTTGCTCTGATTGATAATGTCTTTGGTGGCGATTTTCTGACGGACGCGCTCGGCGACTTTTTCGGCGTCACGCAGCTTGGTATTCGAGGCGATGATCACGAATTCTTCGCCGCCATAGCGGGCCAAAATCTCGGTGCTGCGCAAGGTGTCGGCAATGGTTTTGGCAACCAAACGCAAGACCTGGTCCCCGACCTGATGGCCGAACGTATCGTTGAAGATCTTGAAGTAATCGATATCGATCATGATAACGCTGAGTGGCTTGCCGCGTTCCAGCGAGTCGGTCGCACGGGCTTTGAGTTCGGCGTCAAAAGCTTTGCGGTTCGGAATACCGGTGAGCGTGTCGGTCAGGGCTTCGGTGCGCAGGTTCTGCATATCCTGACGCATCTGTTGCAACTCGGCCGCCGATTGGTCGAGCTTATCTTCAAGCTTTTTGTTTTCATCGATCATCTTGCGTGTGTCTTTTACAAGACCGGCAACCATCTTTTTCATCTCGGCCAGATCGTTCGAACCTTCCAGAGAATCCGATTGTTTGATCAGCGTATCGTTATATTCTTTTTGCGCCATACCGGCATCGCGCAGGATGGACGAAACCTCGTCGGCCATGGCTTGCACGCGTTTGCTGGCTTCTTCGATAAAGGCTTTTTCGCTCTTGTCGGACAGGTACGTATTGAACAGTTTTTCGCACACCGCGTTGGTCAATTTTTCTTTGGTGCCGTCGTATTTTTCGATGGCGTTGCTGATGTCGGGGTGTAAGCCGCTATAATGGACATAAAGCACAGCAAAGGTCTCGGGATTGGGCTGCATCTCGTTTTTGGTGATGCGTTCCATGACGCGTTGGGCAATAAGGCCCGATTTATCTGATTTTTCTACCGGCATATGCTTAGAATCCTTCCCCTACCACCCTACCGCGAGGCTATTAAAAGAGCGTAAAGCATGGTAAGAATTCGGCCATGCGTCATATTGTTCTTGATACGGAAACCACAGGCCTGGAAGCTGAAGGCGACGACCGAATCGTCGAAATCGGCGCGGTTGAGCTGATTAACTATGTGCCGACCGGCAAGGTCTATCACCAGTATATCAATCCCGAACGACCCATTCCGGCCAGCGCCTCGGCCGTGCACGGCATTACCGATGCCCATGTGGCCGATAAGCCCGTCTATGCCGAGATCGTCGAGGCCTTTGACAGCTTTATCGGTGATTCGCCCTTGGTCATTCACAATGCCGAGTTTGATATGCGGTTTTTAAACGCCGAATATAAGCGTCTGGGCTTGCCGCCTCTGCCGATGACGCGGGCGATGGACACGCTGCTCATGTACCGCAAGATGTTCCCAGGCGCCCCGGCCAGTCTGGACGCCTTGTGCAAGCGCTATAATGTCGATCTGTCGGCGCGTACACTGCACGGCGCATTACTGGATGCGGGGTTGCTGGCCGAAGTTTTCCTGCACCTGATGGGCGGGCATCAGCCCGATATGCTGGGCGGTGGGGCGCGTCAGGTAAATGTAGTGGAAACAGAAAGCGTGCAGGGCATGGGAACCTTGTGGCCGGCGCGCGATTTTCCGCTTACAGCCGAAGAGCAGGCAGCCCATACCGCAATGGTCAGCGGCATCAAAGAAGCGCTGTGGTCAAAACTATAACGTGAATTAAAGCGTGTTTGTAATGCGCGCAATCGATGGGGTGCGATCGTTATTATTGGCGCCTTGCATCTGGGCGCGTACCAGATTCATGGATTCCAGAATAAGCTGGGATTTAATCGCTTCCAGCGCTTCGTTCTCCATGCGGGCAATGCGTTGCTGCGCACTGGCTTCCATGCGGGCGATTGTCGTCTTGAGCTCGGCTTCCATTTCCTGACGGACTTTTTCAGCGCGGGCTTTGGCGGCAGCCAGAACGTCTTCGGCTTCTTTGTTGGCGGCCACGGCTTTGGCTTTGTATTCGTTGAGGATGGCTTGCGCTTCGGCGTGCAAGCTTGCTGCTTCGTCCAGGCGTGTGCGAATGCTGTGCGCGCGGGCATCCAAAGCAGAGAGCAAAGGTTTGGCGGCTTTATAGCCGATGAAGCCGACGCACAGAACGGTCGAGACAGCTACCCAAAAGGCGGGATCTTGCAACAGCATCATTACGCCACCTCTTTTTGCAGATGTTGAACCACTTGATTGGCAACACGCTGGGCCAGTTGCGGCATTTGCGTTGCCAGCGACGTTTTCTCGCCGCGCAATTGTCCTTCGACTTGTTGGATTTTCAGGTCCAATTCGCCCTTGCTCTGCGCCAGAATGCCGGCGTGATGGTCTTTGAGGTCTTTGACCAGCTCGTTGATAACGGTCTGGGCATGGTCATCCGCTTCGCGCAGGCGCTTGCTATAGGCGATCTTGATGTCTTCGGCCTGTTGCTTGAGGCGATAGGCTGAGTCCAGATCGCTTTGCACCTGGGCGTCGCGTTGCTCGAGCAACGCGGTAATACGTGGCAAAGCCAGACGGGACAAAACGAAGTACAGGCACAGGCCTGTGACCACCAGCCAGAAGATCTGGCTGGGGTAATAGGTGGGGTCGAGCTGTGGCATGGAGCCGCCGCCTTCATTTGCTAAAGCAAACGAAGGGAGCAGCGTACCTCCTGCAACAAGGGCTCGACCCGCTAGTTTCATTACTGAACCACGAAGATCAGGATCAGGGAGACAACGAGCGCGAAAATCGCGATCGCTTCTGTCATCGCCGCGCCGATCATGCCGATCTGGAACACGTCTTTTTTAGCGCCCGGGTTGCGGCCAATGGCTTCAATAAAGGACGAGAAAAGATTTCCCAGACCGATACCGACGCCCAAAAGCGGGATCAGGGCGATACCTGCGGCGAGTAATTTAGCAACACTGCTTTCCATGTTTTTTTCCTTTCAAGGTTTAGTGGTGTAATTCGATTGCGTCTTTGAGATAGACGCATGTCAGAATGGTGAAAATATACGCTTGCAAAACGGCTACCAGCAGCTCGAGAGCCACCAGCAGCGCATTTAACAACATTGGAGCCAGTCCTAAGGCTGCGCCCATCATGACGCTGAACATGGCAAATACTTTTAGAACGGTGTGACCGGCGGTCATGTTCGCGCACAAACGAACCGCCAGTGTAATCGGGCGCGACAGGAAAGAAATGACTTCGATCGGAATCAAAATCAGGTACATGACTTTTGGAACGCCGCTGGGAGCGAAGAGGCTGAGGAAGTGCCAGCCGTGATTAACAAAACCCATCAGTGTTACAACCAAAAAGACGAATACACCCAAAAAGGCGGTCACGATGATGTGGCTGGTGAAGGTGAAGCCATAGGGCAGCATGCCCAGCAAATTGCCCAGTAGAACCATCAGGAAAAGGGTCATGACCATTGGCAGGTATTTTAATCCGGCCGGGCCGATAACGTCGCGCACAATGCCGGAGACAAATTCATAAACCATCTCGGGCAGGTTCTGCCAGCGGCTGGGGACCAGGTTAGGTTTGCGGACCGGCACCCACATCAGGGCGGCGCCCGCCAGCAGGGTCAGGGTCATAAATAGCGATGAATTGGTGAATGCAAGATTTAACCCATTGAAACTAAATGGGATAATCTCGTGAATTTCAAACTGGTGTAACGGGCTCATGACTGATTCTTGACCTTTAAAAAACCGCCTAGTTTTTAGGGGTTTCAGGGCCTTTAGTCAAGACGTTAGAACGGTTGATGCCGATACCTTCTTCCACACCCATCAGCGTGCGGTAGACGTTCAGCATCCCCGCGCCAAAGCCCAAAAGCGAGAACAGAAGCAGGAACCACGGCGTGCTGTGCAGCCAGCGATCCAGCCCATAGCCGATGGCCACACCGACCAGCGTGCCCGAGACGAACTCGAGCCCGATACGCATGCCGGTGGCCAATCCCGAGGACTGGGCCGCGCGCGCCTCGGCCTCTTCTTGCTGGGTGGTCGACTCGGCGTGCTCGCGGGCTTTTGCCGCCGCCAGCCGTTGTTCGAATGCAGGATCGGTTGTCAATTAAATTACTCCGCAGCGATGGCCATCGGGCCTTCGGCGTGTTCGCGTTGATGGCGCTCCAGATCCACCGAAACAAGTTTCGATACACCTTTTTCCATCATGGTCACGCCGTACAGGCGGTGCAGGCTGGACATGGTGATCGCGTTGTGCGTGATGACCAAAAAGCGCGTTGGATGCTGGCGGGCGAAATCTTTGAGCAAGGAACAGATACGCTCGACGTTTGCATCGTCCAAGGCGGCGTCAATCTCGTCGAGCACGCAGATGGGCGAAGGTTGAGTCAAGAACATCGCAAAGATCAAGGCGATAGCGGTCAAACTTTGCTCGCCCCCCGACAGCAATGTCAGGGCTTGCAGTTTCTTGCCCGGCGGCTGGGCAAAAATTTCCAAACCTGCCTCCAAAGGATCTTCCGCGTCGATCAATTGCAGATGGGCTTCGCCGCCGTTGAATAGGCGGGTAAAGACATCGCGGAAGCGCGTGTTGACCTCGTCAAACGCGGCCAGCATTTTCTTGCGGGCGTCGCGGTTGAGTGTCGTGATACCATGGCGCAGTTTTTCGATTGCCTGAAGGCTATCATCCTTTTCGGTTGTCAGTTTCGAGATCTCATCGCCCAGAATCGT
>CAYRRF010000032.1:8078-14512 GCA_964426595.1 uncultured Bdellovibrionales bacterium | reverse complement strand
TGGCGAAATACAGATTTAGTCGGAAATCGTGCAAGAGGGAAAAAAGCAGGAACAACCATGCAATACGAAACGCGCGCGATGAAAGTGACATGATCGATGTCCCGCAAATCGGCGAAGAAGAGCGCGCGCAGGCCCATATGGTTCCCCGCAGCTTTTTGACCGGCATCATTCAACCACGTGTCGAAGAAATTTTTGAATTGGTGCGCACGCGCCTCGAAGCCAGCGGCTTTTCCAGTGCAACCGGCCGACGCGTTGTTTTAACGGGCGGCGCCAGCCAGCTTTCCGGATTGCGGGAACTGGCCACGATCATGCTAGACAAACAGATTCGTATTGCCAGCCCACAAAAAATCAGCGGTCTGGCGGAATCGACATCCGGCCCGGCTTTTGCCACCGCGTGCGGTTTGTTGCTGTATGCCAGCGAGCACGCGCATGAAATTCCGGACATTGCGATTCCGAACATGATTACTGGCGGGTTTTTCTCCCGCATCACCCATTGGATACGCGAGAATTGGTAATGAGCAAAGAATATTTCGTCCATGACAGTTCTTACATTGATGAACCGACCACGATTGGTAGAGGATCGAAGATCTGGCATTTCAGCCACATCCTGCCCAACTGCATCTTAGGCGAAAATGTTATCGTCGGACAAAATGTTGTCATTGGACCCGAAGTCACAATCGGCAACCGCTGTAAAATTCAAAATAACGTCAGCTTGTATAAAGGCGTTACTCTGGAAGAGGGTGTCTTTTGTGGCCCTTCCTGTGTGTTTACAAACGTTATGAACCCGCGCGCGGAAATCGAACGCAAAAATGAGTTTCGTCCTACCTTGGTCAAGCGCGGCGCCACCATCGGCGCCAATGCCACGATTGTGTGCGGTCATACTTTAGGCGAATATTGCTTTATCGCAGCCGGGGCCGTCGTCACCAAAGATGTGCCCGCGTTTGCGTTGATGGCCGGCGTGCCGGCGCGCCGCATCGGCTGGGTCAGTCACAACTGCGAACGCTTGGGCGCAGATCTGACGTGCCCTACTACAGCCCGCAAATATCGCGAGGTTTCCAAAGATACTTTGGAAGAAATTATTTAAGCGCCTTGCGGACTTCGTCGATGATATAATCCTGCGTCGTTGTATCCAAATACGGATGCATCGGCAGACTTAAAACTTCCTGGGCCAGTTTCTCCGATACCGAAAGATCTGCCACACGGGGATAAGATTGATATGCCGTCTGCTGATGCAATGGTTTAGGATAATAGACCGTTGTGGGCACACCGGCGGCTTTCAACGTCTCAACCACTTGATCACGCGATATACCCATCAGACGCAGCGTATATTGCGCCCATGTCGACTGCACATTATTGGGCACCACCGGTACGGTCACGACATCTTTTAAAGCTGCATTATAACGATCTGCAACTTTTTGACGTGCTTTGATTTCATCCGGGAATATTTTGAGCTTTTCAATCAATACTGCCGCCTGCATGGTATCCAGACGCGCATTTAAGCCAATACGAGCGTTATCGTATTTGTGCGTGCCTTTACCATGTACACGTAAGGATACCATGACATTCGCCAAGGCATCATCCTCGGTAAAACATGCGCCGCCATCGCCGTAACAACCCAAAGGCTTGGCCGGAAAAAAGCTGGTCGTGGTAGCTAAACCGATAGAGCCAACCTTACGACCCTTGTAGGTTGCACCAAAACTTTGTGCCGCATCGCACATCAGCCACATATCGTTGGCTTTGCAAAACGCTTCGATACGATCATAGTCTGCGGGTTGGCCAAAAAGATCGACACTGATAACACCACAGGGCTTCAAGCCTTTTGCTTTTGCAACAGCTAAACCTTGCTCGAGGCTTTTCGGACACATATTGAAGCTTTCGGCCTCGACATCGACAAAAATGGGGGTAGCATTACACAACGCAACCGCCTCTGCTGTTGCTGCAAACGTAAAGCTCGGCACCAGCACGGCATCACCGGGCCCGACATTCTTGGCCATCAACACCATGACAATAGCATCCGTCCCATTGGCACAGCTAATGGCGTGTTTGGCCCCGCCCATGGCAGCCAGTTCTTTTTCCAGCTGTGTGACTTCCGGACCCATGATATAGCCACCGTGATTCACCACCCGCAAAATGGCTTCGTCCATCGCCGTACCGATACGCTGGCGCTGGGCTTTCAGATCAATAAACTCAATCGGTTTTTGTACGGCACTCATGATAATCCCCTTGTTCTTACATTTCTAAAATTTTTAATACGCGTAACCCTTCATGCCCATCGGTACAGGGGGTTACGTTGTTTTGAATACACGCAATGAAATGACGCGCTTCATTGGCCAAGGGCTCTTCCTCGGCAAAGGGCAGTAACTCGCCTTCCTGCTTTTCAATAGTTGGCGGAGAAGTGCGCGTATCAAAACGATGTGCATAGAGTTTGAGCTTCTGCGGACCGCTCAAAGTATCATCGAACACAATCATCCCCGTCTCGCCTACAATCACCAGACGCTGCTCTTTGAAAGGGTGCGTCCAGGACACATGCACATGTGCGGCGATACCATTAGGAAATTCCATTAAAATCAGCCCGGTATCCGCCACTCCTGGCTGCAGATAACTATGGGTTGCTTTTGTAACTTTCCGTGGCTCGGTACCTGCAAGCGCCAGGATCATCGACAGATCATGCGGCGCAAAACTCCACAGCACATCTTCCTCTGCACGCAGTTTTCCCAAGCTCAAGCGATGCGAATAGATGTGGCGAATAGCACCGATGCGCCCGCTTTCTATCTCTTGCTCCAGCGCTTGGAATGCGGGATGATACCGCAACACATGTCCGACCATCAGGTGTCGCTGACAGGAAGCAGCGACAGCAATTGTTTTTTCGGCATCCGCCGTGTTGAGCGCCAAGGGCTTTTCGACCAATACATGCTTGCCAGCGCGCAACGCTTCCTGAGCCATCGCAGCATGGGTACTGGCTGGCGTCGCCAAAACAACTCCGGCAATAACAGGATTGGCTAATATCTCGGCCCATGACAGGGCGGGGACATTATATTGGGTTGCGAAATTCTGAGCGGTGGCTGCATGCGCGTCGTACACAGCCGCCAGCGCCCGGATACCGGCAAAGGCTTTCACATGGTTTTTGCCCCAGTGGCCACAGCCAATGACGGCGACTTGGGGAGGGGAGGAAGGAGACATGGCCGCGATTATGGGCCATTTTAGCCCCAAACAAAAGGCTTTTATGCCCTGTAACCCTTGCTTTTTCGCAAGCGCCTCCTGTAAGCTCAGGGCCCTTAAAGGAGAATCGCCATGGCATTAACAGCCCCTAAAACCACCCCCACTCTTTCCGTGGACGCGCTTTGTCGCGCCATTACCTCCCGCCAAGCGAAAATCGGCGTGGTGGGTCTGGGTTATGTCGGATTACCGCTGGTACTGGCCTTCGCGCAACAGAAATTCAATCTCATCGGCCTGGATATCGACAAAAGCAAAATCACCGCCCTCGAGAACGGCACCTCCTATATTCGCCACATCGAAGCGCAGCCCTTACAAAAACTGGTTCAAAGCAAGCAATTTCTTCCCACCACGGATTTTTCAAAAGCAGCCGAAGCCGATGTTTTAATCATCTGTGTCCCCACGCCTTTGTCCAAGAACCGCATCCCGGACATGACCTATGTGGAAAAGACGGCGCATAGCTTGAAAAAATACCTGCGCCCCGGACATTTTGTCGTTTTGGAATCGACGGTTTATCCCGGAACCACAACCGATATCATGAAGCCCATATTAGAAGAGTCGGGCCTGCGCGAAGGCGTTGACTTTTTCGTTGCGTTTTCTCCCGAGCGTGAGGATCCAGGCAACAAAGATTTCGATACGACAACAATTCCCAAAGTCGTCGGCGCCGACAGCGACGCTGCACGCCAGCTGGTGACTACACTTTACGGCGAAGTCATCAAAACCGTTGTTCCCGTTTCCTCCAGCGCCACCGCCGAAGCCGTCAAACTGACGGAAAACATCTTCCGTTCTGTGAATATTGCGTTGGTCAATGAATTAAAAGTCATCTACGCCATGATGGGTATTGATATCTGGGAAGTCGTCGACGCGGCCAAAACCAAACCGTTCGGTTATATGCCGTTCTATCCGGGTCCGGGCCTAGGGGGTCATTGCATTCCCATCGATCCATTCTATTTAACCTGGAAGGCACGCGAAGCCGATATTCCCACGCGCTTTATCGAACTGGCCGGCGAGGTTAATTCTGCCATGCCGATGCACACCGTGCGTTGCATGACGGATGCCTTGAACGATCTGGCAGGCAAGCCGATGAAAGGCTCGCGTATTTTACTTGTTGGTTTGGCGTACAAGAAAAATGTCGACGATATGCGCGAAAGCCCGTCGTTGAAAATTATCGAGCTGCTGGAGCAAAAAGGCGCACGCGTCGATTATTACGACCCCTATATCGCCGAGATCATTCCAACACGCGAACACCCCAGCCTGACAGGCCGACGCTCGACGGATTTTGACGCAAAAACGCTTTCCACCTATGACGCCGCCATGATTTGTACCGATCACGACTCGATTGATTGGGATTTTCTTGTGCAGCACTCCAAAGTCGTGGTCGATACGCGTAACGCAACCAAGAACGTCTCCGCCCGTGAAAAAATCGTCAAGGCTTAAGAGGCTTTGAACTGGGCTTTGAGACGCCGCTTAACAATTGCAAGCTCTTCGTTTGTGATAAGGCCACAAAAATAATAAGCCACGGGGATCAGGCCGACCAAAAACAGCTTCGTGACTATATTCACGAACAGGCTACCTTCCAGCTGCGCTCCGACCCACACGAAAGCAATAGCAATCCCCGCCATACTACCCAGCCGCTTCCAGGGATAATGGACAGGGTAATGCTTGTGTCCTGAAATTAAATACAACAAAAAAACACACGCATAATTTATAAGTGTTGCCATACACGCACCAATAATACCGAAGCGTGGAATCAATAGCACATTTAAAAGGATGTTTAATACCGCACCTGCTATATTAATCCACATGATAGTAATAGTTGCGTTTTTTATTCCCGTACCCGGTGCAAAAATATACATGTTTGAAAGCAATATCGCTGGCGTCAAAAACATGATAATAGGTGCCGCACGGTAATAATCAGGCGTTGTCATCACCCAAAGGATCTCCGGCGCAAAAAGACTAAGCCCCACAAAAAGAATAAATCCAAACCCCATAAAGAATCGAAAAATCTTTTCCAAATGCTGCGGGGTCGATTCTTCATGATGATGCTTATAAATCAACGGAACAAGCGCAACCTGAAAACCTGCAATAAGAAAGCTTACGATATTCGATACACGGAAAGCGATACCGTAAACACCCACATCCTCCAGCGTCAAAAAGTGGCGTATCATGACACGATCAATATAATAAGCCACGATTACGGCGATACTGGACGGCACCAGCGGCAATGAAAAACGCAACATTTTTTTCAAGATTTCTTTATTTAGGCGCCAGTCCAAAGCATCGCGCAAGCGCCATACGGCATTTAAAATACCCATACCGGACCCTAATGCCATAGCCAGTAACACGCCCGGCAGTCCGCCATGAAACACATACGCAAAGAGAACGGATAATAAAGCCGTACCAATCGCCACAAGGATGGCATTCAAGGCATAGGTTTTGCTTTGCAAATCGGCGCGAAGGATATTTTGCAACACGTTAAAAACACCCGTTCCCCACAAACTGAAAATACCCACGATAAATGCCGCATGGTATACATTTTTGCCCATTATTACTGGGGTCAATATTTTCGCATAGGTGATGGCACCTATACTAAAAAATACATACATTAATAATGTAAGTAACAAAGCCGTTCCGGCATAGGCGCGGCGCAACGACTGTTCCGTTTGATCATTATAAAAACGGGCTAATGCCTGAGCGATTTCCAAGGCCACCGTGACATTCACCAAAGTACCAAAAGCCAAAAGTAAATCAAAAGCCCCGTATTCGGCCGGCGACAGAATACGCGTATATAAAGGGAGAAGCAGAAAAGATATGCCGCGCGTCAAAAATCCCGAGAAGGTATAAACAATACTGTCCTTAAAAAATTTTGACAGCATTGCCTTTTATCCCTCTAATAACTTTTTCATGTGTTCGCGCGCAGCTGTAGACCGACAATGTGTATAGGCCCACTGATATCCACGCTCGGCATATTCGTGCATTAAATGTGGATTGTCCATTATATGCTTGAGATTATCGTAGATCTCCCAATATTTTGTCACCATCCAAGCCTCATTTGCACCCTCTGGCAAGGTCGGTTCAATAGTGCGGTCTGCCGATGTCAGCACGGCGCAATACGCTGCCATAGCCTCCAAACCGAAAATGCCGGGCACAAAAGCATAGAGCTCGTTGACCACGATATGCGCCGTCTGCAGATGCTCGATAACCACCGGATGAGGCATACC
>CAYRRF010000032.1:0-8068 GCA_964426595.1 uncultured Bdellovibrionales bacterium | reverse complement strand
TACCTATAATTTCTACATATTCGAAATCATACCCTTCCAATTTTAATTTTTTGAGGGCCGCACGAATTAACTGTGTTCCCTTGATAATAAAAGAAGAAGGTGCGTGTACGATCTTAATACGTTTTATTTGCTTATATTTTTCTTCATTGCGTTTGAAGCGCTCGTCCGGATAAAAATAAACAAAGGGATGCACTTCGCGCTTAATATAACTGATTTGATCCACCGGAGCATTAAAAATATGGTCTGCATAACGGTCAGCTACTTCTGCTGTACGTTTAACGCGGCTCTCAAACTCTTCTGAAGTAAACTTGGCATCGCTCATGGCCTGATAGGTTGCCATCACATCAATATCCAACGTTTTTGCATGCTCCAATGAAAGACGCGGCGAACGAATATCCGAGCCGCAGAAAAAGGTGACGAGTTTTTTGCCCCGTGTCTTCAAAAAATTGAATTCATAGGCCCGGCCATCCAGGCGGTGATATAAAAAACCCGTATCCCATACATAAAAGAAGTTAGAGGCGCGCGCCGCCAAATACCCCAACAACAAAGGTCCGCAGAACGTACGTATTGCCAACGCCTGCAGAGGCGATTTTTTACCCAAATTATAGTTATAGTGGTTAGCCCCATAGAATTTATGCACCAAAAAGTTTACCGAGTACACTTTTTCAAAAACAGTTGCCACGTTAAACACGATATTGGCTGTTTCGTCGACACCTACAACCCATAGGTCTTTTTCATTCTCTACTTTACTTTTACAAATCCAATACGAAACATGCAAAAGAATCTTTTGCATGGCAAAAACACATTGAAAAATCAACTTATTGATCACACGCTTTCTCCAAAACAGCTTTATCCGGAAAGTTAACTAAAACGCCCATATCTTTCTTTTGAAACACTACCATGCTGCCCAAGGCAACTGCAGAAGCATCACTTTGTTTCACCGCCGCCCCGATATGCTCCACCGTTCCTGCGCCACCATGAGCGATCACTGGAATAGATACAGCAGAGGTAATTGACTTTATCAATGCAAGATCCATTCCCTGCCACGTCCCCTCGTGTATGATGGAGGTCAGCAAAATCTCGCCCGCCCCCAAAGCTTCAACTTTTTGTGCCCATGTCACGGGATCGAGATGCGTCTTCCGACGGCCGCTATGAGTATAGACACGCAAGCGACCCCAAAAGTCGCGTTTAACATCTATAGATACAACGATCGCCTGGCTGCCGAAATGATCTGCGAGTTGTCGAATAAAATCCGGGTTTTCTACGGCATAAGAATTGAGAATAATTTTTTCAAATCCCATTTTAAGAATGCGCTGCGCATCTTCAAAACAGCGCACCCCGCCCCCATAGCTCAGAGGCATAAAGCATTCATCGGCAATATCCGCCAATAGTTCAAAATCCGGGCCTTTGCGCTCGTTGGTTGCGGTGATATCCAGAAAACACAATTCATCGACTTCCAGCTCGTTGAAAATGCGGACCGTGTTACACGGATCGCCCACATAGGTAAAGTTCCGGAAGTTGCGCGTCTTTACAAGACTTTCATGACGCAAGAGCAGGGCGGGGATAATACGCGTGCGTAACATCAACACACCTCTGCAAAATTTTTAAAAAGCTGCATCCCGAAACGATGGCTCTTTTCCGGGTGAAACTGGGCGCCATAGATATTGCCAGCTTGCAAAGCCGCATCAAAGGTGACGCCGTAATGTGTTTTTAAAATGGACTGCGAAGAATCCTCTACTTGAACGTAATAGGAATGAACGAAATAAAAACGCGCGTCTTTCTCCAGACCTTTTGTTAGCGGGCTGGGTGTAGCTGGCGTAGCAAGATTCCACCCCATGTGCGGTACACGCAAATCCGGCATGGATGGAAAACGATGGCAACGCGCTTTGACCCATCCCAATCCGGGCAGAGCACCCTCTTCACTTCCTTGAGTTAAAAGCTGCATACCAAGACAAATGCCTAAAACAGGTACTTTTTCCACCATGGCTTTATGATTTAGTACATCCTGTAACCCGCTGGCGACGATCTGGCGCATTGCTGGATCAAACGCGCCCACGCCAGGTAACAAAATCTTTGTTGCTTGCGCAATAACGTCCGGATTTTTGGTAATCGTCGCCTGTGCTCCCACACGTTTGAACATGTTCTGCACCGAGCCCAGATTTCCTATGCCGTAGTCAACAATGGTAATCATGCGGCGTCTCGCTTGGCCGGAAAACAATATTTCAAGTAAAAACTCATCGGCACCAGATTTGCTTTGGCTAAAATTAAAAAGAGCGGGCGCAGCCGTTCGAAACGCTTTTTATAGGTAGGAAATTCATACCAGACTCGTGGTACGGCACTCATTACACGATCGTACTCTTCATCTGTCAGGTTAAGCCGCTTCTTAAAATAAGGAACCAGCTCATCCGCCCCATGCGGGGGAGAATTATACTCGGCCCAGGCTTGTGCGCGCGTCATTTTTCCCAGACGCACCAGAGCAGATAACGTATTGTTGCGAAAATCCGAATTAAACTTGCCCGGTGCATACACGCTGTGCAAAAAGGCCGACATACGATTTTCCAGGTGATGACCACTGTAATATTTCCATCCAAATTTGTCTTGCAACAGTTTTTGCGCCTCTTCTTTTGAATAAGCCATGTACCAGTAGGGGCGGATTTTTTTAATCCGCGCAAATACAGTCCAAAACAAAAACCGGCTAAATGTCATTAACGGATAGGTTTTCATCTTTCGTTGGCCGAACATTCGATGGATGGCTTGGATATACTTGCCATCAAAATAATTCCAACCCACGGGCGTAATCCCTTCCGTAATGAAAGAATGACCCTCTAGTACGTATTTGATGCCGTATTTATATGCCACACGGTACATGACCTCGGCGAGAGCCAGATCAGTGGACGCTTCTATTTCAGCAACACCCGCCAGAAAAAAAGCCTTAAAGATGTCGTCAGCTTCTTTATTATCCACGACATGCGTGTACAAATCCACGTCCATCGCTTTAAGAATACAACTGATATTTTGCGTCGCTATAGCCGAATTCCATGTGTTATCGTAGTGTACGGCAATCGGACGCAGGCCCCATTTTTTTGCCAGATATATCATATAAGACGAGTCCGTTCCGCCACTAATGCCTACGACACAATCGTACTTTTTGCCTTTACCGTCTTTTTTTATTTGATCAATAATCTTAGCCAAAGTTTCTTCACCGGCGGGCATGGCGGTGCCGTATTGCTTCTGCAACATATCGACTTGATGGCAGTAGTTACAAACGCCGTTTTCATCAAATGTAATAGCCGATACACGCTCGTCATATATGCAGCGACTGCAGATTTTCACTTTTGCCTTGGAAATATCCGGGTCGAGTAGTTGTGACATGACTTAGGCGCACCGTTGATAGTTTGATTTTTTCAAAAAACTCATAGCCTCTTCGCCATCTTCCAGCGTCGCCTCTTCTATCATTAAAACACCCGATCCTGTGAGGATCATTGGAGAAGGGCTTTCAGCAATCATACAAATTTGACCCGGTAATCCATAAATGCGACGTTGCGCGTAGGGACGCGCCTTCCAAATAATAACCTTTTTCTCTCCCACATGCGTATAAGCCCCCGCATAAGGACGGCTTGAAGCTCGCACCAGCGTATGAATCGTATCAACATCCTTCTTCCAATCGATATACGAATCTTCGGGAACGCGCGGACAACAGTAACTGGGCGTGCCTTTTTGTTTTTGCAATTGCAGAGTACCGGCTTGCAATTTTTTCAATACATCCAAAGACAATGAAACACTCGCCTCTTCTACTTTTCGAATAAGGTCGGTGATGTCATCGGTACCTTCGATGGAAAAAGGAACCTGCCCATAAAGATCACCCTCATCTACCGCATCCGTCATCTCAAACATGCTTACACCCGAGTGCGCATGCCCTTTTAATAAGGCCCAGTTCACCGGCGAAACTCCTCGCAACTCGGGAAGCATGGAGGCATGGATGCCGGCGCATCCTTTGACAAACATATCACGAAAACGTTTGGGCAGCATAAAATACCACCCCGCGACCAGGCAAAAGTCGGCACCCGCTTTAGCTGCAAAAGCCATCAAATCATCAACATTTTTATTATACACCGTGTGGGCAATGCCCAGCTCCTGACAGCATCCTTCAATGTCTACAAAACGCGAATTGACCGCTTTTTTATTGTAAGAGATCGAAAAGTTGCGCTCAATGGAAACAACACCTGCAAGAGGATAACCCGCCGCATGGATTTCTTTGATCAGACGCAATGTCAGATCTGTGCCACCCAAAAGAAGGGTTTTCATTAAAACCCTCCGACACGTCGATAATATTCCGCCGTCAGCGGGATTCCTTCTTCCAGATCAACAATTGCTTCAAAACCAATAACATCGCGCGCCGTACGCGTATCGGGCATGCGCAACTCGATATCCGCATGGGTTTTGGGTTGGAATACGATCTTTGACTGCGATCCCAGGATACGCACAACTGCGTTAGCCAAGCCGTAAATCGTCAGTGTCGAACGGGCATTGCCGATATTGAACGATTTGCCGACGGCATCCGCATGTGTCATCGAGATCAGAACCGCACGCACCATGTCATCCACATAGCACCAGGCACGGATCTGGCTACCGTCGCCATGCACGGTGATCGTTTCGTTCTTGATAGCGTTTTGAATAAATATCGACAACGCACCCTCGCCAACCTGTCCGGGACCGTAAATATTGAACGGTCGTACAATCACCGTTGGCATGCCGTAACGCTTGTGATAGGCAAAAGCGTAATGCTCGTTCGCCAATTTAGACAAGGCATAGGTCCAGCGCGCTTCACCAACCGCACCGATGACGGCGGGCTTGTTCTCGTTGCTCATAAAGGACTCACCGCCGAACACTTCACTGGTCGAGAACAGAACTATACGTTCCAAATCCTTTAACAACGTCGCCGCCTTCAGCACGTTATTGGTGCCGACGATGTTGACATCCAATGTATTGACCGGGTTTTTCAGCACATTGTCTACACCGGCCAGTGCTGCACAATGCACCACATAGTTAGGCTGATATTCCTTGAATATCTGCTCTACTTTAGCGGCGTCCATGATATCGCCTTGAACCAGTGTCAGGTTTTTATGATCCAAAATATCCGAATGCTGGATGGCATTGCGGTCAAGATTATCAAATACGATTACCTTGTTATCCGCGACCAGTTGCCCGGCAAGAGTCGAACCGATAAAGCCGGCACCCCCCGTGATCAGGACCGTTTTGTGTTTGATAGGAATAGGCACAGACAGCATCTTTTATAAACTCCGTAAACATTGAACAACATAAGCGTAATCTTCTTCCGTCATCTTATTGTGCAGAGGCAAGGCCATTGTGTTCCAATAACAGGCCTGAGCCCCCGGAAGATCTGCATCTTTTAGTCCGTATTTGTTTTTATAGTATCCCAGCATATGAATAGCCTGGGTACCTGGACGGGTAGAAACACCCATCTCCTGTAATTTCTCCATGATCACATCCCGCGGGAAAGGGGCTTTATCTGGATGCACATACGTCACATAGGCCTGCCACGCATGTCGACCATTTTTATCCATCTGCGGGCAACGCAGCCAGGCCACATCCGCCAATTCGTTTGCATACCATTGCGCCCACTTAGCGCGCTCTTCAATAAAACCATTCAATTTGTTTAGCTGCACAATACCCATTGCTGCCTGAATATCCGTCATGCGGTAATTGTATCCCAGCACATCAAAATCCGCGAACATATAGGGCTTGGCCCCCAACTTGCGCATCGCTTCGGAAGGTGATGCGCCATGATTACGCAGGCAGATCATCTTGTCGTATAATCCGACATCGGCCGTAGACACCATTCCACCCTCACCTGTTGTCAGGGATTTACGCGGATGGAACGAAAAACAAGCTGCATGGCCTAATGCCCCCGCATAGGTTCCTTTATACTGCGCACCTGCGGCACAGGCCGCATCTTCCAGTACAAAGATCGACTTGGGCAAATCTTTTTTGACCGCATCCATGTCGGCGCATAAACCGAATAAGTGCACCGGTACAATCGCTTTTGTCTTAGCTGTTAATTTTGACGCAATATCATTCGGGTTGATGTTGTACGTCATAGGATCGACATCCACAAAAACAGGTGTGGCGCCGCAATATTCAACAGCATTCGCGGTAGATACCCAGGAAAACGACGGTACAATGACTTCATCACCGGGGCCGATACCAAACGCCGCCAACGCCAAATGCAACGCTGTCGTGCAGGATGTTACCGCCACGGAATGTTTCAGCCCATAGGCCTGAGAAAAAGCTTTTTCAAATTCAGCGACTTTAGGGCCTTGCGTCAACCAACCGGTTGTCAAAGGCTCTTTTATTGCAAGCCATTCTTGTTCGTCCAAAGAAGGGATCGAAATAGCGATTTGACGTTTCATGCTGTTCATCGGCTTTAAGGGGTTTAGAGGAAATATTCCACATCCTTCAGGGACCCCGCATCATTAGCAGATCCACCCCGCCAAGGCTAGGCAGTATATTAACATATTGATATTTTGACACAATTTTTTTATACCTTTTAGGCCTGTCTTATGCTACGGTGGCAACCCGTTAGAACATTCCCTCCAAAGGATTATACCCCCTCCATGGCTATTCTTGTTACCGGTGCGGCTGGCTTTGTCGGTTTTCATGTCAGTCAAAAGCTGCTGGAGCGCGGCGAAACGGTTATTGGCCTGGATAATCTGAACGATTATTATGACGTCAATCTAAAGCGTAACCGACTCAAACAGCTGGATAAATATCCCAATTTTGAATTCCACAAAATTGACCTCGCAGACCGCAGCACCATGGAATATTTCTTTGAAGGAGCCGGCGCCAATATTTCCCGCATCGTTCACCTGGCCGCTCAGGCGGGTGTGCGCTACTCGGTCGAAAACCCGCATGTCTATATTGCCTCAAATGTTGTCGGCCACCTGCACATCCTGGAAGGCGCGCGCAACCTTAAAAATCTGCGCAGCATGGTCTATGCCAGCTCTTCTTCGGTCTATGGCGCTAATAAAAAGATTCCTTTCTCGGTCCAGGACATCGTTAGCTCACCAATCTCGCTCTATGCCGCGACCAAACGCATGGATGAGCTTTTAAGCTATACTTATGCCCATCTGTACAAGATTCCCCAAACGGGTCTGCGCTTCTTTACCGTCTATGGCCCCTGGGGACGTCCCGACATGGGGGTCTATCAGTTTGCCGATGCGATTGCCAAAGGAAAACCCATCAAGGTCTTTAATAACGGTCATATGAAGCGAGATTTCACCTATATTGATGATATTGTTACCGGCGTTATTGCCGCCTTGGATCGCGTGGCTCCCAATGACGAAGATGGCGTTCCTCACCGCGTCTTTAACTTGGGCAACCATCGTTCAGAAAATCTCATGGATTATATTTCCGAGATGGAAAAAGCCTTTGGCGTCGTTGCCGAGAAACAGTTCCTGCCCTTGCAGCTGGGCGATGTGGTTGAAACCTATGCGGATATCAGCGAAACGACTGCCGCTTTGGGATATCAACCCACGACATGTATCAGCGAAGGCGTGCCCAAATTCGTGGCCTGGTACAAAGCCTATCACGCCGAGGCTGCGAAACCGCAGAAACCAGCAGTTAAATCCCTGGAAGAAACCCGCGCCGAGCTGATCGCGCCCGCCGCTTAAAATTCTTTGTTTATGTACCTGAAAAATGGTGCCGGTTGTCGGATTTGAACCAACGACCTACCGATTACAAATCGGTTGCTCTACCGCTGAGCTAAACCGGCGCAGAAGCCTTATATGGGATGCGTTTTAGGCAAGTTCCTTCGACCCGTCAACAAGAATATATCCCTCCGAAAGCGATTGATTATACAATCTTTTAACATTAGGGTTAACAATAGAGGCAATCGCAGCATTCTGGAAAAATACATGGCCGATAAACCGCCCCATGACACCCCCACCTTCGCCCTTCTGACCGGGTTCGTACTCTTTTTGTTCTGTGTCATTTTTTGGCTGGGGGCGCACGAAATGATTTCCAGTGGGATTCGCTGGGTACGCAGCGG
>CAYRRF010000031.1:13950-15478 GCA_964426595.1 uncultured Bdellovibrionales bacterium | reverse complement strand
TTGCCGCAAGAAGGACGCGGCATCGGGCTCAACGAAAAAATCAAAGCTTACGTGCAGCAGAACCGCGGGCTCGATACGGTCGAAACCAACCTGGCCCTCGGCCACCAAGCCGACATGCGCGATTACATCGCCAGCATCTTTCCCATCCTTGCCGGCACTTCCCTTCTGGTGATCGTGGCCTATGTCCTGGCTTACCCCCTGATCATACAGTTCCTGCAACACCTGATCAAAGGTCGCCATACCGTTGGCGCGGTTCTGAGCCATGACATCGCGAATCTTGCCGGTCTCGCCTTTCAGGATAAGATCGCGCACATAGCCCTGGTTGAGCATGATCTCGTAGGCCAAGGTGCGTTTGCCGTCTTTGGTGGGCACCAGGCGCTGCGCAATAATAGCGTGCAGGTTTGCCGCCAGATTGGTGCGTACCTGATTGAGGTGCGATTCGTCAAAAAAGTTCAAGATGCGCTCGATCGCCTGATAGGCGTTATTCGCATGGATCGTCGACAGGCATAAATGCCCCGTCTCGGCCGCAATCAGCGCCTGCTCCATCACATAGCGATCCCGTATCTCGCCGATAAGAATGACATCCGGCTTTTGGCGGAAGGCATTCTTTAAAGCGACATGATAATTATCCGTGTCCACGCCAACTTCACGCTGGGTTACAATCGACTGTTTGTGTTCGTATAAATACTCGATAGGATCTTCAATGGTGATGATGTGACCATTCGTTGTTTTGTTACGATAATCAATCATAGAAGCCAGCGTCGTCGATTTCCCGGAACCCGTCATCCCGCACAACAGAACAATACCGCGCTTGTACAGCACGATCTTTTTCAACGTATCGGGCAGGCCCAACGTATCGAAATCAGGTACTTCGCGTTTGATCGCACGAATAACCATGCTGGGCGACTGGCGCTGTTGCAAGATATTCACACGATAACGTCCCATATCGCGCAAACCGAACGAGATATTCATTTCGTGTGTTTCTTTGAATTCCTGCTGCTGTCTTTCATTCAACAGATCACGGATCATGTCTCCGATCATATCGGCGGTCATTACCGGAAATTCCGTGACGGGGCGCAACTCGTCACCAATACGCAACATTGCATGCCGTGCCACCGTAATGTAGATGTCCGAGGCCTCGGCCTCGATCATCATTTCCATTAAACGTTGCATGACAGCGTGCATGGGCACTACTCTAGAAACTATAATCGCCGGGATCATTCCCCGCGATAGGGCGCGCTTTGCCACCCGCCAATGTCGGATCGGTCGATCCCAGGCCGACGCTGACGCCTTTGCGTACCGGTTCGCTGACGCCGCTGCGTGCCTTGATGGCTTCGACTTTTTGCCGCTCTTCTTCCGACAGGTTCGTATCCGACGCTTTCATCAAGACGCGGTTGGCTTCCTCGTGTGTAATAACATTGGTGTCGCGCAAAATGCGTACCGCATCTTCCATGGTCTGCATCCCGGAACGAATACCGACCTGGATCATCGAATAAATCTGGGCGATCTGGTTTTCACGGATCAGGTT
>CAYRRF010000031.1:0-13940 GCA_964426595.1 uncultured Bdellovibrionales bacterium | reverse complement strand
ATCCAACGCTTTCTTGAATTGCGCAAAACCACCGAATTGGCTGGCATGAAGCCTGAAGAAATGTCCGCGCTTCATTAATAATTCATCAAACGCTCCCTGTTCAACGATCTGCCCGTCAACCAGCACCGCATCTGCCGTGGTCTGCCTCCCGGAACGAATACCGCCCTGGAGCCGCGAATAAATCGGGGCGATCTGGTGTGCACGGATCAGGTTGCGCACGGCGGTTGTGCCGATCAAAATTTCATGCGCTGCAATTCGGCCGCGGCCATCGGCACGACGCAACAAGGTTTGTGTGACAATCGCCTGCAACGAGTTGGATAACATGGCGCGCACCATGTCTTTGTCGTCGCTGGGGAACACGTCAATAATACGGTCGATCGTTTTGGCTGCCGAGTTCGAGTGAATGGTACCGAACACCAAGTGTCCCGTTTCCGCCGCCGTCAAGGCCAGTGAAATCGTTTCATGGTCACGCATCTCCCCCACCAGAATAACATCCGGGTCTTCACGCAAAACCGATTTCAACGCGCGGGCAAAGGATTTTGTGTCCGAACCCAATTCGCGGTGATTGACCAACGATTGCTTGGAGGTGTGATAAAATTCCACCGGATCTTCAATGGTAATAATGTGGCGCTTGGAATGCAGATTGATGTGGTTGATCATCGCCGCCAGCGTCGTCGATTTACCCGAGCCGGTCGGACCGGTTACCAATACAATCCCACGATCCAGCTCGGCTAGTTTTTTTAAGATCGGCGGTGGCTGCAATTCATCCAAAGTTGGAATTTTGGAAGGGATGGCACGAAAGACAGCCGACGGGCCATTACGGGTGGTAAAGACGTTGACACGGAAGCGCGCCTCTTGTGTGAAGGAAATCGCAAAGTCGATCTCCATGTTTTCTTCAAAGACCGAGCGCTGATGGTCCGACATGATCGCATAGACCATCTGGCGAATACCGTCGGAGGTCAGCGGTGTATCATTCAGGCGTATCAGCTCGCCATGCACGCGGTTGATCGGCGGATTGCCGGGAGCCAGGTGCAAGTCCGAAGCATTGTTCTGCTTGGTCGTCGTCAAAAGCTGCGTGATATCCATAAGAGGAGCTCCTCTTTTGTGAAAAGATGCCTCTACAATACGCGAATGGGCTTAGGAAAGACTTAAAGCGGCCAGCCCCATGACAGCCGCACAGACAATGATTTCAATGAGTAAGTCCTGCACGCCAATCTTGCTATGGCAATTCTTGCAGCGCCCGACCTGGATCAGGTAAGACACCACCGGAATCAGCTCCCGCCACGAAAGGGTACGCTGGCACTGGGCGCAAAAGGATCGAGGCCGCGACCACAACGAAATTCCGCGCGGGATGCGATAGACCGCACAGGTGGTAAAGCTGCCCAAAGACAGCCCGACAATCAGCACCATCAGCCAATATAAAACAAGCGGAAGATCCACACCAAAGATGTGCACCCATGCCATGTGCAGACTCTAGTTAGCGGCGCGCAAGCGCTCGCGGGCCAGATCCAAGGGCACTTCGCCGGCCCGATCAGGATAGGCATTGGCGACATCCAATGCGCGGCGATAACTTTCGCGCGCTTTATCCGCTGTGCCCAAACGATCATACAAGACCGCAATATTAAACGGATAGACCGGGCTGGTCGGATCCAACGCCATGGCTTTTTGGAAGCTGCGCAAGGCGTTCGGCGTATCCATTAAACGCGCTTGTGCCATCGCCAATTGTCCGGCCACAGCCGCATTCTCGGGATATTGCTGGCTTAATGCTTGCAAGCGCCCCAGTGATTTTTGTGGATCTTGTTGTTGCAACAGGCCCAAGGAATTCGTCAAGGCACCCACATCGCGTGGATTAAGCTGCAGCAGACGATCATAGACTTTAATCGCCTCGTCTGTGCGACCGGCTTTTTGCAAGGCCAATGCGCGACCTGCCAACGCCAAAATATCCGACGGGTTGTTTTTGATCTGACGATCATACATGGCCGCTGCATCATTATATTGTCCGGCTGCCAAAACACGGTCACCGGCGGCATTGATGGCCTGCCCCGATTGCGCGGAATAGGATTTCTTCACGATAATCACCTGCTTGGCGCGCGGTGTGACTTCGGCCGGCTCCATGATCGCTTGCTCTTGCGCTTTTTTGACTTTGTCGGATTTTTCTTCCGAAGCCAGGATTGCATGCACAGCGTGAGCTTTGTGGTGCGTTGTGTGCGCGTCAGCGGTTATAGGTGCTTTTGTTTCAATCGGTGTAAGCTGTTCCGTTGCAGGCGCTGGAAGAGCGGGCGTGGCTTCGACGGCTGGTGTAGCAGGAGCTGCTGCAGCAACGGGCGTTTCCGCAGCGGCTGGTGGAGTGACAGGAGGTGTTACGGCAGCAGGCGCAGGAGCGGCAGCCGTTTCCACCGGCGGGGTGGCCGCATCCGGAACAGGTGTGGGTTCAGGTGTGGCTGTTTCCACTGGGGCCGTTACCGGCGGGGTCTGTTCCGCTGTTGCGGGCGCAGGTGTCGTGGGTGTTTCTTCGGGAGCGTTCGGTGGCATCGCAGGTGCCGGCAAAGCGCTGACTTGTGTATCGGTCGATGTCGTGGCTTCGGGTGCAGCCGCAGGATTTTGCGTCGGTTGCGCTTGATCTACCATCTGGCTGACATTCATACCCGCATTCGATGTATCTGTCGTTTGTTGTGCTTGATCGACAGGTGCAGCAACGGGGGGTGCCACCTCGATCGGGCGCGATTTACCGCCGCCCAAAAAGATTTGATAGACAGCAATGACCGTCCCGGCAATTGCAACCAGCAACGTCAATATAAAAGGCAGACGGCTGGGGCGCTTGGGCGGCAACGGCGGACCAAGATCAAAATTATCACCGCTTTCAGCGGAAAGATCCTGTTGCAGATCGGGTTCGAATTGGTCTTGCGTCATGGTTTACCTCTATCGATAGACCTCCCCTGTTACCATGGGAGACGTTAACAAACTGTTCACATACTGGGGGGCGCCCCTTAGGCGCCATAGTAAGGCCGAAGGGCGCTGGAGGGAAGGTTGGACGCATGGGCGGCCAGCTGTGCCATCCCGCCCAATGTCGGAGCCGCCGCCATCTGACAGACGGTAATGGCCGGGTGCGTCTGTAACAGCGCCTTGGTGGACTCACTTATATACCCCCCGACATGGACCGGGCCGTGAGCGGTAACGGCCGCCAGCAGATCTTCGTCCTTGACGCATGCAATCTTCGAAACGTCGGGCCGAACATGATAAACAAAACTTTCGCCGCGTTTGACGCTCAGCACCACGGTGCGCTGCGCGGCTGTTGCTGCATGGCGGTATAAATCATCGGCAAACAACACCGTCGTCTCCAAACCCGCAAGCGGCGTTTGATACGGCAACGCCAAACCCCGCGCAAAAGCAATCCCCACACGCAAGCCCGTAAAACGGCCGGGACCGGTGGTGACCGCAATTTTTGCCAGGTCTTTGACCGTGATCTTTTGTGCCTGTAACACATCGCGCACCATTCCGGCCAACACGCGGTCCTGATGACCGCCGCTGGTGATGGTTTTTTCTACCAGCAAGGTTTCACCCATTGCCAGAGCCACCTGACAAGCTTCAAACGCTGTATCGATCAGAAGCGTTGTCATGTTCCCTCAAATCAGTCCGGCTTCGGCGAAGCTGACATGGCCGTTCTTGGCGATGATGATATGATCATGCACCGCTACATGCAGCGCTTTGCCGGCTTCGCGCAACTTCTTGGTCATTTCGATGTCGTCGCGGCTGGGTGTCGGATCGCCGCTGGGGTGATTGTGCACCAGAATAATCGCCGTCGCCGATAATTCCAAAGCGCGTTTGATTACTTCGCGCGGATAAACGGGCGTGTGATTGACCGTGCCGATCTGCTGGACCTCATCGGCGATGAGGATGTTTTTGTTGTTCAAAAATAAAATACGAAATTGTTCTTTGCCTTCATAGGCCATTGCGGCACGGCAATAATCCAGCACCGCCTGTTGATGGCCCAGTACCGACTTGTGCAGGATCTGTTGCTTGCCCATGCGCTTGGCCGCAGCATAGATGGCTTTGAGCGCCAGCGCCGAAGCCTCGCCCATGCCGTTGCATTCCTGCAAATGCTCGATCGGCGCGGCCAGCGTTTCCGCAAAAGAACCGAAACGCGCAATCATCTCTTTGGCCAAGGGCTTGACGTCGCGGCGCGGGATAATTTGAAACAACAGCAATTCCAGCAATTCGTAATCGGGCATCGTCTCGCCGCCATCCGCTGAAAAACGCTCGCGCAGCCGATCGCGATGTCCATAAAAATGCGGTTTTTCGGAGAGGCCTTCTGACACTATTTTTCCTGCCCATCGCAAAAAAGATTAAATCGCTTTTTCGCCTTCTTCGCTGGTACGGATGCGCACGACACGTTCCAGGTTCATCACAAAAATTTTGCCATCGCCGACATTGCCGGTGTGGGCCGCTTTTTTAATCGCATCGACCACTTTGTCGAGCTGGGCCTCGGTGACGGCGACTTCGATCTGGACTTTGGGCAGGTACGTGACCTTGTAATCCGAACCGCGATAAATATCGGCTTGGCCTTTTTGCTGGCCATAGCCTTTGACTTCGATCGCGGTCAGGCCCTCGATCCCCAAAGCAGTCAGGGCTTCACGAACATCTTCTAATTTAAAGGGCTTAATCACAGCGGTAACCAATTTCATAGTACGTCCTCTTGTATGTATAGGCGGGATGGGCCGACTATAGCCCATCCCTTTAAAAAAATACAGGCGGCGCAAAGTGCCGGTAGGCAATCGTTACCGGTCTATGGTACAATCGAATCATGCGTTTCTTCCTTGCCGCCTTCCTTACCCTGCTTGCCGGCCCGGCTTTTGCCGTGGATATCGCCGCTTTAGGCAGGCCGCTGGACGACGACACCAAGCCGATGGTGGATCGCTATGTGTATTTTAACATCGAGGCCACGGATAAAAATGTAAGCCTGGACCGTGCGATTTTAAGCACCCAGGATATCGAAGAATGGCTGCGGCAACGGATCACCGATGCGCTGACCCTGAATGGCGCGCAATACGATCAAAAAATCATCACGCTCAAACGTTTTTTCACCGCGCCCGGCTATGCGGCCTATGTGTCAAGTCTGGAGCAGGCATCTTTGCCTTCGCTGCTCAAGGAAAAAGCCTATGAGCTTTCGGCTGTAGTGGTGGATCGTCCCGAAATTGTGGGACAAGGTCTGCGCGACATTACCCCGGCCGACAATCCGCCGCCGAATAAAATCTACCAGTATGTCTGGCAGGCGCGCGTACCCGCCATTCTCAGCTATGTACATGGCAGCGAAATTCTAAGTTACAACACAATAATCGAAGTCGAAGTCACGCGCATTCCGTTGACGGCCGAAGACAGCAAAGTGGCGTTGAATGGCTGGCGTTTCGGTGAATCAAAACCGGTGGAAAAACCCAAAGACACGACGGCCGCTCCTGTAAACGATGCGGTATCGGTGGTACCAACCTCGCGCTTTGCTTTTTAATGAAAAAGTGATTCCAGTTCGCGCAACGCATTGCTTTGCGCCGCGCGCATCAAGGCTTGTTTCCAAAAGCGGGCGCCTTTTTGCCCGTGAAAAAGCCCTGACGCATGCCGTGTCATATGCTTTAACAAGGTGCCTTGCTGGGATTCATCGCGCATATAGGCGATAAAGGCTTGGGCCACCTCTTGTCGTGCTAATAGCGCGGTCGCAGGGTCCAAAGCGCGCGCCACTTCGGACAGGAAATACGGATCGTGATAGGCTTTTCGTCCCAGCATGACGCCATCCACATGATCAAGCTGCGCCGTGATGTCGGGTAATTTTTCAAACCCGCCATTGGTAACAATCGTCAGCTGCGGATAATCTTTTTTGATCTGATGCACGCGCGCTCCATCCAACGGTGGCTTCTCGCGGTTTTCTTTCGGGCTTAGCCCTTTCAACCAGGCTTTGCGCGCGTGCAGAATATAAATGTCACAACCGCCTTGCCGATGCGTCACCTCGATAAAGCGGCACAAAAAGGCATAGCTTTCTTCTTGGTCGACGCCCAGGCGCGTTTTGATCGTCACCGGAATAGAAACGGCGGCGCGCATCGCGGCGATGCATTCCGCGACCCGCTCGGGGTCCAGCATCAAACAGGCGCCAAAACTTCCGGACTGCACACGCTCGCTGGGACAGCCGCAATTCAGATTAATCTCGGCATAACCCGCATCTTCGCCGCGACGCGCGGCGGCGGCCAACGCATGCGGATCACTGCCCCCCAATTGCAGGGCGACGGGTTTTTCTTCTGTGCGGAAAAAGAGATGCCGCTGGGCATCGCCATGTAGAATGGCGTTGGCATGCACCATCTCGGTATAAAGCAACGCGTGCGGCGCAATCAAACGGTGCAGAAAGCGGCAATGCCGATCGGTCCAATCCATCATCGGCGCGATGCACAGACGGCGGTCCAGTTTAGACATGCGGAATACGTTTACGCTGTTCCAGCTGCCACAGGCCGGCTACAGCCAGCAGCCCTGCGCACAGGATATAAAAAGTTGTATTCCCGTGCCGCGCGAAAAACGTCGGCTGCAACGCGGGGGGAAGAGACGCATCGATAATGCCTTGCGTGTTTAGCGGCAGCATATCGACAATGCGGCCCATCGGATCAATCATCGCTGAAATGCCGGTATTAGCGGCGCGCACCAGCGGCACGCCCTCCTCGATGGCGCGGGTGCGTGCAATCGCCAAATGCTGATACGGGCCCGACGTGCGGCCATACCACGCATCGTTGGTAACATTCAACATCCATGCCGGCCGCTCGGCTTTGTCGATTACATCACCGGGGAACAGGACTTCGTAACAGATCAGCGGGCTGACACGCGGCAGATGCGCCAAGGCAAGCGTTTGCGCGCCCGACCCCGCAGAAAAACGTCCGGCCTGGAAGGCTACGGGACGCACCGGCCAATATTCCTGGAACGGCAGATATTCACCAAACGGCACCAGATGCGACTTGTCGTAGAAGCCCAGACGTTGGGCGTGCGTATCATAAAAGCTGATACGGTTGTAGAAAATCGGTTGTGCTGTTTGCGCATTCCAGCCGACATCCAAAATACCCGCAGCCAACAGTGTCGGTCCCGGCAATATTTGTTGAATGCGTTCTTCCAGATGACGGACATCATCGGTGCCGATCAAGGTAATGGCAGTCTCGGGCCATACCACCACATGCGGCGGCAACGCCGCGGGCTGGGCCGTCAACTGCCACAATGTTTTCTCATGCTCCTCACGCTGTTTGGCATCCCATTTCATTTCTTGCGGAATATTCGGCTGCACAATACGCACACGCATTTGCTGGGGCTGCGGACTGAAATGCGTTGCCAGACGCCCCTGGCCGTAACTTATTACACACACCGCAATAAGAGCGATGGCACCGACAAAAAGGCGCGTTCCCAAACGTCCTTTTTGCTGTGCCCACAGGACGGGCAAAAAAGCCAGCAGCAATGTAAACAGGCTTAACCCGTAAATACCCCACCAGGCCGTCGACTGCATGACGGACAACGCATCCATCCACGCATAGCCCCACACATTCCAAGGAAAGCCGGTGAAGCAAATACCGCGTGCCGCTTCCGACAGCGCCAGTAAAACGACCAGCAACAAAACACGCGCCGGCCCTTGCCAGGCCAAACGATGCCACAACGCCGCAGCGGCCGCGGGATAAAATCCCATCAACGCCGGCAAGCCCAGTAACGCAAAAGGCAATACCCACCAGTTATGCGCGATGTCCACGAATAATGCAGCGGCGATCCAATACAACCCGGCGGTAAAATAACCCAACGAAAAAAGCCACATCATGCCAAATATCTGGCGGGTGGTCATGCAACTTTGCAGCATCAGCCACAAGCACGGAAAGATCAAAAATAATATCGGCCAGAAGCCCAGCGGCGGCATGGCCGCAGCGGCCACAAGACCCATCCCCACCGCATAGCCGTATTTACGACGTAACGAAACGCTTTCGATATGTTTCTTTAAAGAGGCAATCACGCTGCTTCTACCACGTTATTTGCAAAGCGCGGATGACGCAGCCGCAAGCGTTTCACGCGGCGTGGATCGGCTTCGACGATTTCAATCTGAATGCCCGATTCGTGGGTAAAAATTTCACCACGCTGTGGCAGACGTCCCGCCAGAAACATTACCAGTCCTGCCAGTGTATCCGCTTCTTTCCGTTCGTTTTCCGAGAAACATTCGCCAAAGCGTTCTTCAAAAGCATCAATCGTATAACGTGCATCGACCAGCACTGTGCCGTCAGGACGCAGTACCAGACGCGGTGGCTTGGGCGTACTATGCTCATCACTGATTTCGCCGATAATCGCTTCGATCAGATCTCCCATCGTAACCAAACCATCGATGCCGCCGTACTCGTCGATAATCAGCGCCAAATGCTTTTTGCTTTTGCGCATCTCCACCAGCAAATCCAACGCCGGCATTGAAGGCGACACAATACGAATGGGGCGCAATAAATTTTGCAACACGATTGGCTCGCCTTGCGCCATCGTCCGCAATACATCCTTGATATGCACAAAACCCAGAATTTCATCCAGGCTATTTTGATAGACGGGGATGCGGCTATGAGGGGTAGCTTTAATCAAATCCAGAAATTGATCGGCGCTGGCCGTTGCATCGATCGCAACAATATCGGCGCGTGGCACCATGACGTCTTCGGCGGTTAATTCAACCAGATCCTCGATGTTTCCGATTAAATGTTGCTCGACACCACCCTCCCCTTCTTTCCTTGCATCGTGTTGGGACACATAGTGCTGCCACAACGTGCGCATACGCCCCACTAATTGCGCCACTCGTACACTGGATAAACGATTTTCAGACATGTCGTGACCTATGGCGTTTGCGGAGCGGGAAGAAGCGCATCGGGATTAAGCAGCTGCTCTTCTTTTTTAGGCGGCGGCAATGGCTTCCAGTTTTTAAAGCGTTTTTGTAACAACAGTTTGTCTTTGTCTGCCGTAAACAGTTTCAACTCCACAATATTGGCCAGCAGAAGTTTCACTTCTGTATCGTCTTCCATGCGGTAAGGCTCCTGATCCGCGGCAATAGGTTTTAACGTCAGCTCGACGACCAGCTTGGCGCGTTCCTCGTCGGACAACGTCATCAAGGCGCCAATATCTTCTTTTTCATACGGTCCTGTTACACGCAGGGTTTCGGTGGCATTCCGCAGAAAGACACCGTACCGCGCACTATCCGTCAACTCGTACACGATGGGCTGATCTGGCTCTAATCCCCGAATTTTTATAACGCCCGGCTCATCCGACAAGGCTTCCGCTTTGATTTTGTCTTTCTCGGCAAAGAACAGTGTGTCCGCCGTGAAGCCCTTGTAAATTTTGTCTAACGCGTCGCGCTGCGCTTTTACCGCTTCCGGTTCGGAAAACTTGCTAGGGTCGGAACGAAATACCGGATTGGCAAATACCAGAAAATCCAGATTAGGCTCTTCTTTGATCAATTTCGAATACATCAGCGCCACTTCGATCGGTAATGTCTCGACATAGGGCGGGGACGGAATCGAGGGCTCTTGCGAAGCTGTCGGCGTAACGGGTGCTGTTGCAATCGGAGGTGACGCAGGTGCTGCTGGCGCAGGAGCAGGCGTCGTTACAGCAGGAGCGCTCCCCGGCGCAGCAGGGGCTGCCGCCCCGGGCGCTGGCACAGCATTTTTGACCATGTCCGCAACCGAAGGTACTTGCGCTTGCGCCAGACCCGCACTGATTACAAGAACCGCACACACGTTTAAAAAATGCCGAAACATGAAAGATCCCCTCTTCGCTCTAATTTATACGGCAAAGAGCTGGCGGTAAAGATCTTTTACGAATGTATATAGCTATTCCGATACATACAAATTCGACAATTCGCGACTGATTTGCTCGAAGACGCTAATCAGGTCGGCCTGGGTCGGCGCATTGAAATATTTTCCGGCATCGGTCGCACAATTCCGGTACAGGTCACGTGTCGCGTTGGTGAGACCGCTGGCAAAGGTAATGGTGTAGATGGTGATCCCGAGAGACTTGGCATAGTTACACGTTTCAGTCATACGCGCATTGACCGCGTTCAACATCCCGGTGCGCGTGGTTGTTCCCATCGCATTGGCGCTGACACGGTGATACGCCGTCTCGTCCGACGCGCTTTGGCTGGAACAATTATTCATCGTCGATTCGCAATAGACCTCGTTATTACCGTCCGTCATCATGACGATGATCTTGCGCCAATCGTCACGATCAAATGCATGTCCCTCGGTAAAAGGCGGATCGGGTGACAACACGCGCACACCCCATGCCAAACCGACATTCCCCATCGTACCGCCACGATTCCATGCCGTCAGGTTCGAAACTTCGGTAACAAGTTGCGTGCGGTTACTTGTCAACGGCACGATGGGTGTCGGACATCCCAGATTCGGATGGTGCCAGTTGTTACTGTTGCGTGCGGTGTTGTTCGGGGTGCCACTCGGTACGGTTAATTGCAATGTCCCACTGTTCGAGCGCCAGTCATTATCGTGCGTGGTGCCGCTGGACGGCGTATCCGCCCAACGGAACGGCTCCCACATACCGCCCGCAGCGGTACTGGTATCGCGCACATCGTTCGGATACGCCCGCTCATAGACACAGCCTTTCCATGCGGCATTATCTGTGGTGCTGTAGGGTGCATAGGCACTGGTTACCACATACGGCGTTGCATAAGGGTTGTGCACAATTTGTGGACCGATGGATCCAACATTCACCATCGCTGCATAGGGCACAATACCGACCCGTACCTGGCTTTGTATCGGCACACGATCATACAATATATTCACGAAATTCGTGGCGGCTGATTTTAACGCATAAATATTCGGCTGGCCATTCATCACCGACCACATCGATCCTGTATTGTCCAGCACCAATGCGACCTCTAGCCCGCGCAAAGCTCGCTTGACGACGCTGCGCGCACCCACCGTGACCTGAGTGATGCCCACAATCTTCATAAAGGTCGTTTGCACATCCGCTTTGGCCGTCACCGTGATTAAATCTGATGTTTGCGTGATAGTGACCTGATAGGGATCGCCCAACGCACTGGGAGGATAATTCGCGGCAAAAAAAGACTGGAAACGCTGT
Source organism: uncultured Bdellovibrionales bacterium (assembly GCA_964426595.1). GTDB lineage: Bacteria > Pseudomonadota > Alphaproteobacteria > Micavibrionales > SZUA-601 > JAQGJA01. Next base: position 2,828 of record CAYRRF010000031.1, on the reverse strand, counting down.
TCAATCAACGCCGCACTGCCCGAGGTGGAACCAGCCGCCAATGCGGCCGCATCTAGCGCACGATTTAAACGGTCCTGCACAACATAGGCGCGGCTAAGATCAACGCTTACCCCGACCGCTGTCGTCAAAACGGGAAGCAGGATGGCCATCGCCAAGCCGACTCCGCCCCGCAGATCGTCATACCATGCACTAAAGAACTGACGCATTGCTGTTACTCCCATGCCACATAGGAACTACGACGGCCACGGGTGACGGCGACTTCTTTCAAAGCGACATCCCCCGTGAGAACAGACGTGAAAAGCGGATGATATAAATATTTCGTAGTGACCACCATGACGCCTTCGCCTTGCGTGCCCAGACCGGTGGCCAATGACAAGACTTGCGGGTTAGGCTGCATATTAAAGGTCTGCCGCCACATGATGGTCGGCGTGGCGCTGACGCCTTGGAACTGTATAGAGGCAATATCCAGACCGAATAAGGCACGATCGTACGGATCAACCACCATACGCCCCGCCGTTAGCGCATCTTGTACTTCTGTAGCATTCACCGAAGCGCTGCGTGTCAACAGATCCGCCACAACACTTGCCGAACCGGTTGTTTTTTTGCTGAGCAACACGACATTCCCGACATCTACCAATCCCAACAATAGCACCAGCATAACCGGCAGCAGCAGCGCAACCTCGGTTGCAACCACCCCGCGCGTATCTTGGAGGAATGGCTTAATCTTCAAAAGCATAGGGCTCACTGCGCAAGGTAATGGTGGACACTAATGTTTTGCTGTTATCGGCATTGGAAGATAAGAGCGACCCTAAAAAGGGGGTAAAAAAATGATAGCGATAGGCCGTACGAATAATAACCACATCACTGACGCCCCCCGCATCAAAGCCGGAACTGATCAAATCGCCATTCGCATTGTAATGCGGGTCCAACGCATCGGCACTGCTAAAATCATTTCCGGGGGGGTGAATTACTTCATATTGCAGACTGGCGCATGGAATGAGGCGCTGGACTTTGGCGCACAGATGCTGCGAAAAATAAAGCTGCGGATTAGCCGCTTGTTGTGCCTGGCCGGTACGAATGACGCGCGCGGCAGCCAGCGTGCCGCCCTCCAGAACGACGGCCGAGATATACAGCATCGCCACTTCCAAGAGGCCGATGACAACCATGAAAAAGGGTAAGGCCACCAAGGCAAATTCCACAGCCACCGCGCCGTTTTCCGCGCGCACCCACGACGCCCGTGCCGAAGCGAATCTGCGGAACATTCCTATCCTCTCCTGTGGGGGGTCTGCGCTTTCTTTTTTATAGGAGCCAAAGATGACCCCGCGCTTTTAACCGCACCATCTTCCAGTATACGCCTTTATTTTTTAACATATTGATAAAGCTAGAGGTCCGGTTTTCTCTTCGCAACTGCAATAATTTAACAATTATTATCAAGGACCTAGTACAATGGAACGAGGTGTTTATGCGTCATAATATACGTTTTTGTTTGACACAAAGCCGCAAAGTCGGTACCTTCGGGGCCATTGGCGGCGGCCTTGCATGGCCGGCTCCTCCCTTTAACCAACGGACGTCAGTTTTTTCCTTTTGTCGCGTTTTTATTCTCCACAATCGAGGTACTTTATGAGATCCCCCGATGCGGTCCAGTTCCGCTTGAAAGCCAATAGCAAAAAAGCCCTTATCCAGAAAATTTCCGAGACCTTGGCCGAAGCCACAGGCCTGGAAGCACGCGATATCTTCGATCGCCTGGTTGAGCGCGAGAAATTAGGATCGACCGGCATGGGCAGCGGGATTGCCATTCCGCATGCGCGCATGGAAAATTTGGATCGTGTCTATACGGTCTTCTCGACCTTGGACGAAGGGGTTGATTTCGAATCGATTGATGAACAACCGGTAGATCTGGTGTTCGCGTTGTTGGCTCCTCAAGAAGCCGGTGCCGATCACCTGCAAGCTCTGGCTGCTGCATCGCGCCTGTTACGTACTGCTGATTTCTGTGCCCGCGTGCGCGGCGCCAGCAGTGCCGATGCCGTCGAGTCGCTGCTTCTCAACTACGACACCGCCATCGCCGCTTAATTCACGCAAAAAGAGCCTGTAATTGCTGCGCCAACACCGCATCGACGGTGTGCATTTCTGTGGGTTTTCCCAACTCTTCCAACGACGTCACGCCATAGGCGGACAGGCCGCACGGCACAATGCCGGCATAATGCGCAAGATTCGGATGCACATTCAGCGATAAGCCATGCCACGTCACGCCTTTGGTTACGCGCACGCCGATGGCCGCAATTTTTTTCTCGCCGGCCGGTGTCTGCACCCAGATACCTATACGCCCCTCGCGTCGTTCACCGGTAACACCTAAGACAGCCAAGGTGCGAATAATGGCTTCTTCCAGTGTCCAGACAAAACGCCGTATATCGCCGCCGCGTTTCTGCAGATCCACCATCACATACGCCACGCGTTGCCCCGGCCCATGATAGGTGTATTGCCCGCCGCGCCCGGTCTCATAAATGGGAAAATCGGCCTGTAAAAGATCCGTCGCCTTAGCACTGGTCCCGGCGGTATAGAGGGGTGGATGCTCCAAAAGCCACACGGCCTCGTCGGCGGTACCGGCACGAATAGCATCGACCCGAGCGGCCATGGCCGCAAGCATCGCGGTGTAGTCAGACAAGCCGGGGTAAAAGGTGATGTGCACCCGCTAAAACTAGCGGTTTTGACTTGCCATGACCAGCCATGGCCGCTATGACTCGAGGGCCTACTCCGTGCGGTCATGGCGGAATGGTAGACGCGCAGCGTTGAGGTCGCTGTGGGGCAACCCGTGGAAGTTCGAGTCTTCT
>CAYRRF010000030.1:0-15574 GCA_964426595.1 uncultured Bdellovibrionales bacterium | reverse complement strand
GAAATCCTGTGCACGTTTCAGTTCTTCCGGATCGTTTTTTGATTTTTGCGACGCGGACGGATAAATCTTGCACAATTCATCAAAGGTGATGGGCGGCTCGGCAGGAAAGGAGCCCGTAAAATCCGCCTTAAAATACGGCGATTCCGGATACAGGCGCTGTAATTCGCTGAATACCTGCCCCAGCTGCAACCCCCAATCCCCCAAATGATTGTCGGTGATCACTTCGTGCCCGGCAAACACTAAAAGGCGGCGGACTGCATCGCCGATAACCGTATTGCGCAAATGCCCTACATGCATGTCTTTTGCAACATTGGGGCTGCAATATTCCAGCAATATTTTCTGGCGAGCTGCGCTTTCATAGCCCAGGCGCGGATGCGTCTGTTGCGCCGCGAGTTGCTGCTGCAGAAAATCCGGGGACAGTTTGAAATTGATAAAACCGGGTCCGGCAATTTCTATGGCCGCGAAAATCTTGTCACATGCCGGTGTGTTTTTCAGTCGCGCCACAATTTTGTCTGCAACATCGCGCGGCTTTTGTCCCGCGCTCTTGGCGACTTGCAAAGCACCGTTGCATTGCACATCCGCCAGATCAGGACGATCGGCCCGTTGCACGCGGCCCAAATGCGGCGGCAGGCCCTCGGCCGTAAAGACCTCTCCCAAAAGCGATGTTAAGTAATCCAAAAGCATTTTTTATCCGTGACAAATCAGGTTTCTTTGATAGACTTTAGCCTATGACCAAAAAGACGCAAAAGCAATCCGCCCCCGAAGAGCTCATGGCGCAATTCGCGGCCCTGTGGCAGCAAAAATGGATGGAGATGCTGCACGAAAAAGGCTGGCCTACCGAAATGCCTGCGCCGTCGATGGCCACCATGCCGTTTCTTAATCCCTTTATGATGCCGCATATGGGCCCCGGCATGGATAGCGGCCCCGGACTACACACACGTCTGGCTGCACTGGAAGAACGCGTAGCTAAACTGGAAAAAACAAAAGCATCCTCCTCTAAATCAAAAACGAAACCAAAACGCACGTAGGAATATAAAAAATGGAAAAGATTGTTATTACCGCTGCCACCCGTACAGCTATCGGCAATTTTAATGGTACGCTGGCTGCTGTTCCCGCTCACGAGCTGGGCGCCCATGTGATCACTGCCGTAATGGAAAAAAACAAGCTACAAGGCGCGGACATCGATCAGGTGCTGATGGGACAAGTTCTGACAGCCGCACAAGGCCAAAACCCTGCGCGTCAGGCCCAGATCAAGGCTGGTATTCCCGCGGATAAAACCGCTTTAACGATCAATCAGGTCTGCGGCTCGGGCCTGCGCAGCGTCATGCTGGGCGCTGGACTATTACAGCTGGGACAGGCCGATATTATCATTGCCGGCGGCCAGGAAAGTATGAGCCTCAGCCCGCACGCCATTCATATGCGTGGCGGTGTCAAATTCGGTGACGCCAAGCTGCAGGACACCATGATTGTCGACGGCTTGTGGGAGGCGTTCAACAATTACCACATGGGCATCACCGCCGAGAATGTGGCCACAGAGTTCCAGATTGATCGTGCCGCACAAGACGCCTATGCCGCGCAAAGCCAACAGCGTGCCGAGGCCGCGATCAAAGAAGGTAAATTCAAGGATGAAATCACCCCCTTCATCATCAAAAACAAAAAGGGTGATGTTACGTTTGATACAGATGAATTCCCGCGCAGCGGCACGACAGCGGAATCGCTTGGCGCTTTGCGTCCCGCCTTTAAACCGGACGGTACCGTCACCGCCGGCAATGCCTCGGGACTGAATGATGGCGCTGCTGCCGTTGTCCTGATGCGCGAATCCGAAGCGAAAAAACGCGGTCTGGAGATCTTGGGTTATATCGCCTCCTATGCCACTGCCGGTGTCGATCCTAAAATCATGGGAACGGGGCCTATCCCCGCCAGCCAAAAAGCGCTGAAGCTTGCTGGCTGGAGCGTGGCCGATCTGGATTTGGTTGAAGCTAACGAAGCTTTTGCGGCACAAGCCTGCTCGGTGAGCAAAGGCCTTGGATTGGATCCGCAGAAAACAAACGTCAATGGCGGGGCTATTGCTTTGGGTCATCCGATTGGTGCCAGCGGGACGCGCTGTCTGGTGACATTGCTGTACGAGATGCGCCGCCGGAATGCGAAAAAAGGCCTGGTCACTTTGTGTATCGGCGGCGGTATGGGCGTCGCCCTTTGTGTGGAGAGATAAAGATGAGCGAAAAACGAGTAGCGTTGGTTACAGGCGGAACACGCGGGATTGGCGCCTCTATTTGCAAGCATCTACACGCACGCGATATCACCGTCATCGCCAACTATTTCAGTAATGACGAAGCGGCGCAGGCCTATAAAAAAGAGACCGGCATTGATGTCTGCCGCTTTGATGTATCGAACTTTAACGACGTCCAATCCCAGGTCTCGGACCTGTTTGTAAAATACGGGCAGATTGATATTCTGGTCAATAACGCCGGCATTACGCGCGACGCCTTCCTGCACAAAATGGATGAGATGACGTGGGACAATGTCATTCATACCAATCTTAAATCTGCGTTTAACGTGACCCGCTCGGTTATCAACGGCATGCGCGAGCGCAGCTGGGGGCGTATTATCAACATCGCGTCGATCAATGCTCAAAAGGGCCAGATCGGCCAAACCAATTACTGCGCGGCCAAAGCTGGCCTTATCGGCCTTACCAAAGCGCTGGCTCTGGAGAGCGCCCGGAAAAACATCACCGTAAATGCCATTTGCCCCGGCTATATCGACACCGAAATGACGGCCGCGATTGATCACGACATCCTGCAGGGCATTATCGCCACTATTCCTGCTGGACGTATGGGCACCCCCGAAGAAATTGCCGCCATGGTCGGTTATCTGGTCTCGGAGGAAGCCGCCTTTGTTAATGGCGCGACCCTGGCCATCAATGGCGGCCAATACCTAAGTTAGACTGGTCAATGCCACTGTAATCCAGTAAAAGAGGATATTCCCCAAAGAATACTGGAGCACGAAATGAAAAAATCCCTTTCCGTTGTATTGGCTGGCCTTTTACTGCTGGTGGTTATACTTGTAACCATCCCCATGATGCTTTCGTGGGATCAATACAAGGCTTTGGCGGAATCCAAGTTCGTAAATGCCACGGGCCGCACGCTTCACATCAATGGCGCCCTGCATTTCGCATTGCTGCCCACGCCCAGCGCCACGTTGAATGACGTTGTCATCGACAACCCGCCCGGTGCCATGTCCAAACAATTCGCGACCATCAAATCCTTGGATGTCGGCGTGGCGCTGTGGCCACTGCTTTCCAAAGAGATACGCGTCACGCATATCAACATCAACAGTCCCGCCATCACTCTAGAGACGATGGCGGATGGGAAAAATAATTGGACGTTTGCTTCTTCTCAAACCTCCCCAACCCCGGCCACCCCAACAGAAACCTCTTCCTCTTCTGCCCAAGTGTTCTCGGTTGATTCGCTTGCTATTCGCGAGGGCTTTGTACGCCTCGTTAATGTGCCGCAAAAATCCCAGAATATTGTCGGTCCTTTCGAGGGCAATTTCAAAATTGAAAGCCTGCAAGGCCCTTTTTCCGGACGCGGATCTGTTACTGTAAACAATAAATTACCTCTGCGCTTCGAAGCCGCCATCGACAGCCTGCCTAAGGACGCAACGGCAGCTCTGCCCTTTAAATTATCTGTTTATTTGCCGGATAATGTCGCCTCTGGAGAATTTAAAGGCACAATGGTGCGCGCCCCCAGCTTCAAAGTGCGCGCAGAAACCGTCTTTGCTACCAAGCATCTGGATAAAATTCTTCCTAAGCTTCCGGGCATGCTGTCCCCGGCCACCAGCCTGACAGGCGTAATGGAGTACCAAGGCACGCAAGCCAAGATGGATAATTTGCTCTTCCGCTCGGGGGGCACCGAAGTATCGGGCGGCTTAGCGGTTGACCTTCAGCAGCGTCCGCGCATTACACTGGATCTGGCACGCATGGCGTTACCTCCCGAGGCCGCCGCCACAGGCAAAGCGCCGACACCCGAAAAAGAAACGGCTTCACTTGCTGAAAAACTTTCCAGCGGCTTTGCGCAAGCCACAGCATTGCTGGATACAGCGGTGCCGCTGGAGGCGTTGGATGTTGTTCTGACCGCCAATCAGCTGGCTTTTCCAGGGCAACCCACTTTCCGCGATGTGCGTCTGGCAGCCTCGTTGAACAAAGCCAGCGTGACCCTGCAAGCAGCCGAAGCAAACTTTAATGACATGGATATGCATCTGAATGGCGAACTTCCACGTCAGGATAACGGCTCTTTTGCCAGTGCAACCCTTCAGACACAGGTCCGTAAAGGGGATATCCAGATCAACACCACTGTGAAATTGAACCGCGATGCCTTGCGTCTCGACCCTCTGGCCCTGACTCAGAAAGGCGAAACCGTAAATGGCGCGTTGCTGTACGCACCCAAAGCGCAGCCCGCGTTACAAGTCGCTATCAAAGGCAGTACGTTGGATCTGGATGCACTGCTGCGTAAAAAAGAAGCAGCGCCTTCAACGGCTCCGACAGAAGCTGCAGGTAACAATTCTACCGATCCTTTAGATAGCCTCGATGGCCTGCAAGCCAAGATCAGTGCCGATCTGGGTCGCGTGATCTATATGGGTAAAACAGCCCAGAACGTCACATTGAGTGCACTGGCCAGCGACAAAGGACTGACATTAGACACGGCTCGTATCGGCGATCTGGGTGGCATGGTTATCACAGCCGCCGGCACGGTGGGCAGTATTAATCCGCTGAAAGATGTTGTGGTCAATATCAACGGCAAGACACCGGATTTGAGCAGCACATTGCGGGCCTTAGGCAATGAAGAGGCCAAAAACTTGGGCGCCTCACAATTCACCGCCAATATCAAAGGTGAAGAAAAAGCCTTGAATGTCTTGCTGGACGGTACGATTGACCAAGGTAAAATCACACTCCAAGCCATTAAAAACAACGAGCAGCTGTCGGGCACGCTGAATGTAACACATCCGGAAACAGCTGTTATTGTACGCAATTTTGCCAAGATGAATCCTGTTACCAATTTTGGTCCCTTCACACTCAAGACATGCTTTGCCAAAGGCCCCAATACTTTGCAGGCCAAAGACATGGTTGTTGAGATGGGCACGGCCGGAACACTGCGTGGAGATGTAGATATCCAGCCGCAAGACAAAGGGCGCAGCATCAACGCAACCCTCCAGGCCGATACGCTTAATCTTGCAGCCCTGATGGGAGATACCGCTACAACCGACACAACGTCGACGCCCACACAAGCCGACACCACCGCGCGCACCTGGTCACAGGAACCTCTTAAGCTGGACGGATTGCGTGATTTGAATGGTCAGGCATCGATACGTATCGGAAAACTGCTTGTCAAAAAATTCAGTATCGACGATTTCGTAACGGATGTCCGCTTTGCCAATAACACGGCAACCTTGAATAAATTAGCGGGCAAATTCTTTGATGCCGGTTCCTTCAGTGTGACGGGGCAATTGGGAATCGGTGCAGCCGGACAACCACACCACGGCGATGTTGGGCTTAATATCCATGAAACCGATGGCAAAAAACTCTTTTTGGCCTTGGGCAGCAATGTCTTTGAAAAGGGCAAAATCACCGCCACACAAAAAATTACCTTTAGCGGCGCTTCTGAAGCGCAGCTTGTCTCGAGCCTTACGGGCAGCGGGCAAATCGATATCGCCGATGCTATTATCAATGGTATCGACTTAGATGCACTGGCCGACAAGCTGTACAAACCAAATTCTCTGAGTGATTTTGCCGCACTTCTAGACCAGGCACGCGCCGGCGGACAAACACCTATCGGCAATGTGACTATCCCCCTGACCATTCAAAACGGCATGGTTCAGGTTCAGGAAACGCCCATCAAGACCACCAAGACAGCCATGCGCACAAAAGGCCTGATCAACCTTCCCAGCAAGAGTCTGGACATGATGGGACAGATTACCTTTACCGAGCAGAAAAACCTGCCGCCGCTGACCCTCTTTATCAAGGGACCTATTTCGCAACCTCAAAAATCCTTTGATACTCGCAGCTTCACCCAGTTCTATGCACAGAAAGCAACCGAGAAGTTGCAGAATAAAATTGAAGATAAAGTACAAAACAAACTGAACAAGCTTTTGGGCGCACCGGAATCTTCTGCGCCAGTTACAACTCCAGAAGTTACACCGACCGTGCCGAGTGAAGCCGCCCCCACAGGCGCTGCAGTACCCGCCCCCGACGCTACAGCACCCACCAGCACACCGGCACCTGCGGCCATGCCACAGCCTAAACCCAAAGACCAGCTCAAGGAAATCGGCACGCAAATGTTGAACAATCTGCTCAACGGCGCTGCAAACCAGCAGCCTTGAAACCGTACTCGGATTATTCGGATTTTTGCGCTTTTTGTCCAACTGCCGGAGAGACGACCATCACGGCCTGATTCCCTTCCAGACGCGGCTCCTGGTCCACTTTGATCTTGTCGGCCAGCGTTTCCTTGACGCGCTGCATCAGCTTCATACCTAAATGCTGGTGCGCCATTTCACGGCCACGGAAGCGCAGCGTAAATTTGACCTTGTCGCCGTCCGCTAGAAGCCGCGAGGCAGCTTTCATCTTGACGTCAAAATCATGCTCCTCGATACCGGGGCGCAATTTGAGCTCTTTGGTCTCGATGACTTTTTGCTTTTTACGCGCTTCGGCTTTTTTCTTTTGTTCCTGATAGCGATATTTGCCGTAGTCTAAAATCTTACATACAGGCGGGTCGGCATTGGGAGATATTTCGACCAAATCCAAACCTGCAGCCTGGGCCTTTTCCAAGGCGGCGCGCATCGGCAACACGCCCTGCATTTCGCCATTTTCATCAATCAAGCGCACCTTTGGCACGCGAATCTGTTCGTTTATACGTGGTTCGTCCGCAGAGCGTGGCTGGGAGCCGGACGAGGACTGACGGGGGTCATTGTTACGGGGTTGGATGGGTACTCTCCTGTAGTTGTTACGCGATGGTAGCCCCGGCCGGACTTGAACCGGCACGCCTGAAAGGCACACGATTTTAAGTCGTGAGCGTCTACCGATTCCGCCACGGGGCCGCAAGTGCTGTAGAATATAGGGATTGCACAAAAAGGCAAGGCTTCGTATCTTGGGCTTACACCCTTTTTCCCAGAGGAATACGCCCATGTCCGCTCCCCTTGACCCTTACGTTCTTGAACTCATGGCCAGCCGCATCTGCCACGATGTGATCTCGCCGGTGGGGGCCATTAACAATGGCCTGGAACTGCTGCAGGAAATGGGGATCGAAGGCGGCGCCGAAGCGGTCAGCCTGATCGCCAAATCCGCCGAGCAAGCGAATCGCCGCCTCAAGCTCTTCCGTTACGCCTATGGCGCGGCTGGCAGCAAGGATCTGGTGGATGCCAAGGATCTGCGCCGCGTGGCCTTTGATTACCTCCAAGGCTCGCGGGCGGTGCTGGAATGGCCGGAAACTGAACCCATGCCGATGCCGGGCAGCCAGTTCCCACGCGGCCTCATGAAATCCATTCTCAATCTGATCGTCCTGGGCAGTGAAATGATCACCAAGGCGGGCTTGGTCAAAGTGCGTCAGGCCACCCCCGGCGGCTACCCGATTGAAATCCATGTCAGCGGCGATGGCGCCGGATTCCGGGATGGCATGGAAGCCGCCCTTCAAGGGACAATTGAGCCCCAGAACCTAGATGCGCGTTTAGTGCATGCCTATATCACCGGCGCCTTGACTCGTCATTACGGCCTCAAACTGAATTTGCAAAAATCGCCGGATGGCCGCGTTGTTTTCGCTTTAAGCGCTTAAACAAAATAAAGCGCAGTAAAAAAGGCGGGAGTATTTCCCGCCTTTTTTGCAAACTCTTTAATCTTATTGCTCCAGCAATACGTGGTAATACACGTTGTGGCTATCCGTGGTCGAAACACACAGGAAAGGTTGTCCTGTAATACCCGCACCCGTAAAAGCGCTGGCGCCATCGGCAATTGCCTGCGCATCCGAAAGACCGCTGGCCGGAATGGCTGTCGAACCGGTGATTTGCTCATTAATACGCTCGCAAATACCCGTACGGACGCGTGTCAGAACCGCAACAACATCCCCTGTTGCCGTACCGATATTGGTTACAACCTTATTGGCCAAAAAGTGCCAATCCCCCAGTGGGACATTGCTCGAATCCAGCTCAACTGTGTTAGGATCGACGTTCTGATACACGGCACCACCACCATTGGGATGGAAGACCTTGGCTGTAACAGGAGCGTTATTAAAGTTGGCATCGCTTGGATCCATGAAGTCGATATCGCTTGCCGCAACACCGCGCAACATCATACGCGTGATTGCCGTACGAATAGCGGATGGATATTGCGTAACCGTTGTACCGGCAATCAGGTTTGTTTCCCGTGACGGGTTACCACCCGAGCGGTTACTTTGCGTGATCGCATAAGACAGCGCCGCAAACAGAATGACCGCAATCAAAATAAGGAACAAAGCGTTCCCTTTTTCGCGGGCTGTGTTCTTACTTGTTAACATGGGATCCCCCTCCCCTTGGTTGTTCTTTGTTCTTATTATCCGCTACAGTCGGTATTGAAATATCCAACTGCTGGACAGACAAACTTGCTTGCAACGGTTGTCCCTTACATTCGCGACCAGCACAAAGCATTTTTGTTTGTACTCGCCAGGCACTTCCGCCGAAAGATCCCCCATCGCCGCCCGCCAGACCGGAAAATCCCGGGTTGAGTTCGCGGCAATGTCGACCACACCATTAGACTGTTTAATGGTTAGCGTTTTGTAAACATCCTTCATTTTTTCGACCTGGCGCACAATTTCCCCATCCGGGACTGGCTTATAAGCTACAACCGGCACGGAAGGGCGCAAAGCCTCGGCCTGGGTAATCTCACGTCGCACCTCTTGCAGGTTGACGGATTTGGTATAGGCGACCAAAAGGAAAACAGCGGCCAACACCCACATCGATATTGCGATATAAAGGGCTTTGGATCCGACGCGTACCGGCAGATTGTCCAGAAACGAGTCCAAGTCCTTGACGGCTTGCGGATTCGCATAGGAAGCCAAGCGTTTCCAATCAACGCTTTGCACACGATCCATGAATGCCTTGCTGTCAAAGGCCATTTAGCTACAATCCCCGTTTTCTTTTATAGTTTCTATGCTCTTATTTTCGCACAGAGTCTTTACGATGTAATTAATCATAATTACGAATTCCCCTGGATACGGATACGCCCGTCTGGAACCGTGCCGATCGTCCGTCCACGCAATTGTTGCAGACTGTCAGCCCCTACTGCCGGCGGCACCAGAGCCTCCCATACGACATGTCCGTCTTTGACTTCATATTTCATTAACGTTCCACCAACATTTTGCAAGGACAGAAGCAGCTCTTGCAAGCGGAACAGATGCTTATCCGAATCGTTGCGAATCACTTGCGTGGCCTGCGCCATCAATTTCTCGGTGGCCATTTCCGTTTCTTGTTGCGCCTTCTTCAGGTTGGGCTGCACCAGAATACCGATCACGTGACTGAACAACCATACCACAATGGCAACAAAGGTAATCGCAGCACCGGACCAAAACATCCAATAGATAGTGGCCCGCGCCAGTTTTTCCTGACTGAGCGAGCGGTTCTTCCAGGCAACCGCCACAGCGCGCTCGGGATTAATCGTCACAAAGTTCGCATCCAATGTTTGCAAGCGCGGCAGAATAGTACGCGACGGACCCACAAATACCTGCATACGACCCGTTTCCTGATCCCAGCGTAAACCGGCAGCCGTACCTTCTTGTTCGTAAATATAAACTGTTTCACGATCCCAATATTCACTATTCCCCGGCAAGGCCGCGGCCATGGGGCACCAGCTATCGGGGTGGGATGCCAAAGAAGCGGAAGGTGTTGCCAGATACCAGACACGATTGTCTGAAATGGTGTACACGTAATGCACGCTATCTGTGCCACAGGCCTGAGATGCCGCGTTCCATACCGCCTCGTCCTCGGTGCCAAAAATATACGGCACCGAACCACCGATCAAATCGGCAGGCAAATAAACCGGGGCAACCGAAGCCGCCATCGCAATCGTCTCGGCCTTGGTGCGCACAGTTGCTTTCGGTTCGGCCGCAAGGGTTGCTGCTTCCGTCATGCGCCAGCACCCCCTCCCATCATATCCTGCATCAGGTTATCCATACTAAAGTTCATCAAGCGCAAGGCAAAGATCGCACTACCAAACGCAATTAAAAGATAGAAGCCTGTGAGAATAAAAGCTAGCCATACAATCATGCTGTTTTTCGTTTTTGCCGCCTGGGCACGCATATCGGCAATTGATTCCAGAACGGTAGCAATCTGATTAAGGTCGGTGACCGACATCAATTCCATACGTTCCCCACGGGTCAGGGGGTCACGGTCCAGCGCCGTACCCAAGCTTACCCCGCGGGTCAGGTCCGTATTGACATCCGTCCAAAATATCGAAACTTCGGGCACGTTGCTGGCCTCGGCCGCTTGCAACAGCACCTGGTTGATCGCCACATTCCCCCGGATCATGCGGGCCGCGGCCGACATCGAATCCGCAAAACCCAAGTCACGCAAGTACGCCCCCACCAAAGGAATACGCCGCACGATACGCGCCGTTGGCCAGTCCCGTTTCCCGCGGTTGATCCAGAACGAAGCGATAGTCCAAAACAAAAAGACCCCGGCCCCGACGGCGATAAGCAACAAAATATTCCACAAATGTTCCAGATTATTGATGGTATGGTCAAATTGTTCTTTTTTGATGGGGTCGGCCGGAGCGTTCTTGCGGAACCAGCCCAAGATCGTTCCACGCCCCCACCACATCGCCTGCACAATCGAGAAAATATCAAAGCCCAGCCAGGCAATCGTTCCGCCGATCTTGGTGATGTTTTTGCGCTTCTGGGTAATATTTTGAATCGCGTGCGGAATCCCCTCGTGCAGTCGATTACTGCGCTCGGAAGCGGAAAGAATGGCAATCGTCGAGTGATCGAACATCTGCAACGATTTAAGCGCTTCAATAACACCCAAACCGCGTGCCAGAGCCTCCCGCGCCGGAGCCAGAATATTCTGCATCCGCGGGCTGGTTTCCGATTCAATCAAACGCCAGAAGGCCACACTGGAAGAAGTGGTGCTGGCCCGGAATTGTATCCCGCGTAAAAGCTGTACCTGCTGCCAGCTCGAACGCGCCAGCATACGCTCGAATACCGAACGGTTATGCGGGCGAATACGCAAGACATACCCGCCTTCTTCCTGTACCGCCCGACGCACATCATCAATGCTGGGCAAACAATAGGTACGCGTCTGCTTGCGCGCCCCGCCGCGCGTATCAAAAACAATCTCGGCGGTCCATTGTTGCATGGCGTGTACTAGCCCTCTTGTTGTGACTGCAATTGTAAAACAGCGACACGTGGATCGGCAAGCCCTTCACGGACCAGCTGGCGGATATTATCGGAGCGCGAATAGAAAGTAACACCTTCGACATCCAATATCTTGGCCGTATTGGTCAGCATGGCCTGGTAAATCTCATTGCGGGCGCGGTCATTGCCTTCGATCAAAAGCGCCTCGAGCGACATCGTGCGTCCCAGATAACCGGTACGATTGCACAAATCACAACCGTTGGGATTGTGGCGGCGGACGGAAGCATCCGGATCAATGCGCAGCGCGTGCATTTCCTGCAAGGTCAACAGATCGATCACCCGCATCGGCTGCGAACAGCCCTGGCACAGTTTTTTAACAAGCCGCAAGTTCAAAATCGCACGGATCTGTTGCGCCAGCGTATAAGTCGAGGAACGATCGCGCTCCACCGGCATAAAGGACCGCAGACGCTCGATTGTCTGTAACGCGCTATCGGCGTGAATGGTTGAAATAACCGTGTGTCCGGATTCGGCCGCTTTCAACGCTGTTTCCACCGTCTCTCCATCGCGCAACTCGCCGATGATAATATAGTCTGGATCGTGACGCATACTGGCCCGAATAAGATCGGCGAACTCGCCCCCTTTACGCCCCGGCATCACCTGCCACTGGGTCGCATAGCGCAACTCGTATTCAATCGGATCTTCAATGGTCAACACATGGCGGCGGCGGCGGTCAATTTGCTGCACCGCTGCATACAGCGCCGTTGTTTTACCCGAACCTGTCGGACCCGAAAGCAGAACCAGACCCCCGTCTCCTTTAACCTGCGGCTCCAGAATGCGCGATAAGCACTCTTTGATACCTTCATAGTTGCGGAAAAGTTCGTCGAAATTTTTCAAGGACGCGCGGTCCAGCAAACGCAATGTCAGCTTTTCCCCTTCTTGTCCTTGCGGTCCGGCAGCAACACGCACATCGATCGAGCGGCCTTGCCACGTAAAGGTAAAGCGCCCGTCTTGCGGCGTTTTACGATCACCGAAGTTCATCCCGGCGTCCCGTTTGATAACCGTCGTCAAACGTCCCATTGCATCACTGGGCAACAAGTGCATAGGCACCAGATCGCCGTCGACGCGGTATTTAATCCAGTTAGGTATCTCGGGGTTATTATCCTGCAGCACGTGAATATCCGAGGTCCGCATGCTTAAAGCTTCCGCCATCATGTCGCGCACGAACTGGTTCAAATACAAACCGTTATCAATATCGCGCAACCATAAATTCAGCGTTTTTTCCGTACGGTCCGCAGCCAGATCATGCACGCGGCGCAGCGTGTCCATCAACTCGCCACGATCCCACAATTCCAGGACAATGCTGTCCACCCGGAAACCGCTGCGCCGCACAGTCGCCATCAGGTTTTCCTGCTGCCTGTCATTCAAATCATAAAGCGGCGCTACCTGTAACACACCTTCTTGCAAACCCACCAGATGCACGTTTACAAGCCCCCAGGCCTGTCCCGGCACCACGGCCCGCAACTGACCCCCCGTCGCGGTGGAGCGTATGGTCTCGGTTGTCTGCTGTTCGTTCGTTTCCAGACCACCGGCTGCCGTCAGCAATTGCTCCAGCGATTTCTTTACGCCCTTTTCCACCATAAGCATACGTTCGCGCTGGACCATGTCCAAATAACGCTCGCGACCTTCGCCGCGCTTTGCTGTCTCAGGAGGTTTAACGGGATCAACCATAGGGGTTACGGCTTGGAGGTGCCGCTCCCTGTACTGCTGCTGGACGAGGTGCTGCTCGTCGTACTGCTACTCGTTGAAGAAGGCGCAACCGCTACACTGGATGGAAAAAGTTTGTCGCTGGCATCGTTGGAACTGCTGATCGTCATCGTACGGTCAAAGAATAACAGCACAGCATCTTTATCGCCGATCAGCTTAATGCCTTCGCGGCTGATAATCGGTTTCCAGTAGCTGCCGGCAATAAGTTGTCGCACACCGTCACGCACCAGAATACGTCCGCGCGGGCCTGCTAAAATCGCGCGGTCACCGCTCATCGATGTCACATGATACCCTGTCAATGTTGACGCATCGCCCGTGCCTGCCGGAATATCCACGTCACCTACAATTTCACCGGTTGCCGCAGGCTTCGGTGCTCCATTATTGATTATATTTTCATCTAAAGCGTTTTTATCCAGCTTAGGCAAACTGCTAATTGTATTTAACAAGGGCGAGGAGCCGCTAGCTGTTTTGGTCGCCGTTCCACGCACGGGCAAAATTAAAACGCCGCGCGCCCCATCGTGCAAAATCTGGATATCGTCAATAACCGGTCCTTCACGGCGCGGCGCCCAATTAACCGTCAACGCACATCCTTGATTGGGGGATAAGATTTTACCGGTCGCGCAACTGTCATTTGACAGCGTCAATCCATTATCCGAGCCCGCCAGTTTCACCAGATTAAGCGTGACATCTTTTTCACCATTATTAATCAAGCTGACGGTAATGGAGGCTGTACCATCCACCGCAGAACCGAAATCAACACTTTCACGATCCGCAACCAACAAGCCTTCACCAGGAACCGGAGTCGGGAATAATTCCGCTTTGTTTGTCTTGCTTAATTTATATTCACCCTTCAGCGCGATCTGCAAACCGCCCGACGGACCATCGTGATGCAAGACTAAAACCCCTTGCGAAGATCCTTCGGCCAAGGGCGCCCATGTTACTGTTGCCACACAGGCCTGCGACGGCCCGAGCTCTTTACAATCGGGTGCCGAAACAGAAAATCCGGTCAATGGCGAGGCCGCTAATTCAATATTCGTAATTTTCACAGTGTTGCTGGAAGAATTACGCAGCGCAATCGAACGCACCAACGGCGTACGACCCGATGTATCTCCGAAATCCAATGCGGTCGGGAAGGCTTCCAGCTCGTTGGCAGGCATGCCATCGGTACCACCGGCTTTGCCTGCACCCACAGAACCGACGACGAAGACGTTAGAAAGCTGTGTTTTACCGTTATGATAGATCAACATGCCCAGGCGGTATTTACCGGTGCTTTCACCGCGCACAGAAAGTGTAACAGCACATTCCACACCTTGTTTAATCGGTGTTTGACCGCATTGATTGCTGGCCAGCGTTGCAGAAATATTTGAAGACGGAGCAAGCTCGATCCGATTGAGTGTGATCGGTGTCGGCGTATTATTGTGCAACAACACAACGATCTGAGCCGTTTGTCCCGAAGCAATATCGCCACCATCCACTTCGGCTTTGTTAGATGCGATTTCCTGATTGCTGGCGCCGGCATCTTTGCCACCACCACCGGACATTTGCGGCGGATCATCAAAAGCACTGTACTGCGCCCACGCCGCGCACGGCGCGCTTAAAAGCACAGCACAGATAAACATAAAAAATATGCGCATACGACCCGTCATCATCGCCCTTCTGGATGAATTCATCCTTTGAATCTAGCGAGGAAAGTTTTAATAAAAGACAAAGAATATGCGCGCTAGGGCCTATTTCTTAATTTCCGCCGGCTGTGACTTTTTTGCAGCAACCGGAGCTGCCGGAGAAGTCGCTGCCGGCGCTTTTATGGCTTTCAAAATGATCGGTTTGCCACTTTCATCGGACGACGCTTTACTTAACGTCGAAAGAATTTCTTGCTCGGGGTTGGTGCGCGAAGGCTCAAGTATCAATTTCGACTCTTTCAGCTGAGCCTCTGTCGGCAAGGTCTCGGTATAGACCACCACGCGCGGCCGCAACATAAATACCAGTTCCGTATTTTTACCCTGATGATCTTTCGAGGTCACAAAAAGCGGTTTCTTGCCGCCCGGCAGACCGGTTTGATCCAGCGAATTGCGTTGCTCGACAATACCGCCGATCAGCAGCGCGTCGCCGGGGCGCACGCGAATTTTTGTTTCCAGGCTGCGATCCGATGTTTCCGGCAACTGGATGCTAGTCGTACCGACATCCAAAGACCCCAGACGGATCAGATTTTGCAAATCAATTTTAAGCTTCCCATAGACGGTCCCCGCATCCCAGGCACTGCCGATCTCCAGGGTCAAGCCTGTTTCAAGCTTCGACGTTGCCACCGAGACGTTATCGGCCGTATTGACACCCACGGTACGCGTAATCTGGGAAACGTAGTCTCGCTTGTTCCCCACACGCAATTTGGCATTGGAACCCGAAAGCACTGTTAATTGCGGCTGTGACACTGTTTTGACCGCGCCTTG
>CAYRRF010000029.1:0-15735 GCA_964426595.1 uncultured Bdellovibrionales bacterium | reverse complement strand
GCCATGGGCGGTATGGGCTTCTAAGCCTTTTACCCTGTTTAAGTCTTTGAAAAACCCCGTTCCTGCGAGCGGGGTTTTTTGTTTTTTATTGACAAACACCCCACCCTAAGTAATATGCCCAAACAAAACAGAGGGGACAGGCCGCGATGGAATATATGTTTGAAAAAGCACCGGACGTTCTGGTGATCGCCGTGAAGTACCAAGATGGCACTCTGGCGCAGTATGGATTCAAAGACCCGGGATCTTTTTTTGGCCTTCCTTCAGGGAAATTCACTTATATCCAAAACACGCAAGATGTTACGGAACAACTCCGCCTTGCAAAAGAAAATCTTTCCCCTGCGGATTACGTCTGGAATGATCAGCATTACCCAGCCGTATTGGTAGAAGATCCCAATGGCAACCGCACGATGGAAACCGAAACCAAAAAACGCCTTTATTGGGATAGGCTGGGCGCCTTGCAGGAAGGCGCGTGCGAAATCTTGGATGCTGCACGCCACCATGCGGCTTGCGTAAATGGGCAGCAGCACCTGTTCGCTTCGGCACATCCACAAAAGGCCGCTCACAGACACGTCATCGGCTATGCCTGCTGCTTTGGCAAACCCCAGCCACAATCCTAATTGAGACGTAAAATCAGTAACTTGATTTTTAACTTTTCCTGTAGTAGAATGGGAGCGTGCGGCGCCTTTCCGGGCCGTTTGCTACTCTCGCTCAACGGAGGAGAACATGAACACACGCTATTCCATTTTCGACAGTCCTTTGCTCTTGGGTTTCGACCATCTCGAACGCATGGTCGAGCGCGCCACCAAGTCACAGAACGGCTATCCCCCCTATAACATCGAACAGATCGGCGAGCACGGTCTGCGCATTACGCTGGCCGTTGCAGGTTTCACGATGGACCAGCTAAACGTGGCAATGGAAGACCGCCATTTGGTTATTCGCGGCCGCCAGGAAGAAGAAACCCGCGAGCGTTTCTTTGTCCATCGCGGCATCGCGACCCGTCAGTTCCAGCGCGTTTTCCTGTTATCCGATGATTTAGAGGTGCGCGGCGCTCACCTGGATAACGGTTTGCTGCATATTGACTTGGCGCGGCTGGTGCCCGATAAAAAGATTCAGAATATTCCGATTGAACAATCCGCCACCAAGTCCCGCGACAAGACGCTGGCCATTGAAGCTCCGAAAGGTACGCCTCATGAATCCTGATGAACGCGAACAATTATTGCGCGCCATGGACGAAGACGATTTCCGCGACTTAGGCAGCGAGCTGGTCGTCTATGTACGCGAGGTGGATTTTTTCGGATCCAAACACTATGCCGTCCATGATGCCAGCGGTCAGCCGCTGGCCATTGCCACCACGCCCGAGATGGCCCTGACCGCCATCCACCAGGTCGATGCGGACATGGAACTGGCCACCGTGCATTGAAGTTTATACATGCCGGCACATGAACATTACCAAAAAAGTTGGGCTTCGATAGCCTGGCCTTAGAAAAGGATATCCTGCCATGCACATCACCTATCTGGGCCATTCGGGCTTTCTTATTGAGGTCGACGGAAAAAAACTGGTCATTGATCCGTTCCTCACCGGCAATCCGCTGGCCGTAACCGCTCCGGACGCTGTTGCGGCGGATTATATCCTGATCACCCATGGCCATGGCGATCATATCGGGGACACGGTGGCCATCGCTCAAAAAACCAAAGCCCCCGTTATCGCTGTGTACGAGATTGCCGAGTGGCTGGCCGGTAAAGGCGCGCCCGATACGCGCGGCATGAATCTGGGCGGGACGATTGATCTGGACGGCCTCAAAGTACAATTGGTGCCGGCCTGGCATTCTTCGACACTGCCCGATGGCAGCCCCGGAGGTGTGGCCGCCGGTTTGATCGTCACGCACAGCAAAGGATGTTTTTATCATTCGGGCGACACCGCCCTGTTTGAAGAGATGAAGCTCTTTGGCCGCCGCCATAAAATCGATACGGCTTTTTTGTGTTTAGGCGGACATTTCACGATGGATGCGGTGGACGCTTTGCATGCCGCACAATTTATCGGCGCGCAGAACGTTGTGGGAATGCATTTCGATACCTTCCCGCCGATTACCATTGATCATGCTGCTACACGAGAATTATTCGCCAAAACGAATATAAAATTGACCCTGCCGACCGTCGGGGAACGTTTTAGCGTTTCGTGATTTGTTCCAGGATATAAAGCCGCAAGGCGCTGGAAAGATTAGTCTTTAAATCACGCGCCGAATCAATCGCGGTAATAAGCTGGGCCAGGGTTTTTCCCTCGTGATCCGCCAGTCGTTTCAGCTCGACCCAAAAAGCCTCTTCCAAGGTAATACTGGTGCGGTGCCCCGCAATTGTGATTGAGCGCTTTTTCATTCCGGAATAAAGATGCGTTTTAACAAACGCACCTGATCCTGACGGAGTTCGTACGGATCGCGACCACTTAATCCAAAATAAGAAAGAACATCGTCCCAAAATTGCACTCTGCGCAACGTCTCGTTTGCTTTCGCTGTCATCTGCACGTTCTCTACGCCACCGCTGTGAAAGGAAACAGCATCGATATACCCGTAATCGGTATAGGTCACATTCAGATGGTAGTTCAATGGTTCGCTCATCTTACAACACTCTTTCGAGGGGTTAGTTTAAAGTTGCTTTTCCAGGAATAAAGCCCCCCACAGGTTTGCCGTTCGCATACACGATGCGGCTTACTTCCGCACCGTTATAATTGTATTCGGTATGAATTTCACTATCCCCGGATTTCTCAATAACCAGGCGCTTCCGATTATTATCAAAAAACACTTCTGTTCCAACGCCCCCAACAGCTGTGGTTGTGATTGGGGCGGTATCATCTAATTCAAACATGCTTTTCCTCCATATTATGATAATTATTAAAATTCAGGAATGGTATATTACGACAAAATGCGGCGGATGTCAAGCGCTCCTTTGCCCTTCTGCAATTGTCTTTCGGGGCCGCACGCCTATACTTAGCCCATGGCCGATCACCCCTCCCTGCTTGTCGTCGACGATAACCTGCCGTTTCGGATGTTGCTGCGCAGCTTTCTGGTGAAGGGCGATTATCGCGTCTATGAAGCGGAGAACGGCGAGCAAGCCATGGCGATGCTGGCCGAGCGCCCGATCGACCTTGTCCTGCTGGATCTGCAAATGCAGCCGATGGGCGGCTTTGAATTCATGCCCCTCTATACGCAGGCGGGTTATAAAATGCCGGTTCTGCTGGTCACTGCCGACCCCAGCACCGATATCTTAGAGCGCGCTACCAAATTGGGATTTTCGGGCGTAGTGAAAAAGCCGGTGACCGAAGAACGCATTCTCCACATTGTAAAACGTTTTACATGACCACCGATATCCGTGAAAAATCTTTCTGGCAGTCTTTTCCGCGCCTGTACCCTTATGCGCTCTTGGCGCGATGGGATCGCCCCATCGGGATCTGGCTGCTTTTTTGGCCGTGCGTCTGGGGGCTACTGCTGGCACCTTCTTTCCGTCTTCTCTTGCCGGGCGAACAATTGCGCTTTCTGGCGCTATTTTTCCTTGGTGCGGTGGCGATGCGCGGCGCCGGCTGCACATTAAATGATCTGATTGATCGCCACATGGATGCCGAAGTGGCGCGCACCAAAAATCGGCCACTGGCTTCGGGGCGATTAAAACCATGGCAGGCCATTTTGTTTTTACTCCTTCAGCTTTTGGTTGGTGCGT
This sequence comes from uncultured Bdellovibrionales bacterium, assembly GCA_964426595.1. Taxonomy (GTDB): domain Bacteria; phylum Pseudomonadota; class Alphaproteobacteria; order Micavibrionales; family SZUA-601; genus JAQGJA01. The sequence continues at coordinate 12,027 of CAYRRF010000029.1, read as the reverse complement.
TTGTTCTTTTACAGCTTCCCCTTCCGGCTATTTTCCTCGGCCTGGCCAGCCTTCCGCTGATCGCGGCTTACCCTTGGATGAAGCGCATCACCTATTGGCCACAACTTTTCTTAGGGATTGTTTTTAATGCCGGGGTGCTGATTGGCTATGCCACGCTTGAGACACATCTGAGCGGCCCGGTGCTGGTTTTATATCTTGCGGCGATCGTGTGGACTCTGGCCTATGACTCGGTCTATGCGTTTCTGGACAGCGCCGATGATGCCAAGGTGGGCATCAAATCCACCGTCCAGCTATGGGCCGGTAACAGCAAAATGATTATCGGATGGCTATGGGTCTGCAGCTTTGGACTTTTCGCCCTTAGCCTGTGGCTGGCGGGTGGCTATGGGATTCTGGCCTATAGTATGGTCCTCGTTGCCCTTGTCTTTAACCTGGCCGCCCATACCTATTGGGATATCACCAATGACGGTTTTACCCTGACCTTTTTCCGCCTGCAAAGCCGCATTGGCCTGGTTTTGGCCCTGGCGGTAGCGGCCCCGCTGCTTTTTTAGGCGTATTAACGTAAAAATATATTGTATTTAATAAATTTTTGTGATAAATTAATTTTTATTAGACGACCACACCGATTCGTGCTTTTTATAGTGAAGGACCCTGTCATCATGAATATTATGAATAAATTACGCTATGGCACGACCAAAAAATTATTGCAGCTCTTTACAGCCACTACATTTTTGACTTCTGTCGCTTCGTGCACCAAAGAAGACGAACCCCAACCAGAGCGTGTTCCCGTAGATATGCATCATGTGGGAAACGTCGTCTTGAATTTGGACAATAACGGGCAAGTTGAGCAAATCTGTTTTCCCGAAGCTGTCGTCTACGGTAACGGTGTTCAGGAATTTCCTGCGGGCCTTGGCACAAGCTTGCAGGTTTGTCTGAGTAATTATTCAGGACCTTATTCCAAAATAGAATATAAGCCGGGCTCTAATTACAATCTCGTATCGGCTTCCGATACCGCCTATAAATCGAATCATGGATGGACCTATAGTAAACACGGCGCCACACCAGACACATTGATCGAATATCAGTGGAATGCCGATGGTAGCGCTATTGGTGTGGAAAAACACATTCTAACCCCCATGCTTTACGGGCAGAATGCTTATTTAAGCACTACCGGAATGGCGTTGGCGCGCGGTGATAGCACCGGGTATCATCCAAATGTTTCACAAGATGCAAATAATATCAATAATGCGTTGCATCAGGTACAAGGACAAGATCAAGCACACGGAACAAAGTTCTTCCGGCTAACACAGACCACTCCTTTAGCGGATCCGCTACCCCCCAATAGCCCGCCACCGCCAAGCGTCGTAACAACAATTCATCAGGCCAATAATGTTGTTTTGAATATGAACGCTACCAACGCAGCGGCAGAGCAAATTGCTTTTCCAGCCGCTATTATTCACAACACAAATTCTTTGGATTACCCGCAAGGGCTCGGTGTGACTTATTCACGATTCTCGGGCTTGGGCCCCTATACAATCATGAGCTGGAAAGCCGGCTCGTCGAGCAATCTGGTGAACAACGCCACCGATACCGCCTACAAAGTCATGTATGGTTATATGGACAAAAAGACCAGCCTTACAAGTGATACAATCGTATTTAGCAATTATGATGCTAACAACACACTCATTAGCATTGACAAATATGCAATCGCTAGTATGCCTGCAGGACAAGACCCCACCCTTGCGACTTCCGGCCTGATAGAGCGCCGCTCCACAAATCCGGACGGATACCTGCCAACATCCTACATGGACTGGCAAAATATAAATGCAAGCTTCAATGGCTTAAAAAATACGCATCTGTCTTTATCCCAATCTTTCAGCGCCTTTTCTGATTCACTACCCTCAAACGTCGTACAACCGACTGTGCCGGTAACGGTTATTGCGAAAGGCAATTTAGGATTTGATCGTAATATTGTCGGAGACAGCTTGGCTTTTTATTTTCCTTCTGTCATCACAAATACATACGATTCAGCACACGCGCATGTGGATATTGATTTCCCCAACAACTTGGGAGAAAGCTATATCACGACCTATGCTTCCGCAAATGATTATTACACATTGAACTACAAACATGTCGGCTCTACCAACGTATCCAGCCTCCCTTACAATTCTTCCAATCCTTTGGGGCGCTTGACGGATAATGCCGGTTATATTTACGCTATCACCCCACCAAATGGCGCAGCATGCGACACGCTAGTAGCCGAACATTTTATCAACGGCGCCTTGGCTGACATTACAAAGTATGCATTTAATCAAAGCACAACCGATGTTACGACACCGCAAGGGAAGCTCGCCGTGTTGAGCGGATTTTATGGTAGCTTTGATGAGCGTGCCCTGCCCGATTCGCTGCATCAAGGCGCAGGACCAACCATACAAGGCGCCGCCACGACTACCAACGCAGGTTTGACGGTGCTTATGAATGGGATGCGCTTTACACACCGCCCGTAATACCTTCGCTGCCTTCTATTTCTGCTCTCGTATAAACTTCCATTTTTGTACGAAAGCTGCTAGGATCGGCGGCTATGACCGCCAAAAATCCCGACCTTTCCAGCCTGTCTTTCGAAGCCGCTTTGGCCGAATTGGAGGCCGTCGTGCGCGAACTTGAATCGGGCAAAGCCGGTTTGGAAGCTTCGATCCAATTATACGAGCGCGGCGTTGCCCTGCGCCAGCATTGCGAAACGAAATTGAAAGATGCACAGCTTCGCGTCGAAAAACTAAGTCTGAATGCCAACGGACAACCTCTTTTAGAACCTATCGAGATAACCAAATGACCGAACGCCTGAAACTTGCCATCCGCGAAACCAGTGATGCGATCAACGATGTCATTAATCGCTTGATCCCTACCAGTCGCGAGATGGAATCACATTTATTCGATGCGATGCGTTACGGATCGTTAGAGGGTGGCAAGCGCATGCGCCCGCTTTTGGTATTGACCACGGCGGACTTGTTTAATGTCGACCGTTCCTGTGCGTTGCGTGTTGCGGCGGCCGTCGAAATGGCGCACGCCTACTCGCTGATTCACGACGATTTACCGGCCATGGATAACGCCATGCTGCGCCGCGGACGACCCTCGTTACACCGCCAGTTCGATGAAGCCACCGCTATTCTTGCAGGTGATGCGTTGCAATCGCTTGCCTTTGAAATTCTTTCCCATCCGGACTCGCATCCGGACGTGCGCGTGCGCCTGATGCTGATCGAAGGACTTGCCCGCGCCATCGGTCCACGCGGCATGGCTGGCGGCCAGATGCTGGACCTGCTTGGCGAGAAACAAAAACTGGATATCGGCGCCATCACGCGCATGCAAAAAATGAAAACTGGTGCGCTCATCATGTTTGCCTGTGAGGCCGGAGCGATCATGGGCAAAGCCTCTCCCAAACACGTCATGGCCTTGCGCAACTATGCGCATGATTTCGGAATGGCGTTCCAGATGACGGATGATCTGCTGGATCTGACGGGCGTGCAACAGGACATGGGTAAAGAACCCGGCCAGGATGCCAAAGCGAAGAAATCGACCTTCCTCGCCCATATGAACCCCGGCGATGCCAAAGCCAAGGCCGAGCTCCTTGTTAACCAATGTATCCATCATTTAAGCGTTTTCGAGCCCGCCCGCGTCGAAATTCTGGCCGACATGGCCCGTTTCCTGCTGGATCGCAGGGGCTAAGACCGCTTCTTTGTTGACTTTTTAACCCGATTCGGACTATAAGGTCGGTCCCGGTTTGCTTTGCCTCCCTCCCATGGCAGCAAGCCGGCATCTTTCCGGGAAGGCGGTGATTTAATTTGGTTGAGATTACAATTCGCAACAACGACGTCGAGCAAGGCTTGCGCGTGTTGAAGAAGAAGCTGCAACGCGAAGGCATCTATAAAGAGCTCAAGCGCCGCAAGCACTACGAGAAACCCTCGGAAATCCGCGCCCGCAAAGAAAACGAAGCGGTCCGTCGGCACCGTAAACTGGAGCGTAAACGTCGCGATCGCGATGGCTTCTAATCGTTAAAACGATCGAGAATTTGAAAAACCCGCCCGGGAGGCGGGTTTTTTCATGCGCGCTGCAAAAAGAGGTTAATATAATACATATTTTATTGACTCTCAAACTATGTCTATATATTGTTGGGACGCTACCGCCCTCTTTCAAGGAAATGCCCATGACATCACCCGTCTACCGCACGATAACGGCCTGGTCGAGCGAACTGTTCTTTGTGAATAAACACATCACAAAACTGAGCTCCCAGCAGGAACTTATTATTTCCATCTTGCCGGAAAACTAAAAACGGCATTTTCGTCGGGTATAAAAAACTTCCTCCGACCGCGCTTGCAGAAGCCCTTGCCGCAACATCTCCTGAAAATGAAACCGAGCCAGAGGAAGAGGATTTAGAAGAAGACGATGAAACAGAAAGCCCTTCGAAAAAACGCACACCCGCTGCACCCCTCCCTTATTATCGTTCTTCCTGTGGGGAATTTAGAAATGATGTGCTGGACGGGAACCTGATTGAATTTTTTGCTGATGGCACAGAAAAACGACATTCTTATTATCATGAAGGTAAACTTGCAGGCTTGAGAGTAACCTTCAACAAGTCCGGCACTATTCGACAATTTGAAGTTTACAAGAATGGCAAACTCCTTAAAAAAGCAACGGAAGAAGTTACAAAGATTGTAAATAAGCACGCCTTCGAAGAAACCGATGCCCATAGTTTACGCCTTGCGCAATTGCAACTGGCCGCAGAAATTACACGTCAACACGCTCCCTCGCCATTGGATGCGGGACCAACACAACGTGGTTTCGTCTGGTATTAAGAGCTGGTGCTGTTTTCCAGCGCTTTTTCCATGTCCTGGAAGGTGGGCTGTAAATGCGATGGTATAGCACTCCGGCCTATTTCCATCGAAATTTGCGGCGGCGAGCCTTTGAGATGCGCCACCAGAATATCCTTGATAATGCGATAGAACTGGATGTCTTCGGCGATGGCTGCGCCGGAACGGCTGGCGAAGGGGCCAACGAAACCATAGGCCATAAATACCCCCATAAACGTTCCGACCAACGCGCCGCCGATCATCGCGCCCAACACCTCAGGCGGCTCGTTGATGTGCGACATCGTTTTAATGATCCCCAAAACGGCGGCAACGATACCCAAAGCAGGAATACCATCGGCCATCGTCTGGATCGAATGACTACCATGCGATTCCTCATGCAAATATTTTTCAATCTCTTTTTCCATGATATCGTCAAGCAAATAAGGATCCGACAAATCCATCGTCAGCATACGCATATAATCACAGATTAAATGCATGGCAAATTTCGAATGTTGCACTTTGGGGTATTGCCGAAAAATCTCGCTTTCATTCGGGTTTTCGATATGCGATTCGATCGCAACCATACCCTTGCTTTTCATTAACTTGCACAAGGCAAACAATAAAAGCAGCAGCTCCTGATAATCCTCTTTTTTGTAATGCTCGCCCTTGAACACGGTCTTGAACGCGCCGGCCGCATGCTTGAGGCCGACTTTCGAGTGGCCGATTAGGAAGGCGCCTATGGCAGCGCCGCCAATGACGATTAATTCGTGCGGCAACGCCTCGAGAATAACATGCATGCTGCCGCCGGCTGATACATAACCGCCGAAGACCATACCAAATACGACCAAGATACCGATGATAGCGAGCATGCCCCATCGTGTCAGGTGGAGGTTAAAAAATTAATAAGTCTCGCGGTAATCTAAGCGTTTGAGGCGCTTGGTACGGTAGGCGTCCTGGAAAACATCGATCGTATCGACCTGGCCCAGCAAGACTCCCCGTTTCTTATCCCGTGTAACCCCGGGCAAGGCACCTTCGATAGAAACATACACCCACGTGTAGACAACTTTGGGCGCGTTGAAAGTTCCGGAATTATCCAAAGATTCATACAGACTTTTGGCCGCTTTCGATTGCATCGGCAGACGATACAGGGAAATAGGCAGGTTGAGTTTAACCACATAGTTCTCGGGAAACACACGCAATGGCGTCGAAGCCTTTTTATTACAGGACGGCTTCACCATATCCCACACCACCATTACCCCGACTTTCACCATTTGATCCTCGGGAAAAAGATCAAAGGATTGCGTATTAAAATTATATTGTGTAATGCGCAATCTTCCGGGCAAACGGATTAAAAGATTCTTGTTGAATTTTTGTGCCCGCGCTGCCTGTCCAACCGTCATTTGCTGCGCCATTTGCCGCTGCAAAAAGATATCCTCTTTTGCCATGGTATAGACAGTACAATCTTTGATTTGCAAATATTCCAGAACGTCTTTGTCCTGGCTCAATTTGACCATTCCAGAATCAAAAAAATAATCCGTGAGCATCAAGGGGGTAGGATCCCGATAACGCTCAAAATTATCAGCGCATGCCGCCCCGGCAGAAAAAAGCACACCTAAACCAACCAGTACGCATGTAACAAAACGCATTTTTTTCTCCCTGAAATACTGCAAAGGCAGCTTATACTTATTTTTGAGTATCGCCAAGAGCGGCGCGCAGCACCTTGCGGTGCAAGGTGGCCATTGCCGGAAGCTGTTCGGGTAAAAACCACTGTCCCTTGGCCACCGGTTTTGACAAAGGGGCAACCACAACCACCGAGACAGATAGTTTGAAATGACTAAATACGTGCAACACGGGGCGCGTGTGAAATTGCACGGCCTGCCGCGGGAAGGGGTTGTTCTGCTCGATCTCTTTCTTTGTCCATTTCGTCTCCCGCCACACCGGTCCCGGAAATTCCCACAATCCCCCTAAAAGGCCTTTTGCGGGACGCTGCTGTAATAAAATACGTCCCCCAGAGTCCCTTACGATATAAGCGACCGCATAGCGCGTAGGTATTTTCTTGGCCGCCGTTTTAACGGGGATTTCTTTTGTTTTTCCCTTCGTTGCCGCGATACAAGGCCCTTGCCATGGGCATTGCCCACAGGCGGGGTTTTGAGGGGTGCACACTGTCGCCCCCAGATCCATCAGTGCCTGGGCGTAATCTCCACTTCGCTTAACAGGGGCCAGGTGCGCCGCCATGGCCGTCAGGTCTTTTTTGCCTTGAGGGGTATTAATCGGTTTCGAGTAACCGTGCAGCCGGGCCATAACTCGCTCGACATTTCCATCTACCACGACCGCAGGGACATCGAATGCAATGGCAGCAATGGCATTGGCCGTATAGGGCCCAATCCCCGGGAGTTTAATTAACAAACTGATATCACAAGGAAAAATGCCGTTGTATTCGGTGGTAATAACACGGGCACAGCGCAGCAGATTCCGGGCCCGGCTGTAATAACCCAGCCCCTCCCACGCTTTTAAAACCTCATCCTCGGAAGCCTGGGCGAGAGCCTGAACTGTGGGCCAGCGGGCTACAAAGCGCTGGTAATAGTCGATGACTGTTGCCACCCCTGTTTGTTGTAACATAATCTCGGACAGCCAGGTATGATAGGGGGAAGGCGCCCGACCGTTATTTTCGCGCCAGGGCAAGGCGCGTCCATGGCGGTCGTACCATTGTAAAATCTTTAACGAGAAGTTAAAATTTTGCTTGCGTGACGCGTTAATTTTTGCCATATATTGAGAAGACCTTTTACCGCCCTATCGTCTATGACCCAGAACCAAAAAACAAGAGCCGAAAGCACTCCGACCTCGATGAAACCGGTCTCCCGTCTGGTGCGGCCGATCGTCAAGGGCTTGCTCCCGAAAAATGCTATTTTATTACAACAACTTTTTGATGCCTGGGGCGATTTGATGAAGGGCACGGAAGCCGAAGGCGCCATCCCTGAAAAATTGACTTTTCTCCGTGGCGAACAAAACAAAGGAAAACTCTATTTATGCACGTTAACAAGTGCACAGGCTATGGAGATTCAATTCAGCCAGCGCGCATTACTGCAACGGATCAATGCCTTCTTCGGCTGCGAGACGGTGGCCGAGATTCGCGTCACAGCCTACCCCACCGCAACCACCAGCCGTCAAGAATCACCCCGACAAGTCGTTAAATCGACACCCACAATGACATGTCAATCCCTTGACAAAGACATGGCCGGGATTTCCAATCCCAGCTTGCGCGCCATCCTGGCGGAATTCGGTTCACTTTTACACTCAACAGACAAAGGTAACGACCATGCGTAAGACCCTTCTTTTCACTGCGATGATTGCCGTTGTAGCCGGCGCTCTGGCCTACAGCTACGTCAAGCCCGATGCATTACAAACGCTTTTCAAATCCGAAGAGCTTTATAACGCGCGTATTGCAGATGCCTCCGCGATGAACAACACGCCTACCGCCGCCGGAACAGAAACCACACCTCCGACCACCGCTCCTGCAACCACCGCTTCCACTACTCCTCCTGCTGAAAGTGCTGCTTCGCATTCGATTCCTGTAAGCCAGGTCACTCCCACTACATCACCGACTACATCTACTCCTGCTGACGCAGCAACAGCCACCACACCAGATACGGCGAGCGCATTAAGCAACTCTGCAACAAGCGCAGGCACGGAAGAAAAGAAAACAGATGGTACGGTTTCGGCCACGTTGCCAACACCTACAGCAACAACCGCTCCGGCAGCACCTGCCGCAGATAGCGCAACCCCTGCTCCTGCAGAAGCGACAAAAACCGATGCAACCACTACACCTGCAGGCGATTCTACTGCAGCGCCTGACACAGCAACACCTGCAGCCACCACACCGGCGGCAGATGATAAAGCGGCAAGCGCCCCTTCGGCCGAACCAAAGGTCGATCTGGCCGTTGCCATGGAAGACCATGTTCTGGGGTCGCCTTCCGCACCGCTGACGGTTTACGATTACAGCTCGATGTCGTGCCCGCATTGCGCGAACTTCCACAACACGATCTTCCCGAAAGTCAAACAATACTACATCGACACCGGCAAAGTACGCTGGGTCATCCGCACCTTCCCGCATAACGATCCGGGCCTGCGCGCCGAGATGTTGCAGCGCTGCGTGCCCAGCGATCAATACATGAAGCTGCGCGATATGATCTTTGAAAATCAGGAACGCTGGGCTTTCAGTGATGCGCCGTTGGCCAATCTAATGATGCTGGTAAAAGTCGCCGGTATCGACCAGAAACGCTTTGACGAATGCACCAAGAGCAAAGTCCTGGAAAACGTTATCCTGAAAATTGCACAGGACGGCACAGAGAAATACAAAATCATTTCCACTCCAACCTTTATCTTCAATGACGGCACTAAAAAGCTGGAAGGCGCCGGCAGCTATGAAAGCTTTGCGTACGAGATGGATACTTTCCTGGAGAATTTGAAAGATACCGCCAAGGCACAAACACAATCGACGCCCATTCCTGCGGGCAAACTCTAAGAAAGAAACACCTTCTTCCCCTCCCTTGCACAAAGGGAGGGGATCTTAACAAAGACGCTTACAGGGAAACGACATGGTACAGTTTAGCAAGCTTCGTCTCAGTGGATTTAAATCTTTCGCCGACACAACCGAGGTCGATATCCTTCCCGGCTTGAACGGCGTCGTCGGCCCCAACGGGTGCGGTAAATCCAACCTGGTTGAAGCTTTGCGCTGGCTGATGGGTGAAACCTCGCCGAAATCCTTGCGCGGCGGCGGCATGGAAGATGTTATCTTTGCAGGCACGAACAAACGCCCCAGCCGCAACTTTGCCGAAGTCGTCCTGACCTTGCGCAATCCGGATAAGAGTGCGCCGGAGCCTTATACCAACGAAGAATCGCTTGAAGTATCCCGCCGCATCGATCGCGGTATGGGCTCGGAATACCGTATCAACGGCAAAGTCGTGCGTGCAGCAGACGTACAACTGCTCTTCGCAGACAGCTTTACCGGCGCGCACTCGCCCGCCATCGTCAGCCAGGGCCGCGTTACCGGCCTGATCCAAGCCAAGCCGATCGACCGCCGCCGCGTTCTGGAAGATGCCGCCGGGATTTCCGGTCTGCATAATCGCCGCCGCGAAGCCGAAATGAAATTGCGCGCCGCCGAGAAAAATTTGACACGCGTCGATGATCTGTTGGGTCAAAAAACCGGCGTGTACGAACAGCTGGTCAAACAAGCCAAGCAAGCCGAGCGTTACAAAACTCTGGCCGAAACTATTCGCCGCCTTGAAGCTTTGACATTGGCCATGGAATGGTCGCGTCTGGAACAGGAAATGGCGGCCGCCCAAGCCTCGATGGCTGTTGCCAACGAAGCGCAAAATCAGGCCAAGCAAGCCATGTACGACCTGTCGAAACAGCGCGAAGCGTGCGCCTCGCGTCTGGAAGCCGTCGAGCGCCAGATGTCCGAGCAACAACAGCGTATGCACGAAGTACAGCGCAATAAAGATCGCGCGCTGGAGGAACTGCAACGTTACGAACAAGCCCGTGACGATCTGCAACAACAGCACGATAACCTGACACAGGATCGCTCGCACGAAGAACAAAACGCGACAACGGCCCACGAGCGCCTAACCGCCTTGGAAACCGAACGCAACGAGCTGCAGCAGCGCCTGCAGAACTTTAATACCGAGGTTGCCAGCGCCCAGGAAGCGCGCGACTCGGCCCGCAACACCTATGATCTGGCACAACGCGAACTGGATCAGGCGCGCGCCGAACAGGCCACCCGCAATACGCAGCGCAACATGCTGACTCAGCAAGCCACCCGCGCCGAACAAGATTTACAACATTTGCACAGCGAAAGCGCTCTGGCTGCCCAGACAGTGGAACAGCTGGCGGCACAATTGCAAAACGCCACCATTTCCGATCTGCAGCAACGCATCAGCCAAGCGGAAACTTCTGTACAAACACAAATGGACCGTGTTGCTGATTTGGAAAAAGAGGCTGAAGCGCTAAACACGCAAAACCGCAGCGCTGTTGAAGCCTTGCAAGCGACACAAGCGACGCTGCATCAAATCGACACCGAAATCAAAGCGCTGGCTGCGCTGGCTGAAAATGCCGCCGCCGCACAAGATTTCGAAACCGCTTTAGACAACATCACCGTTACCCCCGGCTACGAACAAGCTTTATCTGTGGCTATGGGCCGCGAATTGCGTGCAGGCCTGAAAGACGATGCACCGATCTATTGGCAGGACCGCAACGACACGGTACTGGCCGATTTGCCTCAAGGCACCGTTTCCCTGTATAGCGTCGTTCAAGCCCCCAGCGCTTTGCGCACAGCCCTCAGCATGGTGGGCGTTGTGGATGATAAGGCCGCCGGTGAACGTTTGCTGGAACAATTGACGATCGGACAAATGATTGTCAGCCGCGACGGCTATGGCTGGCGCTGGGACGGCTTTACCGTCACCCCCAGCGCGCAAGCCTCGGCGCAGGAACGCGAAACGAAGCAATTGCTGGAACAGCGCAACCGCCTGGTCGAATTGCGCGAGAAACGCATCAGCGTCGAATCCAGTGTCGCACAAGCGCAAGAAAGCGTAACCGCTTTACAAACCAAACAAAACGAACTGCGCACACAGACGACGCAAGCCCGTGAAGATCTGGCCCAGGCCCAGCGCCAGGCCGGACAGGATCGCGCCACATTGACCGCAGCCGAACGCGCCCAAGCCGATATCCAGGCCCGCCATTTTGCCGCAACGGAAAAACAAAACTACGTCGCGCAACGCATTGCCCAGACGACCGAGGCGCTGGCACAAACACAGAAAAGCATTGCCGCCCTGCCGCCGGAATCCGAAGGTCAAATGACGATTGACCGCCTGCAGATGCAACTGCAAACCGTCGAAGATGCTTACCGTCAAAAAGATCAGCACTTCATGGGCCTGCAGAATCAGCAGACGCAGATGCAGAGCCGCTTGCAAATCATCGTGCGCGAAAGCGACGAGAACAAACAGCGCGCCAGCAGCGCCCAGCAACGCTTGCAAAATCTGGACGAGCGTCTGCAAAAAGTAGCTGATGCCCGCGCCCAGCTGAAATCCCCGGACAATGTGCACGAGCACATGCAAGCCGCAGACGCCCAGCTCAAAGAGATGGAAGCCGCGTATTTCAACCTGCAATCCCAACGCCAGGAAATCGTCCAGCAACG
>CAYRRF010000028.1:10794-15925 GCA_964426595.1 uncultured Bdellovibrionales bacterium | reverse complement strand
AACAGCTTATGCGTACGATAGGTGTTTTTGTTAAGTGTAACGTCTATATACGCCTCCCATTGACCGGGGAAGGGCAAATCCAAGGCCTGGCTGTAATGTCCATTACCTGCGTTCACTAGTTGCAGCTTTTGATCGTAACCCGCCTGGACAGGTCGTGTTACCAGAATGGAAACTTTGGCATTTTCGAGTGGTTTTTTATTTTTATCCAAGAGAGAAAGAATAATCTTTTTATCTTTGAGAGAAACGTCAACTTTCCATCCCAGCTTGTCTTGTTTTTCTTCATCGGCGATTGTCTGATTATAGTTCAAACCCTGATTGTAGGCGTCATCGGTGACGGTACCCGTGTTAGTGCGTATGGCCAATGTGGCCATCGTACCATCCACAAGGATGATAACGGCAAAAAAGGCGACGAACATATACGGAATCCATCGATCAATAGGCTTGCTTGCAGCGGCCATAGCTTACTCTCCGTGGCTGACAAAGACACTTTGATAGGTATCTTGGTCTTCGGAACGCTTGTCCGTCAAGACAAAATGGACGTCTTTCTGGCCGGAATCCTGGCTGGGTGCGGTTAAAAACATGTGGAAATGTCCGACCGTATCGGCAGGAACCGTAACCGAATCGGCTGTCGCCCCCGGCAGTCCGGTAATTTCCAGACTCGACTCTTTTAACCCTTTGGCTTGAAGGGAATAGGTGCGTTCGTCGTGCGTCTTATTCAGGATTTTCACATCATAACCATTTCGCACCGTGCCATTCGAAAGCAGGACGAATAAAGGATTGCGATCGTGTAGCACATGCAGTTCGGTAGGTTTGCGATTCAACATCGAATGCAGCGCAAGAGAAGCAACGACCAAAAGCACGAAACTATAATAAAGCGTTCTGGGTCGTAAGAGTCGCAAACGGGCGGCTTTGCCTGTATGACGGTTATCGATATTGCGTTCGGTGTCGTACCGGATCAGGCCGCGGGGCAGTTCCACCTTGTCCATGATCTCGTTGCAGGCATCCACACACAGGCCGCATGCAATGCATTCCATTTGCAACCCTTCACGGATATCAATCCCCATCGGGCATACCTGGACACATGCCATGCAGCTGATGCAATGACCGCGTCCGTCCCAGCTTTCTCCCTTGCGGTGCTTGCCGCGCGGTTCACCACGGTCTTTATCATAGCCGATGATCAACGTGTCTTTATCAAACATGGCCGATTGGAAACGTGCATAAGGGCACATATAGGTACAGACCTGTTCGCGGGCATAGCCGGCCATGAGATAGGTGCTGAAGGTCAATCCGGCCATAAAGCCAAGGATTACGGGCGAGGCTTGCCCAGCGAAAAGTTGTTTCCACAAGGTGGGAGCATCATTGAAATAGAAAACAAATGCTCCGGCGGTAGCCAGGCCGATCAGAATCCACAACAGATGTGTAAGCGTTTTTTTCCAGATTTTTTCAAAGCTGAGGGGTGCAGAATCCAGACGCATACGTGCGGCGCGATCACCCTGAATAAGGTGTTCTACTTTGACGAAAAGGTCCGTCCATACGGTTTGCGGGCAAAAATAACCGCACCAGACGCGACCAAACAGGCTGGTTATAAAAAAGAGCAGAATAGCCGAGAAAATAAGAATGGCCGTGAAGTAGTAAACTTCTTGTGGCCAGATCTCGATGAAAAACCAATAAGCCCGGCGGCTGGGCATATCGATAAGGATGGCCTGGCTGGGAGCATTGGGGCCGCGATCCCAGCGAATAAAAGGCGCAAGATAATAGATCGCTAAAGTGATCGCCATCACCAACCATTTAAGTTGGCGATAGCGACCTGTAACGGATTTAGGATAGATCTTCTTTTGTTCGGAGAAGAACTTAATTTCCTGTGACGGTTCCTGGGTTTGTTGTGGCGGCGGGTTGTTCAGCTGCATTTTGTGTACTTTCTACTTTTGGTTCTGATTTTTCACCACCACCCAGGGAATGGACGTACACGGTCAACTGACGAATAGTGTTGTCGTCCAGACGGCCTTTCCAATAGGGCATGACATCGGCGCGCGCATTGAAGATCGTCTGATACACGGTGGCTTCATCGCCGCCATAGAGCCAGATCGCGTCGTTCAGGCGGGGAGCGCCCATCGAACGATTGCCTTCGCCATTCACGCCATGGCAAGCCGAGCAATTATCCTGGAAGATCTTATACCCAGGATGGGATTCATTGGAAGTGCCTTTATTCAAGCCAATCACGTATTGCGCAACGGTTTTGATATCTTGAGGCTGCAAGAGGCCATCTTTACCAAACGCCGGCATCATGGTGACGCGAGCATTTTCATGACCCGAGCGGATACCGTATTGGATCGTTTGGTAGATATCTTCGATCGTACCGCCCCACAGCCAGTCATCGTCGTTCAGGTTAGGAAAGCCTTTAGCACCGGCAGCTCCGGAACCGTGGCAGGTAGCGGAGATGGTGTTGAAAGCGTCGGTGCCACCGGCAATAGCAAAGGCGGAGAGTTCGGGATCATTTTTAATTTGATCAAACGAAGCCCCTTTGAAGCGTGCCAGATAAGCGGCTTGGCGTTGCATCACTTCGCCTTGTTCATTGGCCAGTTTCTTATACTGAGTCCAGCCCGCTGTACCTGCCGTGTTACCGCTAAGGGTTGGCCACGACGGATAAACAACCCAGTAGCCCACAGACCAGATGATCGTGACGTACAAAATCCACAACCACCAGCGCGGGGCAGGGTTGTTCAGCTCTTTCAAGCCGTCCCATTCGTGGCCGGTCGTTTCGACGCCGCTGATTTTGTCGATTTCTTTGGGTTTGTTTTCATTTGTCATGGCTGGTTATCCTCGTTTAAAGGGATGCGGGCAATATAATCATAGGTTTCTTTTGTGTTCGGGCGCAAAAGCCACAGCACAACACCGACAAAGAAGGAGAAGAAGAAAATCAACCCTCCGTGCGGGGCGTATTGATGAAGTAATTCCATCATTGTGCTTCTCCGGTTGCAGGCGCTGCCTGAGGCTGTTCGTTATCGGTGAATTTAACCATGGTACCTAGAACTTGCAGGTAGGCGATCAAGGCGTCCATTTCGGTGACATGTTCTTGGTCGCCATCATAGTCCTGAGCCTTCACGCCATAGCGTTGTTCCAGACCCGAGGTGTCCCCATTTGGGTGCGCTTGGGCCATGGCATCGTTATAGGCATTATCGATCATTTCTTGCGTATAGGGCACGCCGATCATGCGCAAAGTTTCCAAATGCTTTTTAATGTTTTGGATATCTGCGCCCGTATTGGCCAGGAAGCTGTACGAAGGCATGATGGACTCGGGAACAACATCGCGCGGATTTTTCAAGTGCGCCACGTGCCATTCGTTCGAGTATTTGCTGCCGATACGTGCCAGATCCGGGCCTGTACGTTTGGAACCCCATTGGAAGGGATGGTCGTACATACTTTCTGCAGCCAAGGAATAATGACCATAGCGGGCCACTTCATCGCGCAGCGGGCGGATTTGTTGCGAGTGGCACAAATAGCATCCTTCACGGATATAAATATTGTAGCCAGCCAGCTCCAGAGGCGAGTAGGGACGCATCCCTTTCACAGGCTCAATCACGGTGTTCATGCGGAATAAGGGAACGATCTCAACCAATCCCCCGATCAGCACAGCGATAACCATGCAGAGTAAGAAAATGAACGAATTGCGTTCCAGTTTCGAGTGGTTTTTTATAAAACTCATACTACGGCTCCTTTACTGCCCAATAACGGGTTCTTTGTTGTTTACGTCGCCGCGGATTGTGCGGACCAGATTATAAACCATGACCAGAGAGCCGCTTAAGTACAGCAGACCGCCCAAGACACGGATCAGATAGTAGGGATGCATGGCCATCACGGTCTCGACGAACGAGTATTCCAAGAAGCCCATGTTATCATACGAGCGCCACATCAAGCCTTGCATGATACCGGCAACCCACATGGCCGAGATGTACAGAACGATACCCAAAGTAGCGACCCACAGGTGCAAGTCGACCAACTTCATCGAGTACAGTCTTTCACGGTGCCACAGGTTCGGAACCAGATAGTACCAGGCACCGAAAGTGATGAAACCGTTCCAGCCCAACGCACCCGAGTGCACGTGGCCGATGGTCCAATCGGTATAGTGTGACAGCGAGTTGACGCTCTTGATCGAAAGCAGAGGCCCTTCGAATGTCGACATACCGTAGAAGGCCAAAGCGATGATCATGAAACGCAAGACAGGGTCTTGGCGCAGCTTGTGCCAAGCACCCGAGAGAGTCATGACGCCGTTGATCATACCACCCCACGAAGGCATCCACAGCATGACCGAGAAAGTCATACCAAGGGTTTGTGCCCAATCCGGCAAAGCCGTGTAGTGCAAATGGTGTGGACCGGCCCAGATATAGATGAAGATCAAGGACCAGAAGTGCAGGATCGACAAGCGATACGAATACACCGGACGTTCAGCACGTTTAGGAATGAAGTAGTACATCATGCCTAAGAAACCTGCAGTGAGGAAGAATCCGACCGCATTGTGGCCGTACCACCACTGGATCAAGGCCCCTTGTACGCCGGGATAGACGTTATAGCTCTTGGCGTGCAGGAAGCTGACAGGAACGGCAACGTTATTTACCAGGTGCAAAACGGCGACTGTTACAATGAAAGCCAGGAAAAACCAGTTTGCAACGTAAATGTGCGGCTCACGGCGATTCTTTAATGTCATGATAAAGACAATAAAGTAAGCAACCCAGACGATGGTCAGCCACAAATCAGCGTACCATTCGGGTTCTGCGTATTCTTTCCCTTGCGTAACGCCCAGCACATAGCCTAACGCTGCAATGACGATCAGGAACTGAAAGCCGTAAAAGGTAAATTTGGCCAGGGCATCATTCCACAAACGGGCGCGGCAGGTGCGCTGGACAATGTAATAGCTGGTTGCGAACAACGCATTACCGCCGAAAGCGAAAATAACAGCGGACGTGTGCACGGGGCGCAAGCGTCCGAATGTCAGGTAAGGTTCAACGTTCAGCCACGGAAAAGCCATTTGCAAGGCGATAAAGAGCCCTGCGGCGAATCCAACCACACCCCAGAAGATCGTGGCCAAAGTAAAGAGTCGCACGACATCATCATTGTATGCGACAGGAGCGTTGTT
>CAYRRF010000028.1:0-10784 GCA_964426595.1 uncultured Bdellovibrionales bacterium | reverse complement strand
TCCGGCGAGTACGAGCAAAAGCGTGGCGCTGGATATACTTAAGATCGAAGCGATAGCTTGTGCGCGATGGGGCCAAAATTTCCGAATAACTTGTCCGCCACCGCCTGCAATGAATAAAGCAGGAAATGTGCCGACAGTAAAGGAAATCATGGCCAATGCTGTTTGGGGCAGGGTTGGTGCAGTAATAGAAGCTAGCAAAGCAGCCATCACCAACCCGCACGGAATGAATCCTAAAAGAACGCCCAAAATATACCGGCGAACAGGGGAATCATTCTTTGTCAAAGGTGTTACAAGAGTGTCGATTGATTTAAAAACAAAAGGCAAACGCAGGCTCTGCATCCAAGGAAAAAGCTTTTGTAATGCAGGCCAGGTTGCAGATAAGAACATCAAAGACGCTGTAAAAAGAAGAAGGGCTGTTAAAGCCAGCCGCAGCGTATGATGTACGAAAAAGAGATGAAAAGCCGAAGCCAAGAGCAGCGACAGGGTGACATAGGTTGTCATGCGTCCCAGATGATAGGGCACGAGGGCTGCCTGGCTTAAACGATAGAAAAGAGTAGGACGTTCGGGGTCGTTTTGTTGTTGTGCAATAACAAAAGGCCCGCACATGCCCGAACAGTGTGTAAACCCACCGACCAGGCCGGCCATGAAGAGGCTAGGCGCCAATCCATTTTGCACGGTCAGGTTGTGGACACAGTTCAAAAGCATACGCGGGCCTGAAGTTTCTAACTATTAGAACTTGTAGCCGACGCCAACGCCAACCAACCAGGGGTTGATATCAACATCTGCGGTGACCGAGCTGTTGTTGATGCTGACATCGCTGTTGATCCATACTTTTTTGACATCTGCGTTCAGCATCCAGTGGTCATCCAGCATATAATCCATACCGACTTCCAGGGCACCGCCGAAGCTGTTGCCGTATTCGATGTTGTTGATTGACGAACCAGCGTCATCGTTGAAGAAGACGGTGTAGTTCAGACCAGCGCCAACATAAGGCTTGAACTTGTTCATTTCATCAAAGTGGTATTGCACCATAACAGTTGGGGGCAATAACCAGACGCTGCCTAAGTCCAGGTCACCGGCACTGGTGCCTTTTGCTTTGACATCATGTGGGGTTACGCCAGCGATTACTTCAGCAGCAATGTTTTTGGTGAAGAAGTAGCTGAAGTCTACTTCAGGAACAACTGAGTTATCAATGCTGATGCTGTTACCCGTGATGCCGCCGGTACCACCGATGGTGGCATCTTCTTGCGGGGCAACGACCAAAGCGCGGCCACGAACAACAAAGTTACCGGCTTCCATAGCAGAAGCTGTCGAAGCAATACCGACGAGAATCGCAGCCGTTGCAACGGTCGCGAGGATGGTTTTTTTCATGTGTTTTCTCCAAAAAAGTGTAGTGAAAAGTAGCAAAGGAAGAGTAGATCAGGCGGTCGTTATTTGAGTTGACCGCGGTCAATTTTTAAACCGCGTCAGTCCCTCTGTGGCAAAAAAGCCACGACGGATTATGTGGAAATAATCCTTTATCTTCATAGAGATAAATTTATGTGAGGAAGTGGGATTGGATTAGCGATTAATCTGGTAAATATGGCAGGTCTTGCAATCTTCAGCTGTCGAGCAGGAGCGGCAGACAAATCGCTCGAGTGTCGAAGAATCGGCAATGCTAACATTGTTTCCCTGTACCGTTACGCCGATGTCTTTTAGTTTGCCCAACGCGCGGGAAAAGCTTTCCGGCTCCATACCCAATTTGGAGGCAATGGTCGCTTTGCTGTAAGGAAGCACAAAACTCTTGGGATTAAGGTTGAAGACATCGCACAGGTGAAGCAAAAAACAGCCGATACGCTGCGGCGTTTTCATGGTCACAAGCTGTTCACGGTCGATCGTGCTGCGGCTGCCCTTTTTTGAGATTGCTGCAAGCATATTCAGTGTGAGAGACGAATGTTCCTGAACCTTTTTCTTGATCCAGTTGGAATTATAAGTGAGGAGCAAGCAATCTTCGGCGGCAACGGCGTGGGCTTGGTAGGTGGGCTTGTTTTCAAACAGTTCGTGATCACCCAGCATATCGCCCAAGATGGCGATGGTAAGCGTAATCTCTTTCCCTTCGGGTGTTTCACGGTAGAGGCGTACGGCTCCATCAGCAATGATGTAAAAAGAGGAGACCGGTGTCCCATGATGAAAGATAGGAGTTCCCTTCTTGAAATCTTGCAAGCGCGAGGTCTCGAGCAGTTCTTCACGTTCCGCAGGGGTGAGATTGGAGAAAAGGGATAATTTATCAAAAAGGGTCGTTAAATTCGGGTGCATATGTTCTCATTGATTCGCGCGTCGTTCCAAAGTCAACTCTAATAACAACGCAGAGATTTTTCAATTTAATATATTATAGAAAAAGCCCCTTTGCAAAACCGATATCTTTAAAGAGGGGAAGTGGGTATGTTAAGGGTATGAAATTGACATTTTTAGGCGCTACCCAGACGGTAACCGGGTCCAAATACCTTCTTGAGGAAGGCGATACGCGGATTCTGGTCGATTGCGGGTTGTTCCAGGGAAAAAAAGAGTTACGCGAGCGCAACTGGGAGGTGCCGCCCGTGGATCCCCAAAAGCTGGATGCCGTATTGCTTACACACGCGCATATCGATCACACGGGCTATTTGCCCAAACTTGTCAAAGAAGGGTATCACGGACCGGTATTGTGTTCGGCGGCCACGCGTGACTTGTGCGAGATTTTGCTGCCGGACTCCGGCCACCTGCAAGAAGAGGATGCCGAGTCTGCAAACCGCTATGGTTATTCTAAACATGCGCCGGCTTTACCCTTATATACGCGTGAAGAAGCGCAAGCCAGTTTGGATTATTTCCAGACGGTGGATCTGGGAACACCGTACCGCATCAAAGAAGATGTCACATTCACATTGCATCGTTCGGGCCACATTTTAGGCTCGAATTTTATTCGCGTGATGGATGGAAGCGGGACATCTATTCTTTTCTCCGGGGATATTGGCCGCCTGCACAATCCGGTAATGAAGCCACCTGCCAAAATTCAGGACGCGGACTATCTTGTACTTGAGTCCACCTATGGCAATCGCCTGCATGATAAAGATGATCCCACGGAGGATATCGGAGACATCGTGCGTCGAACGGCTGCGCGCGGCGGGTCCGTGATTATTCCCAGCTTTGCGGTGGGCCGCGCCCAGGCGATATTGTACCATTTATATCTGCTCAAAAACAAAAAGCTCATTCCGGATTTGCCAGTATTTTTAGATAGTCCGATGAGCATTGATGCGACAAATTTGTTGTTGCGTCATATGAACGAACATCGACTCTCGGCGGAAGAATGCGAGGCTGTGTGTCATGTCGCGCAATACACGCGAACACCGGAAGAGTCCAAGGCCATTAATGAAACAAACAACATGCCAAAGGTTATTATATCCGCCAGCGGCATGGCCACGGGCGGGCGAGTCTTGCACCATTTAAAGCATATGATTGATGATCCACGAAATACAGTGTTGCTTGCAGGGTTCCAGACAGAAGGGACGCGGGGAGATCGGTTGGCGCGTGGAGAACAGGAAATAAAAATCCATGGCCGGTTGTGGCCGGTGCGGGCAGAAATTGTGAAGCTGGACAACATGTCCGCCCATGCGGACTATGAGGAAATTTTACAGTGGCTGGAAAATTTTCATACGCCGCCACGCAAAGTATTTATTACCCATGGCGAAGTAGGGGCCGCAATGGCATTACAAGAAAAGATCCAGCGCAAATTCGGCTGGGATGTCGTTATTCCGCAATATCTTGATCGTGTGGAAATATAATCAGGCCGCGTTTGTTTCTGTCAGCTGTTGCATGATAAGCTTGCGTGCGGGACGGATGGTATTGCCAAGGCGCAACAAGACACGGCGCGCGATTTTTGCCGGCAGGCTGTCTTTTGTATAAAGCTGTACGATGGCATTGGTGCCGTGATACAGCGGGGCGCAGACGCGGCGATGCGTGCGGCTGTAACGCGATAAAACGGACGCCGACGCATAATCTTCTCCCAGCTCGAGTGCGTTTTTGATTTCCGTGGCCAGTGTACAGGCTCCGCGCAGGCCCAGATTAAATCCGTGTGCTGTGACCGGATGCATGCCGACGGCAGCATCGCCGATAACGACAAAATGATTTTTGTAGAAGCTTTTTGCAAAGGTGGCTACCAGCGGGTAGGGGTAAAGACGATTACTGAGATTCATTTCGCCATAGCGATGATCGACACGCTGCATGATGTCGTGCGCAAATTCTTCAGGTCTCTGGTTTAAAACCTTGGCGCTTTCTTCCGAAGGCAATGTAATCACAACCGAGACCTGATTATCATTCAGGGGCAATACAGCCAGCGTGCGGTCGAAGTGGAAGCACTCGTAGGCGGTGTCCTCGTGCGTGTTTTCGATGTGCATGGTAGTAACGATACAGGTGCGGCCGAAATCCAGCATGGATGTCGAAATTCCCATCATGCGGCGTGTGGCGGAAAAGCGGCTGTCAGCGGCTACAATTAACTTGGCCTGGTAGGATGTTCCATCGGCAAAAGTAACATTCCCGCCAAACGCATCCGTTGTAACGCTGTGCACGTGCGTGTCTGTAATCAATTGAACATTGTCGACATCTTTTAGAGACTCATAGGCCGCTTGCCGAATGCGATGATTGGAAATCATGTATCCCAAAGTCTCTTGTCCCGCTTCCGTATGGTCAAAGCAAAGTGCGTAAGATGAATTGCCATTAACGACCTTGGCTTTTTTGATCAGTGAAATTTGATCGGGTTTAATCCGATCCCACATATTTAATTCGTGCATCAATTTGCGGGAGAGATGCGTCAATGCTATCTCGCGCCCGTCATAGGCAGGGCTGGCGATGCTATCGAGGGAATTTTGCTCGACAATCGTAACCTTCAAGCCGGTTTCAGCTACGGCCCGTGCAAAAGATAATCCCGCCGGCCCGGCACCGATAACAAGAATATCGCAGCTGTGAGACGTTGAGTGCTTTGGCTTTTTCATGGTCATCACCTGTAAGGGGGGTGAAAAAAGATGGCGTGCCTGATAGGATTCGAACCTACGGCCTTTGCCTCCGGAGGGCAACGCTCTATCCACTGAGCTACAGGCACATAACCTCAATAGGTTAAAGCCTCTTGCAGGTCCGCGTCAATCCATTTATGCTGGAATCATGAGTAAAAAACAGCCCATATTGCCTGTGCTTAAAGCTTTTTTGGAAACGTTGCCCGCCGCGCGCACGCCGCCCGAAATTATTTCGGTCACCGAGGATGTGATTCCCTGTGATGGTGGCGAGGGCTCTGTCGGCCATCCGCGCGTCTATGTGACGATCAATGCAAAGACCGGTTTCACCGTGTGCGGTTATTGTGGTCGCATCTATGTGCAGGAAGCCGGTAAAAAATCGGCGGCACACTAGGTTGTTGTGACACATCGCAAAACCCTTTATCTGATCGATGCCTCAGGCTTTATCTTTCGTGCGTTTCATGCGTTTCCGCCCCTGACTCGCAGTGATGGTACGCCGGTAGGGGCGGTGATGGGATTTTGCAATATCCTGCTACGCGTCTTGGATGAAGTGGGAGATGGTTTGATCGCCGTCATTTTTGATGCCAAGCGGGATAATTTCCGCTATGCCATTTTTCCCGAATATAAAGCTAATCGCGGAGAAACGCCGCCCGAGCTTGTTCCGCAATTCCCTCTGGTGCGTGAAGCGACCGAGGCTTTTGGCTTGATGGCCATTGAACAGGAAGGTTTCGAAGCGGATGACATTATTGCCGCCTATGCCAAGGCCGCATCGGCGCAAGAGATGCCGGTGCGCATCATTTCTTCCGACAAGGATTTAATGCAGCTGATCGATGCGCATGTGCGGTTGGTGGATCCGATCAAATTTACGCTGGTAGGCCCGGAGCAAGTACAGGATAAATTCGGCGTCACGCCGGACAAAGTTGTTGATGTTCAGGCGTTGGCGGGGGATAGCACCGATAATATTCCCGGTGTCCCGGGGATCGGTGTCAAGACGGCTGCCGAACTTATCAATCACTATGGCACTTTAGAAGAATTGCTGGCACGGGCCTCGGAAATTAAACAGCCAAAACGCCGCGAAGCGCTGGAAAATAATAAAGATAAAGCGCGTATCTCCAAACAGCTTGTACAATTGGCAGTTGATATGCCCTTGCCACAGCCGTTAGAGGCATTGCGCGCGCATACTCCCGATAGCGATCGTATAATTCCGTTTTTGCAACGGCAGGGTTTTCGCAGTCTTCTGGCGCGCATCGAAAAAAAATGGGGCCCCGGTACCGGCGCTACATCGCTGGTCAATCAGCCCAAACCCGAACCGGAAGAAACGGTCCAAGCGCAACCCAATATTGCTAGCAATGAACGTAACTACGAGCTGGTGACGCGGGTAGAGCAATTGGAATCCTGGGCGCGTGAGATTGCAGCGGCGGGCATTGTTGCGATTGATACCGAAACCAACAGTCTGACACCGGCGAAAGCGGATCTTGTAGGCATCAGTATGAGCTGCCGGCCCGGTAAAGCCTGCTACATTCCGATTGGCCATCGGCGCTCGATGGATTTATTTAACTCCGATCAGCAACAGCCGCTTGAACAATTGGAAAAAGATGTTGTCGTCCGCATTTTAAAGCCCTTGTTCGAAAATCCCGCCATTATAAAGGTGGGCCAGAATCTGAAATATGATTGGCAGATGTTTGCCGCGATGGGACTTACAATCAAAGGCTATGACGACACAATGGTCATGTCCTATTGTCTGGATGGGGGCAAGCATGGTCATGGTCTGGACGAGCTGTCGCAGTTACATTTGGGTGAGCAACTTATTTCCTATGACGATGTTGCTGGTAAAGGCAAGGCGCGTAAGACATTTGACGACCTTCGTCCGGAAGAAGTCAAGGATTATGCGGCGGAAGATGCCGATATGTGCTTGCGTCTGTACCATTTGCTAAAGCCGCGATTGGTCGCTGAAAAGCGGCAGGCTTTATATCTGGATGTGGATAAACCAATTGTACCTATTTTGGCGACGATGGAGCAAACCGGAATTCGCGTGGATCGCCAGGTGCTGACGCATCTTAGTCAGGTGTTCGCCGAGCGGATGCAACAATCCGAACAGAAGATATTCGCCGAAGCTGGTATGGAATTTAATCTTGCGAGCCCTAAACAGCTGGGCGATGTCTTGTTTAATAATTTAGGCTTGCCTCAAGAGAAAATGACCAAGACGGGTGCTTTTTCAACGGATGCCAAAACGCTCGAAGATTTATCTTTGCAGGGCTTTACGATTGTCGATGAGATTCTCAATTGGCGACAGCTTGCCAAACTTAAAAGCACCTATACCGACGCGCTGCAAGAACAAATCAATCCGCGCACGAACCGCGTGCATACCAGCTATGGGATTGCCATTACAAATACAGGGCGCTTGTCTTCAACGGATCCGAATTTGCAAAATATTCCGATACGCACCGAAGAGGGGCGTTTAATCCGTACAGCGTTCGTGGCGCCGGAAGGGCAAAAGATTATTTCGGTGGATTATTCACAGATTGAGCTGCGTTTAATCGCCGAGATGGCCGGCATTGACCGTCTTAAACAGGCGTTTCAGGATAATGTCGATATTCACGCGCTAACCGCTTCGGAAGTGTTCGGCATTCCCTTGGATCAAATGACTCCCGAGCGTCGCCGTGCGGCCAAAGCAATTAATTTTGGTATTATATACGGTATCAGCGGTTTTGGACTGGCCAAGCAACTGGGGGCGGATAATGCGACGGCAGCCAACTATATCAAGCTCTATATGCAGCGTTTCCCTGAATTAGCTCTTTACATGGATAAGACCAAAAAATTTGTCAAGGAACATGGGTATGTGTTAACGCAACTGGGTCGTCCGTGTTATATGTCGGGGATCCATAGTAAGAACGGGGCCGAGCGTTCTTTTGCCGAGCGCCAGGCGATTAATGCGCCGATCCAGGGCACGGCGGCAGATATCATGAAATTGGGCATGATTGCTGTGGATCGCGTTTTGCGAGACAAGAAGCTGCCGGCGCGATTGCTTTTACAGGTGCATGATGAATTGGTGTTAGAAGCTGATACGGCGGCCGCCGAAGAAGTTGCACATCAGGTTAAAGCAGCGATGGAGGGGGCAACGCGCCTGAGCATCCCTCTTGTTGCCGAGGCCGGAATCGGCGATAATTGGGACACAGCGCATTAAAACAGGAGAGATGTCATGACCGAGCCGTCTAAAACCAAAATATCGTGGGAACAATTCGAACGGGATGCGCGCCAATTGGCAGATATGTTGCACAAGGCCGGCGATGTACGCGGCGTGGTTGGTATTGCGCGCGGCGGTTTGGTGGCAACGGCGATCGTCACCAATGCTTTGAACCTACGGGATGTTAAAACAGTGGCTATTACCTCGTACCATGGCCATCAGCAAATGACGGCCGAAGTCCTGGGTTCTGTTGAAACCATCAAGGATGGAGAAGGCTGGGTGTTTGTTGATGATTTGGTCGATACCGGACAAACAGCCAAGCTGATTAAAAAGCGTTACCCGAGTGCACGTTTCGCGGTCGTCTATGCGAAGCCGGAAGGAAAAGGCCTGGCGGATTTCTATGTGACCAATATCCCACAGGAAACATGGCTCGAGTTCCCGTGGGAATGATGTTAAGTGGCGCGTATCGTGCCGTCGATGGCGCGCAAGGCGGACAAAACTTCTTCGCGGTTTAATTTACTATCACTGTCGACAACAACGTAACCACAGCGCTCGCTGGTTTGCAGATATTGCGCGGCGATATTCAGGCCGCGGGACGAAAAAACATCGTTTATTTTAGCCAGAACGCCCGGCACATTGCGATGGATATGGCGGAAACGTGTGTGGTTGGCAGCAGGTGGCAAAGTGACTTGGGGCATATTGACGGCACCGCTGGTCGTGCCGTGCTCGATATAACGCAACAACTTGTCGGCGACATCCGCGCCGATATTTTCCTGGGCTTCCAAAGTGCTGCCACCGATATGCGGGGTCAGAATAACATTCGACAGATTTTGCAAAGGGGTGGCGAGCGTATCGCCCTTGTTGCTGGGTTCCAGCGGATAGACATCGATAGCCGCGCCGGCGATATGTTTGTCTTTGACAGCGTGCATCAACGCGAACTGGTCGACGACGGTTCCCCGTGAAGCATTGATCAGGAAGCTTCCCGGTTTCATGCGTTTGAGTGTTGTGGCGTTCATCATATTTTCTGTTTCGGACGTCGCGGGTACATGCAAAGAAACAACATCGGCCAGGGCCAGTAATTCATCTAGCGAATTGCATTTTTGTGCGTTGCCGAGCGCAAGCTTGTCGAGAATATCATAGAAAATCACGCGCATACCAAGGCTTTCGGCCAACACCGACAGCTGGGTGCCGATATGGCCGTAACCGATGATGCCCAAGACCTTGCCACGCACTTCGCAGGCGCCGTCAATCGCTTTGAGCCATTCACCGCGATGGGCGGCAACATTTTTCTCTGGAACGCGGCGCATCAACATGATGATTTCGCCGATGACCAATTCCGCAACCGAGCGCGTATTGGCGTACGGTGCATTAAAAACCGGAATGCCACGCTCTTGGGCGGCACTCAGGTCGACTTGATCGGTACCGATACAAAAGCATCCCACGGCCAACAAGTGCGGTGCAGCCTCAATCATCTCGGGCGTTAAAGTGGTTTTGGAACGAATACCTAAAACCTGAACGTCTTTTAAAACATCGCGCAAGGCCTGCCCTTCGAGCGCGCCGGCTACGGTTTGAATCGTGTCGTGTCCCTTGTTGCGGAACATTTCGGAAGCAAGAGGATGGATATTTTCAAGGAAGGCGATTTTCAGCATGGTTTTTCTCCGGATACCGAGTAAACTAGCAAATTATCCGCAAAAGGAAAAGGAGACAATCATGCGTTTCATAGGGGTCATGTTATTGGGCTTGTGCGCTATGTCGTCGGCGTTGGCCGAGGAAGCCAAGCCGGATGAGGGGGTTACGTTGTGGCGCGGGGATGCGGCCATTGTGCAAGCCGAGGATTTGTTGAAACAGAAAAAATTTGCCGAGAGTCTGGATGTTTTGGACAAAATCATTGCGCGCAATATTCGCAACGCCGATGCGCATGTCGATAGTGCCATTGCGTGGTATAATTTAGGCAACATGGACAAGGCTGATGCGGCTCTCAAGAATGCTCTGGCGATTGATCGCGGCCATATGGGCGCGTATGTCATGGCGGGTCTGATTGCATTGAAACGAGAAGATCGCAATCAGGCGGAATATTACCTCAATGCGCTGCGTGTGGCGTGTCAAAGCGATACCTGCCCCGAGTTTATTACGCTGCAGCATGCAGTGCGCGAATTTAAAGAGAAAAAGGGCGGATTTTTCGATTAGGTTGTGATGATGCGCTCCGTTATCGTTTTTACACTGGTGTTACTTGTTGTGGGAGTGTCCCCCGCCTGGGCCGATAAGCGCCAGGATTTGCATTTGGTAACGCAACAACTGGAAAAGCAAAAAAAGCACGCCCAAGAGCTGGGGGAACAAGAGCGCGATATTGAGAAAAAGCTCGACCTGCTGCAACAGGATTCCGTGTCGATGGCCCAGGATGTACAGGCGCGGGAACGGGCCTGGAACAAGATAAAAAAACGCAAAAGTGAAACCGAAGCAGAAATTGCTACTACAAATGAAACCCTTGCGCATCAGCGCGAGTCCTTATCCTATGTGATTTTGGCCTTGCAGCGTCTCAGCCGTATGCCGCCGCAGATGCTGCTGGTGCGTCCGACGGCCCCGAT
>CAYRRF010000027.1:0-16093 GCA_964426595.1 uncultured Bdellovibrionales bacterium | reverse complement strand
TAAAAAAGCAGCTTCTTTTGCAATCTTTCCCGCACGTTCGTGATCGGGATGGCGATCCTGCAGAGGATTAATCAGCATAATTTCCGGCTGGAAACGGCGAATAACTTCGATAACGGCACGCACATGCGCCTCGTCGTGGGCGAAAAAGCCGTCCTTAAACCCCAGATTAACCCGTGCGGTTAAACCCATACGTCGATCAGCTTCCTTGGATTCTTCAGCCCGAATATCTGCACTGCCACGCGTTCCCAATTCTCCCCGCGTAAAATCACAAACACCGACGCGCTTGCCCTGCGCCAACAGTTTAAGAATGGTGCCGCCGATGGCAAATTCTGCATCATCGGGATGTGCGGTGGTTATCAATACATCCAGTTTCATAGGGCAATCTGTCCGCGCAATTCTTTTAAGCGCTTGAGCAAAAGCTGCAGCTCCGCGCGCCGTTTTTGCTCGGTGGCCAGCATTTCCGGCATAGCGTGAGTGGAAACACTTGCACCGGTAATGGTCACAGGCGATTCATATGCGGCATGCGTCACAGGTGATTCCACCACGGAAACGCTGGCTTCGTCTTCATTCAGGGCCGGCACCGAACGCACCAGCTGGCGATCTTTGACCAGCAATTTTTGCACACCCTTGATGGTGTAGCCTTGGGTATATAATAAATAATGGATACGCTTGATAAGATCGACATCCTGCGGGCGGTAAAAACGGCGGCCGCCGGCACGCTTCATCGGCGTAATTTGCTTGAATTTGCTTTCCCAAAAACGCAAGACATGCTGGGGCACTTTGAGATCATCCGCTACTTCGCTGATGGTGCGATAAGCATCTGCCGATTTCTGACCGCGGCGTTCCCCGTCGTGATCTTCCTCCTCATTCAGAAAGCGATCTTCTAAACGTGGTGCGAGTTCGGTCATTTACCGCCTTTGCGAACCTTGTCCTTCATCTCTTGGCTGGCTTTGAAACCAATCACTTTACGGGGTGCAATCGGCACTTCTTCCCCGGTTTTCGGATTACGCCCGACGCGTTGGGTCTTTTGACGGACGTTGAAGCTGGCAAACGAGGAAATCTTCACCGAGTCCCCTGCAACCAAAGCATCGACGACCGTATCAATAACCTGCTCGACCAGGGTTGCAGTTTCGTTGCGGGACAAGCCGACTTCTTCGTAAACAGCTTCCGCCAGATCGGCGCGGGTAATGGTGCGTTGTGCCATGATTCGAATCCTTTTTATCGCGTTGTTTTAATCTGTTATACAGCGATATTAAAGTGCGCGCAAGGCCTACCAGCGTACCAGAGCGGCGCCCCAGGTCAGGCCTGCGCCCATGGCTTCCAGCAACAGCAAATCACCGGGTTTAAAGGCCCCCTGCTCGACCCCGTGGGCCAACGCCAAGGGCACCGACGCGGCCGACGTATTGCCATGCTGGCCGATGGTCAGAATAACACGTTCGGTGGGCAGCCCCAGTTTTTCGGCTGTGGCATCGATAATGCGTTTATTCGCCTGATGCGGTACCAGCCAGGTCACGGCCGACTTGTCCAGCCCGTTGGCCGCAAGCGTTTCATCAACAACTTCGGCCAGACGTTGTACGGCATGACGGAAAACCTCACGGCCTTCCATCACCATTGTTCCGACCTGGCCATTGAAGCTGGGCCCGCCGGTTGTGTGCAATAATTCCTGTTGCGTACCGTCGGCATGCAGATGCGTCGATAAAATACCGCGACCATCTTCACAGGCTTCTAAAACAACGGCACCGGCGCCATCGCCGAACAAGATAGCCGTCGTGCGGTCGTTCCAATCCAATAGACGCGTCATGGTCTCGGCACCGATGACCAGAATGCGCTGCATTTGCCCGCTGGCAATAAAGTTATTAGCAATCGCCAACGCATAGACAAAGCCGCTGCACACGGCCTGCACGTCAAACGCCACCGTGCCGGGGCGCATACCAAGGCTTGCCTGAACTTTGACGGCTGTGGCGGGGAATGTGTAGTCGGGAGTCGTCGTTGCAACGATTACGGCGTCAATATCCGCCGCCGTGCATTGTGCATTGTTCAAAGCTTTTTGTGCTGCGCGCAACGCCAGATCACTGGTCATTTGCCCTTCGGCCGCCACGTGACGCTGTTCGATGCCGGTGCGCTGCACGATCCAATCGTGATTAGTATCGATTTTCTTTTCCAAATCATGATTGGTTACAATCTTTTCCGGCAAATAGCCGCCGACACCAGCGATACGACCTCGTTTCACGCGGCCTCCGTTTCCTCGTGCGCCAATCCTTGCAGATCATGAGCCACATGCTCATTGAAGCGATTACGCACCAGATTGACCGCGATCATCAACGCATTGGCAAAGCCTTTTTCATCCATGCCGCCGTGGCTTTTAACGCAGACGCCACCCAAACCAACAAACATAGCACCGTTATAATTGCGTGGATCCATGCGCGCGCGCAAACGCTTTAGAATAGGCAAGGCAAAAAGAATAGATAATTTCGTCAACCATGATTGGTTGATCAGGCTCTTGAGAATAGAGGCAATAAAATGCGCGGTACCTTCGGCTGTTTTAAGCAGAACGTTTCCGGTAAAACCATCGGTCACGGCAACATCGACAACTCCGCAGCCGATTTTATCGCCCTCGACGAAGCCGACAAAACGCCCTGGCAAAGACGACGCACGCAGCAGAGCTGCAGCTTTTTTCACCAGATCGCTGCCCTTTTGCTCTTCTTCTCCGACATTGATCAGGCCGATGGTCGGGTTTTCAACACCCAAGACGGCTTTTGCGTACACGGCCCCCATCAAAGCGAACTGCTCCAGATGCTCGGGCGAACAATCGACGTTGGCACCTAAATCCAAAACAACGGTTTGGCCTTTGAGGGTCGGCAGCGGCGCGGCAATCGCCGGACGATCAATCCCCGGCAGCATTTTAAGATGCTTGCGCGCCAGTACCATCAAGGCGCCGGTATTGCCACCCGAAACAATGCAATCTGCCTGACCCTTGGCCACGGCTTCAATCGCCAGCCACATGCTGGTCTGTTGCCCGGTACGCAAGACTTGCGTCGGCTTGTCTTCATTGTGGACTTTGGATTCCGTATGATGGATTTCACTAACGCTCTGCAATTCCGGGTGCTGGGAAAGCAACGGCGCTACTTTATTTTTGTCACCAAAAAACAAAAACTTGCATTCGCCCACCTGAGGTAACGCATGAAGCGCACCCAGCACAACCGAGCGTGGTGCGTTGTCTCCTCCCATTGCGTCCAGAGCAACGGTCAGGGGGCGGGTCATGATTGGTTTACCGAAAAGAGCGTTAAGCTGCGGAGGTGGTGTTCAACACCTGACGACCGCGATACATGCCGGTCTTCAGGTCGACATGGTGCGGACGGGTATATTCGCCCGTGAGCTTGTCTTCGCGATAGGTCGGAGCGGACAATGCATCATGGCTGCGGCGCATATTGCGGCGAGATTTCGATTTTTTCTGCTGTGGAACGGCCATAGCGGACCCCTTTTATCCATTAAATTCGTTTAGAGGTGGTCTTTTAGCAGGATTCTGCCCCTGAATGCAAGGGGAAAATGCACCGTTTTTACTTCTCAATGAGGCTTTGCAACCCCTGAAAAGGTCTTTGCATATTTTTATCTTCGGTCGGGGTGGCCTCGACATGGCTAAATAACGGGGCTTCCGAGCGCGGATAAGGGTTAAGACCCAAGGCCAGCCACTGGGTGACAATCTCGCCGATATCAATCCGCCCGTCCTCGATCAGGTCAATGGGGCGGTCTTCGGCCCCCTCGTCACCCTCGCCCTTGGGATCCAGAGCGGCGGCGGAAGTGGTTAAAAGCTCGGAATAATGCTCGTGCACCTGCTCGTCTACCGGCGCCAGAGTTACCGAACATTCCTGTACCACCTCGGCAGCGATGTCGCCTTCGACAGCGTACAGATCCGAGCGCGGCCCACAGGAAACCGAGACTTGCGCGCGCACAGCCTTGACAGCGACAATGCCTAAACGCGCGGCCAATTCTTTGCATTCTTTTTCGGTGGCCGTCATAGTCAGCTCAATGCCTTCGTTCTGACGCACATCTTGAACATCTATACTGAACGTCAAACGTGTTTGTTGCTCCATGCTCATGCGGCCTCCTTTTCCGACGGCAAAAGCTGGAGCAGTTCCTCTGGCTGTTGCACTAATTCTTCGACGGAAATCTGTTGTAAATAGCTCCACGCGATACGCACCCATTCAGCCATGCTGCCCGCGGGTGAATCCATGACATCGTTATAAAGATTGCGGGTCAGCACCGCACTCAGGCTGGCGGTATCTTGCTGTTCCAACGCTTCGTAATACAACGCTGCACGCCCGTAAAACGCTTCCAGCATTTTTTTCATGTGCTTGGAGACGGACAGATCGCCGACCCCTGCCTCCCGCAGGCCCAGCTCGACCCCTTTAAAAGAAAAATCAAACAAGGCTTGGGCCAATTCGGGCGAGGCTTGCTGCACGCGGAAAAGATACAAGGCCAGTGACAGGCAAAACAGGTCATAGCGCCCATCCGTCGTATCCGGCACGGCAAAGCGGGTATAGAAGACCGGGGCCCGGGCCAGGGTCGTCACCGCCATATACAGCTGGTTCACCTGGTGGGGGTCTGCTTTCTTACTTGTGGCAGGCTTCGGAAACATGGTACCTCTTTCGTGCTCCCTTCTGCGCGGTCCCCCTTGGAGTCCGGCCGATTTAACGTTAAGATTGTTCTATCATGAAAAACCGCATCGCCACAAGAAAAAACATATTTTTAGCCCTGCTGGCGGGAATGGCTCTTTCCGCCTGCACCCCCGTCATGGCCACCCGCGGCAATTTCCTCGAGGATGACCAGCTGCGCGGCGTCCAGATCGGCGTCAGCACCAAAGACGAAATCCAGCAAAAACTCGGCACGCCGACTACGACCGACCCGTTCAATAAAAACAAATGGTTTTATATCGGCGAAAAAACATCGACCAAGGCGTTTTTCGATCCCAAGATCCAGGCGCGCCGCGTGATCGTGATGCAGTTTGACGACAACGGCTTTTTACAATCAGCCAACGAGCTCGATGAAAAATCCGGCAAGCAAATCGAAATCGTGAAAAAAGTTACCCCTGCCCCCGGCCGCGAAATGAATGCGTTTGAACAATTCCTAAGCAACCTGGGCAAATTCAATCAGTCCGGTTCCAGCAAACTGCCGGGGATGTAACCTCACCTCACAATAAAAAACCCCGCTTCTGGCGGGGTTTTTTGAAACTGTATGTGTATCAATCTTAGCGCGAGTAGAACTCGACGACCAGGTTCGGTTCCATGCGGACCGGATACGGCACATCGGCCAGGTTCGGCGCGCGCAAGAAAGTACCCTTGCCTTTGCTGTCCACTTCCATGTAACCCGGCACTTCGCGCGTATTGTCGTTTTGCGCTTGCAGGGCCGGAGCGATTTGCTTGGCTTTTTCGCGCAGTTCGATTGTGTCGCCATCTTTCAGCGAATACGAAGGAATGTTGACGCGTTTGCCATTGACCAGAATGTGGCCGTGGTTGACGAACTGGCGGGCAGCGAAAATGCTGGGGGCCAGTTTCATGCGATAGACGACGGCATCCAAACGGCGCTCGAGCAGTTCGATCAGCAATTCGCCGGTATCCCCGCGACGACGCGAAGCTTCTTGGTAGTAGCGGCGGAACTGACGCTCGCCCAAACCACCATAGTACATTTTCAGGGTCTGCTTGGCTAACAGCTGGACGCCATAGTTGGATTTTTTACCGCTCTTCTGGCCGTGTTGACCCGGGCCATAGTTACGACGGTTGACGGGGCTTTTAGCTTGACCCCAGAGATTAGCGCCGATGCGGCGGCTAAATTTATGCTTTGATTCGAGACGTTTACCGCTCATGTGTGGTCCTTTTCGGTTTGTTGTTTCATGTCCAACGCGCCCCTTGCGGAGCTGGCCGGAAACCCGGCAGCACAGTCGGAATGGGCGCTTTTTAGAGGTTTAGTGGCCTTTTGTCAAGGACTAAAAATCCTCGGTCGGGGCCGGCCGTAGCTGTAAGGTGTTAATAAGGAGGGTATAGGCCGCCATATTCTGGGCCCAGACCGAATAATCGGTTTCTTCCAGAGGCGTTACCAAGGTCAAATAGGCCCGGTAATAACCATTGTCCAAAACCGTTATCCATACTTCCTGATAGGTCTTGGTTTCTTCACTTTTGACGATATCAAATTCATCCTTGCGCGTGCCACGTTTGACCAGCGCGCGGTAACGGTTTTGGGTGATGCTGGTATATTTATCCCGCAAAGGCAGCTTTGTTTCGGGTTGCATCGGTTCTTGATCCTGCAGCTCCATGCGAATGGCTAAAAGCTTTTGTTTGACGTCATTCAAAGGTGTTTTTGGATCTAAGTTAGCCGTCATTCGCCATGCATCCAGGAACATCATTCCCTGCAATATATTGGGCTTGCCTGTAACAATCTCTTGCGGGTTATATAGCTCGACAGAAGGATGCAAAGCCGATAAAATATTTTCATTGCGCATCAGCCACGACGCATAATATTTATAACGGACAACGTTCAACAGTTTACGTTCGATGATTTCTTCGATCTGCCCGGGGATCGGCGTGACCAGCTGGAAAGAACGCAAAACCAACCCGGCCATGTCCTTATAGGTATTATACGATGAAACCGGTATACCCACCGAGGCGATAACGATGTAGGGTCCTTCGATATTATAGCGCGTGCGTATGGCATAGTTACGACCATCCCGCGTATCCACATACAAGGCCTCGGCCCGTTTTTCCGAGGTTGCTTCCAGCGCCACAGGTGTAATACCATTCTTGAGCATATAGGTACGTACATAGGTTTCCGCTGTTACGAAACGTTTCAACTTTTGAGCTTCCAGCCAGAAAAAGGGGCGCGCATCTTCGATCGCCGGACCGTAATAACGCGCAATGTTCGTCATAATGGCATAGGTTTCATCCCCCGGCAGACCATAGCGGGCAAAGTTGGATTGCACCCAGTCATTGGGCATGCGCACCATATATTCCATCATCTTGTCGCCGAATGGCGCTTCACGCGCAAAATGCGTGCCGTGATTGATCATATCGGCCGGAACTTTGGATCCGTCGGGTAGCGTTACGTTTTTATTTTCGCGGCGAAATTTATCTTCTGCTGTTTCGCCGCCTGCGTTTTTAGGGGATTCCAGCGTAATTCCAATGGGCTGCCCCATTTCGTTGGGATTGATCTCGGGCGTGGCAAAAACATAGTTATAGACAACCACGAAAAAACCAATCACAACGACCGCCGCGATGGTCATCTGCTTTTCGGACATCTGCATGACCTTGTCCATGCTGAAATGCATGATAAGGTCTTCCCACGGCACGCCGGGCTTCGACGTTTTGGGCTTTTTAGGGGCTGGTGCTTTGGGTAGAGGTTTTTTATCCGCCATATCTCTGAAATAGCGCTTTAATGCCTTGCTTTCAAGGACTAAAGTGGCATAATTGCGCCCATGATCGAAACAACTGCAAAAAAGTCGCCTATGACGTACTCCGCCGCCGATATTGAAGTCCTGGAGGGCCTGGAACCGGTCCGACGCCGCCCCGGTATGTATATTGGCGGGACGGATGAACGTGCCTTGCATCATTTGGTGATCGAGGTCTTGGACAACGCCATGGATGAAGCCGTTGCAGGATTTGCCAAAGCCATTGAGATGCATGTGCACAAAGATGGCTCCATTACAATCGCGGATGACGGACGTGGTATTCCCGTGGACCCTCATCCGAAATATCCGAAAAAATCCGCTCTCGAAGTTATTCTGACGATGCTGCATTCGGGAGGCAAGTTTTCCAACAAAGCCTATGAGACCGCCGGCGGTTTGCATGGCGTCGGTGTTTCCGTGGTCAACGCCCTGTCCGATAAATTAGTCGTCGAAGTAGCGCGCGACAAAAAACTCTATCGCCAGACGTATTCCAAAGGCAATCCCACCAGCAAGCTGGAAACGGTCGGCGCTACGACCAAACGCGGCACCAGCGTAACTTTTACGCCGGACCTGACTGTTTTCGAAAAAGGTGTAGGCTTTAATGCCAAACGTCTTTTCCAACTGGCACGCTCGAAAGCCTATTTGTTCAACGGTGTCAAAATTTTGTGGAATTGTGATCCCAGCCTGATCAAAGATGCGCAAACACCCGAGAAAGCCACCTTGCACTATCCACAAGGTCTTGCCCAATTCTTGCAAGATGATTTGGGGGATGCCGCTGTTGCCGAGAACGCTGTTTTCAAAGGCGAGGCAACATTCGCCGACAAAAACGGCCGCGTGGAATGGGCCGTATGCTGGCCAGATGTCGAAGAAGGCTTTGTGCACAGCTATTGCAATACGATCGTCACGCCTCAGGGCGGAACACATGAAGATGGTTTGCGCCGCGCCATGACCGCCGGTATCCGCGACTATGCCGAGCGTATCAATGACAAAAACGGCTCCAAGATTATTTCCGATGATGTGATGGCCGGTTTCGCAGGTTTGTTATCCGTCTTTATCCGCGAACCTCATTTCCAAGGACAAACCAAAGAAAAACTCGTCAGCCGGGATGCCGCACGCTGGGTGGAAAACGCCGTTAAAGATAAATTCGATCTCTGGCTGGCCGCCAACCCGAACCTATCGCGCAGCCTTTTGGATTCGATTATTCAGCGCGCAGAAGAACGCCTTAATCGACGCAACAACAGCCAGTTACAGCGCAAGACCGCCACCAAGCGTTTGCGCCTGCCAGGCAAGCTTGCAGATTGTACACGCAACAGCGCGGCCGGAACGGAAATCTTTATTGTCGAAGGCGACAGTGCGGGTGGCTCGGCCAAACAGGCCCGCAACCGTGAAACACAGGCTATCTTGCCGCTGCGCGGTAAGATCCTGAACGTGGAAAGCGCTTCGGAAGAAAAATTATTGCAGAACCGCGAAATCCAGGACCTTACCGTGGCCTTGGGTTGTGGGCTGGGACGCGAATTCAAATTGAACGATGTGCGTTACGAACGCGTCGTCATCATGACCGATGCGGATGTCGATGGCGCGCACATTGCATCCTTGCTCATGACCTTTTTCTTCACGAAAATGCCGGGGCTAATTGAAAATGGACGCCTCTTTTTGGCGCAACCCCCGCTATACCGTTTAGCACAAGGTAAAAAAGCTATGTATGCTTTCAGCGACGCGGAAAAAGAAACACTTTTGAAGAAAGAATTTGACTCGAACAAAAAAGTCGATATCAGCCGCTTCAAAGGCTTAGGTGAAATGCCTCCAGCCATGCTGAAAGAAACGACGATGGACCCAAAAGCGCGCCAGCTTTTGCGCGTGGTGGTGACACCGGAAATGAACGAAGGCGCCCAGAATCTTGTACAAAGCCTCATGGGTAAGAAAGCCGAAATGCGCTTTAAATTTATTCAAGACAATGCTCTCGCCGTTAAAGATTTGGATGTTTGATGACAGAAATAGCTACCTTTCCCGACCTCGGCTTGAACGCCCAGCTGCTGAAAGCCATAGAGGAAGTTGGCTACACCAACCCGACACCGATTCAGGAACAAGCCATTCCCTATATCCTGATGGGCCGGGATGTTTTAGGTGTTGCTCAAACCGGTACCGGCAAAACGGCTTCGTTTACGCTGCCCTTGCTTGAAATTTTACAGGCCAATAAAGCCAAGCCCCGCATGCCGCGCGCCTTGATCCTGGCACCCACGCGGGAACTGGCAGCGCAGATTGTCGAGAACATCAACAACTACGGCAAGCATACTAATATTACATCCACTCTTGTGGTTGGCGGTGACTCAATGCCTGCGCAGGCTGCCGCCTTGCAAAAAGGCGTGGATATACTGATTGCTACCCCAGGGCGTTTGTTGGACCATGTGCAACGCAGCGGACTTATTCTGACTGATGTTAAATTCTTTGTTATTGATGAAGCCGATCGTATGATGGATATGGGCTTTATCCCGGATATCGAAAAAATCGCCCGCTTGTTACCTAAAATTCGACAAACATTGATGTTTACCGCTACGATGCCCGACGCCATTCGCAAACTCGCCGGCCAGTTTTTGCAAACCCCGCGCGAGATCTCGGTTTCACGTCAATCGTCAACGGGGCAAAATATTACGCAGCTCCTGTGCAAAACCACGCCGCGCCACAAGCTTGACACATTATACGATCTTATCCGCGATTTGACTCCTAGCAGCGCCCTTGTGTTCTGCAACCGCAAAATCGACGCGGACAAGGTGCGTAACTTTTTATATAAAAAGAACGTATCCGTGGTGGCTTTGCACGGCGATCTCGAACAAGCGCAACGCTACGCTAATTTGGAAAAATTTAAATCAGGGCAAGCGCAGATTATTGTCTGCAGTGATGTTGCAGCGCGCGGAATCGATATCGATGATGTCAGCCATGTCTTCAACTTTGACGTGCCGTTTAATGCCGAGGACTATGTGCACCGCATTGGCCGCACGGGGCGCGCCGGTAAATCCGGACATGCCATTACTTTGGTAACGGATGAGGATAGCAAAACACTGGATGCAGTACAAAAACTTATCCAAAAGAAAATTCCTTTTCTTGAAAAGGACGCACCTAAATCGCCTCCTGCTCCACCTTCTAAATCTTCTTCTACGACTCCTTCGTCGTCCTCTAAACCTTCTTCCCCTCCCCCTTTGCCAGCCCCTGCTCCTGCTGCAAAAAAAGAAGCCGGCTTTGGCGCTGAAGTTCCGGACTTTATGAGATTCACTTCCTAAGCATGCGTTGCCTGGTGACCCTTGCTGTTTCAGTTATGTGCTTGTACAGCGCGAATACCCTTGCACAAAACAGCAACACACCGGCTTTGTTACAAGCGGACACATTTTCCTACGACCAGAACAAAGACGTCTTTACTGCCACCGGAAAGGTGGAACTGGAGCAGGAAGGACAGATGGTCTTTGCTGATACACTTGTCTATGATCGTGCCCATGACCAGGTAAGCGCCGACGGACATGTGATCATTGTCGACAAGACCGGACAAACCTACTTTGCACAGCATATCGATCTGCAAAACAAACTAAAAACCGGCGCCGTTGAGCAAATCGGCCTGGTCTTTGCCGATGGTTCGCGCGCTGCTGCACGTTACGGCGAACAGAAGTCCGATAACACGACGGTGTTGCATGATGCGGTTTATTCACCGTGTAATTTATGCGCGGAAGACCCGCACAAGGCCCCGTTGTGGCAATGACGTGCAAATAAAGTCGTCCATGACCGCAATACCAAAGATGTCTATTACCACGGCGCTAAATTGGATGTTGACGGCGTGCCCATCATGTACGCGCCTTATTTTTCGCATCCGGACCCCAGCGTGACGGCGCGCTCGGGAATGTTGATGCCACGCTTCAGCAATGACAGCAAAAAAGGCTTTATGCTGCGGAACTATTATTACCAAAACATCTCTCCGCAACAGGATGCTACCTTTGAACTTACTAAAACACAAAAAACAGGCGAAGTTCTAGGTATGGAATGGCGCGACCGCTTCGATACCGGCGTCCTAAAATTCAATGGCAGCGTCAATCAAAGTTCCATTCGCGGGGGCAGCAACGACGATACGCTAATTACACCGGAAAAACTTCGCGGCCATATCTATGCGAACGGCTATATGAACCTGACCCCGCAATGGCGGGCGGGCTTTGATGTACGACGCGCTTCGGATGATTATTATCTCAAAGATTTTGAGTATAGCAACGACGATATTTTGACGAACGATGTCTATACCGAATATTTCAAAGGCCGGAATTACGGCATCGTCAGCGCTACATACTTCCAGGATTTGCGTCCCGGTATTACATCGGAACAGCCCGACATTCTTCCATCGGCGCGTTATTCCATGTTTGGCGATCCGAACGCTCTGCTGGGTGGACGCTGGGCCATGGACAGCCAAACCATTACCTTGTTCCGTAACGGGCAACAATCCGTATCTAAAATTTCCGCCGTTCCTTCCTGGCAACGGCGGGATATCCTGCCGATGGGGGTACAAACCAATATCGAAGGCAAAATGCGCGCCGATGGTTATTGGATCCGCCAGACATCGCCCTATGATACGAACACTACCGGCAATAATATCGATGCCACTGAAACGCGCTTGATGCCATCTCTTCAAACAACTGCCAGCTATCCACTTGTTCGCCCCAGCGGTATGATCACCGCCTTGATTGAACCGAAAATGGCATTGACGCTTATCCCTAACGCCAGCAGCTCGTCCATACCAAACGAAGATTCACGCGACGTCGAAGTCAATATCAGCAATTTGTTCGATGACAGCCGTTTTGCCGGTATCGACCGTGTCGAAGGCGGCTCGCACGTGTCGTATGGCGTTAAAATGGGCGGCTATCACACCAACGGCAATTCCGCTTTTTTAACACTCGGGCAAAGTTTCCGTCTGGCAGACAGCAACCCCTTCCCCGCCGGTTCTGGCCTTGAAAATGATCGCTCGGATTTTGTCGGACAGCTGGAAACTACTTTTAATGATCGGTTCTATACCGACTATCGTTTTCAATTAAGCGAAGATAACTTGCAGAGCCGCAAACACGAATTACAAGCGGCTTTAATGGATGAAGATTACGAATTGCGCGGCAGCTATATTTTCGCACAAGAGGTCGATGGTACCGGCATTGGTACAAACCGCCAACAGCTCGGCCTGAGTGGCGCCAAAGCACTGAATAAACAATGGTCGGTGGGCGCAGACGGCTTGCATGATCTTTCCGGCGATGGCGGCCTGCTTAAATCCGGCCTGTCGTTGCAATATAAAAATGAATGCCTGCGCGCCACGCTGCGCGGCGAGCGTGATTTGACCGATCGCCTGACGGGCGGTAGTGACACCCGTATTCTGTTTAGCCTTGGCCTGCGTAATTTAGGCGGCTATGATACGCCGATGCTGGAAGATGATCCTCTTTATCGCCCCTTTGGCACGGAGCGCAAATTGTAATGTCTTTTATTTTGCGCAGCCACCAAGATCGCTATCGTCAACGCAGCCGCGAGAATTTTTATCGCATGGTGGCACTCTTTGCCATTCTCTTCGCCACGTTGATGCTGGGCTATGCCATTGGCAGCCGTAAAAACGCACAAGATACCCGCCAGATGGAGCGGCAAAATCTGACTTTGCAGCAACAAACCGAAATGACGGAAGAAGTCAAAACCGATCTGCAAGCCAAGTACCAAACACTTTCTATCCAGTACCAGCAATTAGCCGACCGCTACAAGCGCGATATGCCACAAGGAGAGCTGGCGCCGCTTGTTGCGTTGTTGAAAGACCAGTTAGCCAAGGGTATGGATGCTAAACGCCTGGCCCAGGTCTTGCGCTCGTCCCAGCCGCCGCAAAATTGTTCGGACACCGTCAATAAACGTTTTATTCTTTCCACAGCGATCTATAAAGGCCCGCAAAGCGCCGTTACTTTTGCAGATGGCGCGATTACCGTGAGCGGCACAGGCGAAGCCAGTGTCAACAATAAACGCAATAAAGAAGCATGGTTCGATCCGGGCAAACCCGTTACCATTCAATTTCAAATCATCGGCGGCAAAAAAGAAGAAAAAACCGGGCTTTTGCCCGTACATCATTCGATTATCGTACAAAATCGCGAATACCGCTTTACGATCACCGAAGGACCACGATCCTTTATCGGTATTTCCAGCGACAGCTGCGACTACCCCGAGAGCGCGCCGCCGGCGATTACTCCGATTGTGTCGCCGCTGCCCGAGACCACGCCAGCAAACGCGTCTGCAGCTCAGTAGCCCGCAACGAACGCATCTCTATTTCAACTTTTTTGCTGGTTTCTTTGTCCGTTGCTGTAAAAATACTACTGTCTTTTTGCAGGCTATAAGTCGGCTTTAAAAATACACGATTGGCGTAGGTAAAAAGCCCCGCTTCAATTTCGCCAGACGTCACCCAATGATCGTTTTGCAGCTGAAAGCTTAACCAACCGCTGCCCCGGCGCAATTGCATCCCGGGCCAATCAAAAGCAAAATCCTCGGCACTTAGATCCAAAGCCACCAAGGCCCCATCTTTACGCGTTGCTTCAACCGTAAATTGCAGTTGCAAATCGTCACGCGCGCTGTCAAAGGTAAATTTATCATGCATCGCATCTATCGCGGCATAATGCCCTTTGAAAATATAGTCTTGTCCTTGATACGGAACGCGCAAAACCACATTTTTAAAGGCTACCGGTGTGTCCGGGAGTGGCATTTTTACATCAAGATCCAAAGATCCCGTATCGATAGTGGCTTTTTTAATGGTGATATAGGAAGGACCCTGGAGAAGAATTTGCCAAGGATTGCCTTCGAGATATACCGTATCCAGAACCACGCCTTTATTCCATTGCACATGCTTGATAACAATGCCATCCATGTACCATGTAATGCGCTGCATCTGTATATAGGGGTATTTATGCTGGATATAGTGTTTCACAGACAGCTGCGCCGCGGTCACCAGCAGCAGAATACAAATCAGCGTGCGTGCAATTTTTCTACGCATCCGATAAAGTGGTCAGAGTGGTATTGCCGCCAGCCGCCGTCGTATTAATGGAAACCGTTTTTTCCGTGACAAAGCGGAATAAATAATGCGGACCCCCGGCTTTGGGACCAGTTCCGGAAAGATTCATCCCGCCAAAAGGTTGTACGCCCACGACCGCACCGGTCATGCCGCGATTCACGTAAATATTGCCGACACGCGCCCGTTCCACAATATATTGCACGCGCGATTCCACCCGGCTGTGAATACCCAGCGTTAATCCATACTGCGTGGCGTTGATGGCGGCAATGACAGCATCCAGATCTTTTGATTTGTATGTCACCACATGCAGCAATGGTCCGAAATGCTCTTCTTTCAGATCGTCAATCGCAGTAATGCGGAACACTTGCGGCACTACAAACGTATTCCGGTATGTTTCCGGCAAGCAGCCCGTGGCAAGACATTGTTCGCTTAAGGCTTCTGCATGTTTTTGCAAATTTTCCTGCGCTTTCAGATCGATGACCGGTGCAATGTCAGTGGACAGATCTGCAGGATTACCCAAACGCAACTCCTGCATCGCGCCACGCAGCATATTTATAACGGAAGTCGATATTTCTTCCTGCAGGAACAGTACGCGCAAAGCGGAACAGCGTTGTCCCGCCGATAAAAAGGCGCTGCGTATGACATCATCTACTACTTGCTCCGCCAGCGCCGTGCTATCGACAATCATCGCGTTCTGACCACCGGTTTCAGCGATAAACGGCACAATCGGACCGCGCTTGTCTGCCAGGATTTTTTGCATGGTCCACGCCGTTTCGGTCGAACCGGTAAAAGCTACACCCGCAATAAGCGGATGCGCCAGCAAAGCCGAGCCGATACTGCGTCCCGGGCCGATGATAAGCTGCAACACATCTTTGGGTACCCCTGCCTCGTGCATCAAGGCGACAGCGCGCGCTGCAATATTCGGCGTTTGCTCTGCCGGTTTTGCCAGCACGGAATTACCGGTGACCAAGGCTGCAACCACCTGCCCTACAAATATCGCCAAAGGAAAATTCCATGGACTGATACATACAAAGACACCGCGCCCTTCGGCATAGAGCTTATTGCTTTCCCCTGTAGGCCCGGGCAACTCCGAACCTTCGGCAAAATGCAAACGCGCTTGCTGTGCATAGTACCGGCAGAAGTCGATCGCCTCCCGCCATTCGGAAATAGCATCCGGAAGCGTCTTTTTACCTTCCGCAACAATCAAGCCCAGCAATTCGTCCCGGCGCTGCGTAAAAATATCCGCCACACGTTCGATGATATCCGCGCGTGCGCCAGCACCCTTGCGATCCCACGCTTCAAAAGCGCTGTGAGCCTTTTGCATGCAGGTTTCTACTTGTGACACATCAATAGGCGTATATTTTTCCAAAGAAGGCTGGATTTCTATGGCTTTTAAAAGCTGTGTTCGGTCTTCGCGGTCTGACAAATCAGGTGCTACCGAGTTTAAACGTCCCGGATAAAGCTGGGCTGGCAAGGGAATAGCGCTGTGCGGTTTGCTGGGATAGGCCGAAACAATATCGAGTGGATTACGCAGCATGGCTTCAAGCGTATAATTTTTATCATAGACCTGATGCACAAATGAGCTATTAGCGCCATTCTCCAGCAAGCGGCGCACC